>CAYPOX010000001.1:0-77258 GCA_964412525.1 uncultured Caulobacterales bacterium
TATGACGGCGTGAACGCGACGTTCGATGTGATCTTCGATCGCGAAGTGTCCGATGGAGCCGTCGAAATTTACGATCTGGCTTCGGATGCGGTCATTCGAACCTTTGATGGCGGCGGATCGGGGAGTTTCGACACGGGTCGGCAGACCTTCGTGTGGGACGGTCTGACCGATTTGGGCTTGCCCGCCACGCCCGGCAATTACGGCGTCCGCGTGTCTGCTGAGGATGCTGAAGGCAATCCGGTGCTCAACCAAACGCTGGTTCGCGAGGGGATCGTCGAGGTCCGTTTCAATGCCGGCGGGCTGACGACCTATGTGCTTGAAGGCGGCGCCGAACTTTCCCAAGAAGATTTGGTGGGCGTCGGCTCTTAAGCGACGGAGCGACCCAGCCGTGCAGCGCCGGCGGGCGGCTGTCGCTGAATCTTTCGCGCGCCTCTGAAGACGCGCCAGGGCCGCCAAATTGGCGGCCCTTTTTTATCCCCTGTCGAGAAACCAAGGCGACGTCCGCGAAACGCGCGATCCGGACCCGCCGCCGTCTACTTAAGAAACCCGGCGATTCTCCAGAAGCAGACGACGGAAAAACACGGCTTCGACAGGCGGCCTCGGAGCCTCGGGAAACAGGCTGTTCAGCGAGCCGCGAACGGCCTCTCCAAGTTCGTCAATGTCGGCGCTATCTCCGTCAAACGCGCCGCGCGCCGCCTCTCTTGTCAACGCGCGGCGAACCGTGGCTTGGATTCGCGGCATGGCGTTGCGCAAGGCGTTGTATTCCGGCTCGGAGGAAGTTTCGAGGGAGACCTCAGCCAAGATATAGGCGGTCGTGCGCCCATTCTTCATCAGCGGGATGACCACTTGGTCGACCTGAAGATAGGAGGCGCGGAACAGGTCCTGAGGCTCGTTGATGATGTATCGACGCTCGGATTCCGCTTCGCGTTTCCGCTCTCGTTCCTTGTGGTTCTCACCGAGCACGTAACCCCCGATGATGGCCAAGATGAACAGAATGATCAGTGGACGAATCATCGGAACGTCTCCTTAGCGCCGCCGGCGCGTTAGAACGGCAGCAGGATGTCGAGCACCTGCTGACCATAACGCGGTTGTTGCAACTCGCTCAACTGACCCCGACCGCCATAGGCGATGCGCGCTTCCGCGATTTGGGAGTAAAGGATCTGGTTGTCGACGTTGATGTCCTGGGGCCGAATGATGCCAGCGATCCGAAGTTCGCGCACCTCGTAATTGACACGAACTTCTTGGCGGCCGGCGATCACCAGGTTGCCGTTCGGCAAGCGGTTGGTGACCATCGCGGCGACCAGCAGATCGATCTCTTCCTCGCGATCGATCTGCCCCTGATTGTTGGTGTTGCTGTCGCCTTCGATGTCGACCGCGTTGGTCGGATCAAATTCCGAGGGCAGCGCCGACTCGAGGACCGAGCTTTCAAGGCCCAGCAGAGCCGTCAGCGCCAGCCCTTCATTGGATGCGCGCGAACGCTGGGTCTGGTTTTCAAGGCTGGCCTCATCGTCGATATTGACGACGACCGTCAAGATATCGCCGACGCGAAACGCGCGTTCGTCGAAGAAGAAGAAGTTCCGTCCCTGTTGTTGGAACAAGGAGCCCGGCATGGGCGCCGGATAGGGATCCGGCAACGGAATGCTCACCATGCGCTGCTCGGTTTGGCGCGACGGGTTTTCGATCGGCGACAAATCCGGCTCCTGGCCGACTTGGGTCAGACGCGTGCAGCCCGCCAAGACCGCCGGCGCGGCCAGGATCATGCACAAGGACAGACGGCGCATAGCTTTAGCTCCTAAAACATCACGGTGACGGTCGAGGCGTCGACCACCACGCCGGTGACGATCTTATTGGATCGTACGTTCATGACCCGAATCGTATCGCCGACGCCGCCTTCATCAACGGCGCGGCCCTTGACCGTGATCCGAAGACCCGGCGCTTGAAACAGCATCTCGACCGCTTGGTTCACCTCGATGACCGTCGGTGAATCCAGAAAATCAGCCCGGATGGGTCGACCGGGCGAAAGCGCGCGGCGCGCTTCATGCCCCACGACGGCGTTGCGCGACAGGGCGATTTCCTGGTCCAGACTGAACGCGTCGACCGTCACGTCCGACAAATCGTCATTGGTCAGCAATTCGCCGGATGTGATCCGTCGATTCGGAGCCGGGACGCTCATAAAAGCCTGGGCGGCGCCGCCGACGCGGGCCAATCCGCGCGTCGTGCTGTAAACGGCGATGAAGCGATTCATGGTCTCTCCCATCGCCAATTGCAGCAACTCCAAAGGCCGTCCCGGCAAGCGCCCCACCAACTCCACCTCCAGGCGATCCGGGTCCGGGACCAAGGCGCCGTAGTGGTCGAGAATGTAGTCTTTCGCCATTCGCTCCGCAGAGTCGTCGGACCCGGATTGAGCGTGGGCGAGCGCCAGGGAGTACGCCGCGACGACGACCGCGATGACTCCCAAGAGGCGCATTCAAAACTCCTATCGGATGTTGGCGATCGTCTGCAGCATTTGATCGCCGGTTTCGATCACGCGGGAATTGAGCTCATAGGCCCGCTGGGCCGTGATCAAATCCGTGATCTCTTGGACGATGTTCACGTTGGATCGTTCTTGGAACCCTTGAAGCACCGTCGCAAAGCCCTGATCGCCGGGAAAGCCCTGCAGCGGATCGCCGGCCGCTTGGGTTTCGCGATAGAGGTTCTCGCCCAAGGGCTCCAAGCCCGCCTCATTGATGAAGTTGGTCAGCGTGAACTGGCCCAGCAACTGCGGGACCGTATCGTTGTCGACCAAAGCAAAGACTTCGCCGGTCCGGTTGATGATGACCTCGCGGGTGTTCTGGGGCACCACGATGCCCGGATCGATCAGAAAACCCTCGACCGTCGTGATCGTGCCGTCGAAGGAGATCTGCAGATTGCCGGCGCGCGTGTACGCCAAATCGCCGGTCGGAAGCTGGACGAGCAGAAAGCCGCGGCCTTCAAGCGCGATGTCCAGTTGGCGATCGGTTTGTTCGAACGCGCCTTGGGAGAACTGTCGCGACACGGCCTGGGGGCGGACGCCGAGGCCCAGCTCCACGCCGACCGGGCGAACCTCGCCGGTGTCCGCGGCCAGCACGCCTTGGCGACGCTGCGCTTGATAAAGCAGGTCCGCGAATTCGGCGCGCGCCTTTTTGAACGCGACCGTATTCAAGTTGGCGATGTTGTTCGAAATCACCTCAACGTTGAGCTGCTGGGCCTGCATGCCCGTCGCGGCGATGTCCAAGATACGCGTCATTGTGATCCCCTCACTTCAACTTTGGCGGCGCGGTTAGCCACTGGGCGTTCCAAGCCGCTGAATCGACCGACGTTTCAATTGCGACACGTCATTCGCCATTCGGGCGGACGACGTATAGGCGCGGGTGGCGTCCAACAACGTGACCATCTCCGTGATCGCGTTGACGTTGGACTCCTCTAAAAATCCTTGGAGAAGTTGCGGGGCGTTGACAGGCGTGCCCTGAGCGTCGCTCGCAAACATTTGCCCAGGCTGGCGGTTCAAGGCTTGCGGATCTTGAAACTCGAAGACGCCGACCTGCCCGATCAGGTTTTGGTTGCCGGAAATGTTGCCGTCGCCCGAAAGATCGATGTTGTCGCTCACGATCGAGATCGACCCGTCCTGCGGCGAGGCCGCGGCGAAGGGGATCGTGATCTCACCAAACCCGTTGTTCAGGACCGGGAAACCTTCGTCGGTCGTCAGCAACCCTTCATTGGTGATCTGAAAGCTGCCGTCGCGGGTGTAGCGCACGCCGTCCGGCGTTTGCACGGCGAAGAAACCTTGGCCGTCAATCGCGAAGTCCAAATCCCGCTGCGTCGCGTTGAACGCCCCTTCCTTGAAGTCCGTAAAGGTCGCGCGATCGATGACGTAAGCAAGCGCGCCCGCATCACCGCCCTTGGCGAGATAGTCCGCGAAATAGCTCCGCTCCGCGCGAAAGCCGCGCGTGTCCACATTCGCGATGTTGTTCGCCAGCACGTCAAGTTTGCGGCGCAACGCCACCTGCGAAGACAGGTTGACGTAAAGTACCGTATCCATTCTGGAGAGCTCCCAAACCCTGCGCGTTTTGAACGCGACGTTAAGCTAGCGGCCTTTAGGTTAAATGCGAGTTTCGGGGGCAGAGGAGAGGCGCATTCGCGTGGCTCCGGTCGTCGGCGGGACTTCGTAGGGAGCGATCATGCGAAAGACGATCTTGGCGTTCGCCGCGGCGTCGGCGAGCGCGCACGCGCTTTGGGCCCAAGAAGAAGAGGCGAGCGATCCGCGCGCCTTGTCCGAACAGCCCGCGCAAGATCAGAGCGCCGGGGAGGCCGCGCAGCAGGATGATTCAATTCGCCGCAGCGTTCTCGACGCGGTGCGCTCCCTGCGCGAGGGAAGCGGCGGCGAGGCGGAAGTCGAGCCGCAGGAAGGGGATGACGCAGGCTTCTCCTTCCTCGACGCGGACGATCTTCCCGACAAGTTGCCGATTCGCCCGCTCGAAGCGCCGTTTGAGGAAGGTCTTCGCCTCCGGCGGATCGCGATGTCGGACGCGGAGGAGAACGAACGCGGCGCGGCGGCGTTGGAATTGGCCCGTTTCTACTATTCCTACGCCCTGTTCGAAGAAGCGGCGGCGGTCGTCGATTATCTCTCCGACATCGATTTTGAAGCGTCCTTCGATCCCGCGGTCCAACTGCTTCGCGAGGCGGCGCTCGTGGCGTCGGGACAGTTGCGCGGACAAGCCACGTCGGCTTTGGGCTTTTTGTCGGCGGTCGGCCAGGCGGACGCCGTCATGTGGTCCGGCGTGCTCGCGGCGCGCGAGGAAGACTGGCGTTCCGCGGCTTTTCTCGGCCGATCGGGCGGCATTGATCGCGTGTTCGACTATGCCGAGGACGATCCGATGCGCTTGGTGCTCGGCGCGATTTTCGCCGAAGCTTTGGTGCAGATGCAGGCCTTCGACGCGGCGGATCGGCTGATCCGTCGCTTGGAGCCCGAGGATCTGTCCGACGCGCTTCCGGGGCGGGTCTACCCGGACGGGCCGGTGGCGCTGGAGCGCGCGCGCGGCATATTGGAGGAGGCGCGCGACAATTTTCAGGCGGCGCTGACCTCTTATGACACCGCCTCCGCGGGACGCGGATACCGCGCCCATGACGCCAAGCTTCGCAGCATCTCCCTGCGCTACGAATTGGAGATCATCGACGCGGAACAGGCGGCCCGGGAACTCGACGCGTTGTCCTATGCTTGGCGCGGCGACGATTTGGAGGCCCGGACCTTGTTCAAATTGGCGGACGTCCGCTTCGACGCGGGACGCCCGGATTTGGCGCTCCGTCCATTGGCCTGGGCGGCCAGCCGCTTCAGCCGATCCAGGGTCGGCGATGAGGCGCGCCGCCGCATGCTGGGCGCGATGCGCACGATCTTCGTCGATGAACTCGGCCCCCAGGATCCCGTGATTCTCATTGATCTTTATGAGCGGTTCCGGCGGGCGCTTGGCGATACGGACGATTGGGAGTTGATCGACAACGCCTATGTGCGGACCCTCGAAGACCTCCGTCTCAAAGGCGAAGCATATTCGGTGGCGCGTCGGATGGAGGCGCGAACCGCATCGCGCTTTCGCCCGTCCGTTTATCTTCTCGCGGCGGAGCAGCATCTGAAGAACGACCGTCCGCGCTTGGCGTTGCAGGCGATTGATGCAGCCGAAGTGGCTCTGGCGGTTGAAGGCGGCGCGGAAAATGTGGAGGACGCCCGCCGCGTGTTGGGGGCGCGGGGCGCGATCCTGCGGGCGCGCGGGCAGTTCCAACAGCGCGAGGTGGACGACGCGTTCGCCACATTGCAGGAGGACGGCTCGCCCGAGGCGCTCGACGTTCTCGCGGGTTTGGCTTGGCAGGAGGCGCGCTGGACGCTCGCGTCCCAAGCCTTGCGCGATCGGCGCTTGGCTCAAGACGCCGAGGAGCCGTCGTCGCGTGATTTGGCGCGCGAACGCCTGGCCTTGTTTTTGTCGGGCGAAGCGGCCGCGCCGCCCCCGCGTCCGCGGAGCGAACCTTGGCGCGGCGTGGTTGAGAGCCTGTTCGGCCCCGCCGACCCGCCCCTTTTCGACGTAACCGCAAGAGCGCGCTCCCAAGCCGAGGTGGGCGGCGCGGCCACGGAAGATGTCGCCCCGCCCCCGACCGGCGATCCGGAGGAGGCCGCACGGTCCGCGCTTGGGGTCTCGCCGGAGCTTCTCGCCCAACTGGATCCCGAACTTCTCGCGGCGGTGGAGGCGGACGAGCGTGCGCGTCGCCGTTTGTCGCGCTTGCAACGGAACCGGGCCGAACAGGGCGCGGACGCTCCGCAGCCGGACGAGGGCGACGCGATTGTGAATGACGGACTGTTGCTGACCGCCGACGAGTTGGAAGCGCGCTTGGCGGACGTCGACGCCTTGATCGATTTCGGCGAACGGGTGATCGGGCGCGACTATCCGCTCGATGAACGGGACATGGCGGCGGAAACGCGGTAACCTATATGTAAGGTGAACGTCCGGCGGAGGCCCGTCGGCGAGGATTGAGGGAGACAGCCATGAATTTGATCATCGGTGCGCTGATCGTGGCCTTGAGCGTGTTGGGCGGCTACGCGGCCCTGGGCGGCAGCGTGGCGGTCCTGTGGCAGCCTTTCGAATTCGTGATCATTTTCGGGGCGGCGATCGGGGCCTATATCATCGCCAATCCGGTGAGCGTGCTCCGGGATACGGCGGCGGCGGTCGGACAGGTGTTTCGGGGGCCGAAATACACGCGTTCGGATTATCTGCAGTTGCTCTCCCTCCTCTACACGCTCTTCAAATTGGCCAAGACCAAGGGCTTGATGCACCTGGAGCGGGACATCGAGCACCCGGAAGAAAGCGATTTGTTCCGGAAATACCCGGCCGTCCTGAAGCACAAGCGCTCCGTCGAATTTTTGACCGACTATCTGCGCCTGATCTCTCTCGGCTCCGAGAAGGCTCATGAGCTCGAGTCCTTGATGGACGAAGAGATCGAGACGATCAGCAAGGAGTTGCAGCACGCGACCAAAGGGCTGCAGGTCATGGGCGAAGGCTTGCCCGCGCTCGGCATCATCGCCGCCGTTTTGGGCGTCATCAAAGCCATGGGCGCGGTGAACCAGCCGCCGGAGACGCTCGGCAAGTATATCGCGGCCGCGTTGACCGGCACGTTTCTGGGCGTGATCCTGGCCTACGGGTTGGTCACGCCGCTCGCCAATTTGGTGAAGAGCCGTCGTGAGGCGGAACTCAACTACTATATGGCGACGAAAGCCGCGCTGCTGGCCTTCTTGAACGGATACGCGCCGCAGATCTGCGTCGAATACGCCCGTAAGGTTCTGTATTCGGAAGTTCAGCCGAGCTTCTACGAGGTCGAAGCGGCGACATCCTTGGCGTCCACCAACAAAGCCGCGCGCACCGGCGAAGCGGGCGCCGAGGCGCGCGTCGCCTAGTCGGCGCGTCTTTGAACGAGCAATCGAAGGGATCCGATCGTCATGTTCATGCGTCAGCCCCAGCAGGAAACCATCATCAATAAGCGGAAGGGGCGGCACGAGGACGATCACGCCAACCATAGTTGGAAGATCGCCTACGCCGACTTCACCACAGCGATGATGGCGTTTTTCATCGTGTTGTGGCTGATCGCCGTGACGTCGAAGTCCCAACGGGACGGCCTCGCCGACTTTTTCAATCCGGTGTCGGTGTCCCGTTCGCATTCCGGCGCCAATGGCGTGCTGTCCGGCCGATCGGTCGACGAAGGCGAACATTCCCTGGTTTCGCCTTCCGCCTCGGGCGTTTTGGCCACTCCGGTCTCTTCGCCGCCCGTGGAGTCGAAAATCGGCACCCAAGAGCGCGCGCCGTTTTTGGTGGGGCAAATCGGCGAGCCGACCCAAGGCGGCGCCCAGTCCGAAGGCGGTCAGGATCGTCTGTCCGATGAGGATGGTCCGTCGGGATGGGACGGGGCCAGTCAAGAAGAGGACCGTCGCGGGCGCGTGGTTCAGCGCGGCCCGTCTACGGAGTCGGCGCTTGAGTCGAGTTTCGGCGCGTCGGACATTCCGGGGGCCGGGTCGGCGTCCGGGATTTCGGGTGTCGAGAATGTGGTCAGCACGCTCTTTCAGAACATTGTGAGCGACCCGACCCTCGTCGACGTGCTCGACGCGGTGAACGTGGCCTATACGCCGGATGGCGTGGAGATCGAGGTGAAGGACCAGGAAGAATACTTCGCCTTGTTTGAGCGGGGCGGTGCACGGCTCAATCCGCGTGCCCGCCGCATCATCGCCATCATCGCCGAAGCGTTAAAGGAAGTGCCGAATCCCGTGTCCATTGAGGGGCACACGGACGCGACCCGCTATCGCCCCGGCGCGACCTACACGAATTGGGAATTGTCCGCGGATCGGGCCAATGCAGCCCGGCGCGCTTTGATCCAAGATGGCGTCGCGGAAGATCGCATCGCGCGCATTGAGGGCAAAGCGGCGACCGAGCCGAAGATCGTCGAGGACACGCGCGATCCACGCAATCGGCGAATCGTTTTCACCCTGCTGGGCGCGCAGCCCGGGTCGCCCGGCCTGCCGTCAAGCCCTTCCGCCAGCGCGCAGGTCGGCTCGGAAGGTCCCGCCCGATCTTCTGCCGAATTGCTGGATCTTCTGCCCCGCTAAGGTTTGCCGCCGCTCGCGCGCCAACGGACGGTTTTCACGACGCCTTAATAAGGTGTTGATAGCGTCAAGTTGAAGCGAGCGGTGGTCCACTACGGACTCCGCCGGCACCATTTGCGGAGTTGGGGAAAATGAGCATCTTCGGCGCATTGCAAGCGAGCGTGAGCGGTCTGAACGGCCAGGGTCAGCGTCTCGGCACCATTTCGGACAATATCGCGAACGCCACGACGACCGGCTATAAGCGGTCGGACATCGAATTCGCGACATTGGTCGTCAACAATTCAAGCAGTCAGTTCAGCCCGGGCGGCGTGCGCACCTTCGTGCAGAACGACATCTCGATCCAAGGCACGGCGGTCGCCTCCACGTCCAACACCGATCTCGCCATCGCCGGCGCAGGTTTTTTCGTCGTGACCGAGGCGCCGGATCCGGATCCGACCGACGGCCTGGTGCCGGTCGGGGCCGGCAGTTTCTCCTTCACCCGGGCCGGCACCTTCGGTCCGGATGAGGACGGTTTCTTGCGCAACGCGCAGGGTTTCTATCTGCAAGCGGTGCCCTTGGATCCCACCGGCCAGCCGCTCGATCCGGCGACGGGTGCAGTTCAGAATCCTTCGACCGACACGTTCAACAGCCTGCAGGCGGTGAACGTCAACAATTTCAATTTCGTCGGCCAACCTTCGACGACCGTTGAGTGGTTCGGCAATTACGATACGGACGAGTTGACCGACACGAGCGGCACGCTGCTGCCGTCCGTGTTCACCACCACCTACGTCAATGCGGTCGGTCAAACGGACACGATCGAGATCGAGTTTGATGGCGAGAATGACGGCGACAACGTTTTGAACGTCGTCATTCGAGAGTTGGGCTCCATCGGCGGCACCGCGCAGGTGGGCTCGTTTGAGATCGTCTTCGCACTTTCCGGGCCGGACGCCGGCACTCCGTTCCTCTACCAAAACCCCGTCGTGGGCGGGACCGGTAGCTACCTGGACGCTATCGCTTTGGTGTCAAACGCGAATGGTGATCAAATTGGCGTGGCCATCACATTTGACGACCGCAACGGCGTGGCCCAAACCATCACGTTGAACTTCGGCGAGATCGGCACACGCAATGGCATCGTCACCTCGGCCGCTGATTCGGAGGTCCGCGGTTCGACCGACGGCGCGGCGGCGTCCGCCCTTGCAGGCGTCGACATTGACGAGCGGGGCCGCCTCTTCGCCATCTTCGAAAATGGCGCGCGAATCCCGCAATTCGATATCTTTCTTGCGGACTTCATCAATCCGGACGGCCTTCAGCCCTTGAGTGGCACGCGCTTCCAGCAATCAGCGGACTCGGGCAACTTTTTGCTCGGTGTTGCGGGTTCCACTGGCCTTGGCCAGATCGCAGCCGGTGCCTTGGAGACCTCCAACGCCGACATCGCTGAGGAATTGACGAGCCTAATCGTCACGCAGCGCGCCTATTCGGCGAACGCGACGGTGATCCGGACAGCCGACGACTTGCTCGAAGAGCTTGTGCGTCTGCGCTAATCGCGAACCGCGCGGCGGACCGCGCCGCGCTTAGGAGGTCGTTATGGCCCTTTCCGCCGCTTTGGCGACGGCGCTGTCTGGAATCCGCACCGCGGAGCTCCGAGGCAACGCCGTCTCCAACAATATCGCGAACGCGTCAAACGAGGCCTATGTTCGCCGTGAAGTCGATGTCGGCACGCTCGTCATCGCGGGCGTGGGTCAGGGCGGCTTCGCCGAACTGTCGCGCTTCGACATCGACGAATTCCTCCTTCGCTCCATCCGGGACGAGCGCTCGACTTTGGGGTCCGCAAACATCCAGGCGGAAGCGACCGGTCGCTATGCGGACATTCTCGGCCAGCCGGCCGATGAGCGGTCCTTGTCGTCTTTGACCAATGAGCTCGCCATCAGCCTTCAAAACGCGGCGGCGGACCCGGATAATCTTGGCCTGTTGCAAGGCGTGTTCAACGACGCGGACGCGCTGGCGGTTCAACTGGAGTTCCTGACCGATTTTGTCCAGGCGGAACGCCGTCAGGCGGACGAATCGATCGCCCAAGACGTGGCCACGGTTAATGATGCGGTCGAGGAAATCGAGCGCCTCAATGTGGAGATCGCCAAGGGCTTCGCGCTCCAACGCAATGTCGCCGCTTTCCAGGACGAGCGTGATCGCCTCCTGGATCTGGTGTCCTCAAAAATGGACATCAACGTCGTCCGAGAGTTCGGGGGTACGGTCTCGATCTTTGCGGCCGGCGGCGTGCCGTTGCTGCAAGACGGGTTCCGCGGCGAGCTGCAATTCACCTCCAATCCCGGCATCGATCCCACGCGGGTGGGGACCTCTTTGTCGACGCCGCCGGGATCTCTGTCGGATCTCACGATCGTCAATTCCGAGGATCCCACTCGGGTGATCGGCATCATCACGCCGGGATCCCAAGCGTCCAATATTCCCTTCCGCAATCAGGCTTTGGATGGCGGCGAGATCTTTGGCCATTTCCAAGTTCGCGACGAGACCTTTGTTGAGTTTCAAAACCAACTCGACGTCTACGCCGCAAATTTGGTCGCGCTGTTCCAGAACTCGGCGGTGCAGGCCAATGGCGATATGGAGGCCGTCGTTTTGGCGCTCGAGAACGGCGTCGTCGTGGCGGGGACACCGATCAGCGGCGGCGACGGGATTTTGGATCTTACAGACGGCGCGGCGCCAACCGTTCTTCCTTCCCCGACGGCGCGGAACTTTACGCTTGGCGCGGCGGCCGACGCTCAAGCGGTCGCCGACGAATTGGCGGCCCAGGGATTTCGAGCCGGCGTCGACTTTTTTTATGATCCAACCGGGGTGGCGCTGCCAGCCAACCAAATCGAGATCGACGTCGTCGCCGGCCGCTTGGAGGTCGACAATTCGATCAGCTTGCAGCGCAACGTGAACGGCAATCCGGCCGTTCAAGACATCGCGGGCGCCGCGGGCGGTCCGCCAACACCGGAACCGACCCAGTCGGGCCTGTTCGTCGTGAATTTCGGCGGCGTGTTTGATCCATTGGACACAGAGGGTGCGAATGCGAATTTCGGGCCCGATGCGGGAGCGTTGCAGCTGCGGGGTTTGGCCGGCTCCATCGCCGTAAACCTTCCCCAAATCGACCCGGATGCTGGCGGGAATTTTGAGAACATCCGCAATGGCGTTCAGGCGGACGGGGCGGTTGCGCCTTTCCTGGATTCTCAGGACGCCACCCAGTTGCAATTGTTCGCCGACGCTCTCACCGGCGGCGATGTGAACGGCGTCTTGGCCGATCTCGACTACACGATCGGCGGCACGCTTCAGATCGCGCCGGCAGCGGGGCAAGGCTTCTTCGCCCGGAATTTGCCCGTCTCGGGGACAATGCTGGAATTGGCGGACTCCATCGTGAATGTGCAGCAACTGGAGCGGACGACCATCCAGGAGACCCAGTTCGAACAACAGGCCTTCGTCGACACGCTGCAGGAGCAGCGTCTGAATGAGAACGGCGTCAATGTGGACGTCGAACTCGCCAATCTGATCGAAATCGAAGAGCTCTTCGCAGCCAATTCGCGCGTCATTCAGACGATCGCGCGTCTGCTCGACGAACTGCTCGCCATTCGCTGAGGGACTTGAATATGGTTATGAATGTCGCCTCGCTGGTTCTCGCTCAGACATCCCGATCCAACATTCTTGGGTTGCAGCGAGACTTGGTCGACGCCAGCCGAGAGGTCGCCACGGGCTTCCAATCCGATGTCGCCGACTCGCTTCGCGCCGGCCTCAGCGTGTCGCTGTCCTTGCGCGCCGAGTTTTCCCGCTTGGAGCAGCAACAGGCGAATATCGAGTTTTTCCAGCAGCGCGCCAACATCACCCAACAGGTGCTGACGGATGTTTCCGGTTCGATCACCGATCTGGCGGCCCTTCTGGCCCCGGCCGGCGCGGATCCGGACTCGCCTCAGGACGGCTTGTTGGCCGGCACGGCGCTCGACACCCTGAACCGCGTCATCAGCAGCTTGAACACGGGCTTCGCCGGAGATTTTCTGTTCTCCGGCACGACGACCAACATTCTTCCTTTCCAGAGCCCTCAGGTCGGCAATTCTGCGGCGGGCGGCAATTCACCCTTCAGCATCGTTGAACAACAGCTGAACGGTTTCATCGCCGATCTGGAAGCTGCGGCCGGCGTCGGGCCAGGTTATGTGTTTGGCAGCGCCTATGAGGTGGAGCGCCTGATCCAAGGCGACGCGTTCTTCAGCAATGGCGGAGCTGCGCCTTCGGCGGCCGGTTTGGAAGGCTTCAACGCCATTTTCAATGATACGTCGCAAAACGCGGATCGGCTCTATTCCAACGCGTTCTACAATGGCCGTGAGAGCGCACGCGCAGCCGACGTTCTGTTGGAGATCGAGCAATCAGAGGCTGGCTTGTTGGGCGCTACGGCTCCAATCACGGGTCTGCTCGATACGAGCGGAGACGGCGCCGTCACGACGGCGGACGGCGCGGCGGCCACCTTTCCGCCGCTTGATTCGTCACCGACGGCGCGAAAATTCGCAATGGACACGGACAACATTCAATATGTCCGCGACATCCTCTTGGCGCGTGGATTTATTGAGGGCGTGGATTTTGTCGTGAATGGCGGTCTGACGGAGATCGACGTTGACTTGAATGCCGAGGCCGCCCGACTCACGACCCGACTGAACGACACGGAAGTGCTGGAATACGGCATTGACGGAGCGGAACAGGCGTTTCGCGACATCATGCAAGGCCTCTACATGCTGTCCGTTTATGACCTCAGCCTGTTCACCAATCCGGACGGGACAACCAATGACGCGGCGCGGCAGCGTTATCTGCTTGGCGAGGCGGCGTCTCCGGCGGGCATTCTTGACGCGATCGGAACAATCGATCCGGCCTTGGACACGAATGGCGACGGACGCCTTCGCCTTGATGACGCGGGCGTCGCTGAGGTGGGCGCTGACGTCCTCACCTTCGATATCGATACGGGCGGCGGCGCCAACGCGGCGGCGATCGCCGCGCAACTTCGCGCGCTCGGTTTCATCGAGGGTGACACGGGCGCTGGTTTGGGGGATTTGCCGCCGGGAAGTCCGGGGGTTCCCGCGGGCGGCGTTCGCGCCGATTTTGAAGCACAAGACGTGAGCTTTGTGCGGAACCCGGATGGTACCGGCGCGACGGCCAACCTTATCCGCGTCAGCGTGCGCGCCGAGGCGGCCCCAGAGGGGACAGGTCTCGATCTTGCAAACTCGATCAGTTCACCATTGCCGGGTGCGCTTGGATTTTTAGAACGCGGTCTCGATGCGCTGCTGAACCTGCAAACGACCTTAGGGTCCCGTCAGGTCCAAGTTCAGGATGAGCTCGACACCAACATTCTCCGGCAGGATCTGATCAACACGACAATTTTGCGTGTGGAAGGCGTTGATCAGGCCGAGGCCGCGACCCGGCTCAATCTGCTGGAAGCCCAGTTGGAAGCCACCTTTGCGATCACGTCGCGGCTTCAAAGCCTTAGCCTGAGCGATTTCCTCTAAGTGAAAAGACAGGGGCCGCGCGGCAATCGTGCGCGGTCCTTTCTTCACTCCGTTAGAGCTTGCTAAGCGGCTGTCGCGTCGGCGATATCGTCTGACGCGCCGTCGGACGTGGCCTCAACCGGCTCATCGAGCTTGTACCCGCGACCATATACGGTCTCAATATACTGGGCGCCCGCGGTGGCATTGGCGATCTTTTTGCGAAGCTTGCAGATGTAAACGTCAATTACCTTGTCGAAGGGTTGCGAATCCATCATGCCGTAAACGGCTTCATACACGGAATTCTTCGACACGACCTTGCCCGCTTGCAACGCCAAATGGGTGAAAATGGCGTGCTCGCGGTGAGAGAGTTTCAGGCGCCGGCCATCCACCTCCGGATCGCGACCGTCGAAATAGACCGTGAGGCGACCGATCCGCAGACTGGCCGTCACATGGCCGTGGCCGCGGCGGCGAATGGCCTGGATCCGGGCGACCGCTTCGCCAGGATTGATCGGTTTGACCAAAGCGTCGTCAGCCCCGGAACCCAGAAGCCGGATCACGTCGTCCGAAGACCGAAGATCCAAAAGAGCCAAAATCGGACCACGGAACTCCTCGCCGCGCAGTCGCTCCACGAATCGCGATTGATCCGCCACGCCGCCGACCAGCACCGCGCATTCTCCACCCGCTTCGCTCTGGCGCGACAACACCGCATCAATGTCCGCCTCGGACAGCGGCTCGCAACGAACCTTGCTCCGGGCGAGGGCCTTAGAAAGCGCGTCAAAGACGCTGTCTCGCGGTTCGGCCAATAAAACACGCATGAAGACCCCCAGCGGTTTTGATTTTACGACAATACGACTGAACGCGAAAACGGTTGCCGATCCGTTACGATTTTACGACAATCTGACGACGGCGCGCTGTGGCGTAGACACCTCTGTAAAGTCACCTTAACCTCGAATGCGTAGACACGCAAAACGCAAGCTTGAGGGTTTTCATGGCGCGACACCTATTGGTCCTCCTCGCATTCGCGGCCTTCTGCTTCGGGTCGCAAGCGCAGGCGCAGGCGCGCATCAAGGATTTGGTCTCGGTCGAAGGCGTCCGCGGCAACATCCTTGTGGGCTACGGTCTCGTTGTGGGCTTGAATGGCACGGGCGACCGTTTGAACAACGTCCAGTTCACCGAGGAAAGCATTCAATCCGCGTTGGATCGACTCGGCGTCACCTATCGCGACAACGTCCAGCTCCGGACCCGGAACGCGGCCGCGGTCATGGTCACCGCCACGCTGCCGCCTTTCGCGCGCTCCGGCGAAACCATCGACGTCAATGTCGGCGCGCTTGGCGACGCGCGCGATCTTCGTGGCGGGCAACTTTTGGCGACGTCGTTGGTCGGGGCCAATCAACAGACCTACGCCGTCGCCCAGGGCAGCCTCGTCACGGGCGCTTTCGCGGCCCAGGGCCAAGGAGCCAGCGTCACCCAGGGCGTACCGACCGCCGGCCGAATCCCGAACGGCGCCATCATAGAACGTGAGGTGGATTTCGAGTTGGACGAACTGCCGATCATTCAGTTGAGCCTGCGGAACGCTGATTTCACAACCGCCGTTCGGATTGAGGACGCCATCAATGCGCGGATGGGGCGCGGGGTGGCCGTGGCGATTGATCCGGGAACCGTCGAAACCGTCGTGCCGGACGATTATCGCCGCCGTGGCGGCGCTGTCCGGTTTCTGGCTCAAGTCGAGAACATCGAAGTTCTGCCGGACGGCGTGGCGCGCGTGGTGATTGACGAGCGCACGGGCACGATCGTGATCGGCGAGGCCGTGCGCGTGAGCCGCGTGGCGGTGGCGCAGGGCAACATTACAATCCAGGTGACGGAGACGCCGCAAGTTTCTCAACCGGGCCCCTTCGCTCAGCAGGGTCAGACGGTTGTCGTTCCGCGCACGGACGTGCAAGTCGATGAGGGCGAGGACGGACGGTTCCAAATCATCGGCGACGCGGTCACGCTTCAGGAATTGATCAACGGCTTGAACGCCTTGGGCGTCGGGCCGCGGGACATCATTTCGATCCTTGACGCCGTGAAAAGTTCCGGCGCGCTGCACGCGGAGCTCGTGATTCAATGAATGACGCCGCACTTCCGTCTGAAGCGGTTCGTCTTTTGGATGTGGCGACACGCATCGACCGGCTCGAGAGAATGAAACGGCTCGAGGCGTTGAACGGACCCGATCGCGCCCAAGCGGCCCGCGACGCCGCGCGCGACTTTGAAGCGATGTTCGCCAATCAGATGTTGCAAGGCATGTTCCATGGCGTGGGCGAGGACGCCCTGTTCGGCGGCGGGCACGCTGCGGAGATCTGGAAAGACTTCTTGATCGAGCAGTACGCCGAAGCGATCGCCGAACGCGAAGCGTTCGGCGTGGCGGACATGATTTATGAGGGTGCGTTGTCGGCCTATGCGCAGACGGCGAACGGCGCAGTGGAGTGATGGCTTCGGACAGCTCGCCGCTCTATGATGACGGCGAAGCGGCCTCCGCTTTCGTCGAACTGCTGGACGCGCTCGACGCGCTCAGCGAAGCCTTCGAACTCGAAAACGCGACCATACCAACCGCGGACGTCGCAGCGCTCCAAGAGGCTGCGGCGTTGAAACAGGAACGCGTCTTTGCGCTGGAGCGCGCACGGGAGGCTTTCCACGCGATGTCGGAGCGCTTGTCCGAAGACGAACGCGGATTGATTGCGGCGAGAGCGCGCCGCCTCCAAGACGTGCTGGAACGCAATGTTCGCCTGACCCGCGGCGCGCAACGGGCCGTGACCTCGATCACCTCCGTCATCCGGCGCGCGATCCAGCGAGACGAATCGGCCGGCCTGTACAGCCGAGACGGCGAGACGGAGCCGCCCGTCGGCGGCGGCGCGCCGAGAGTCGACGCCAAGCTTTGATTTCTTAATATTGCCCACTTCGCGAGGGGACTGATCCATGGGCCAGTGGACAGGCGATTACGTCGTCGACATCGATTATTCAGCGAGCATGTATGAGTGGGTCACGCCGCTTCGCATGCATACCCAGTTTCGGCTGGCATACTCCCAGAACGCGCCGGACCCGTTTCGGCCTGGACTTCAAATCGCGGACCTCGCATGCGGGATGGGCGTCCACGCATGCATGCTCGCCGCGTGCTATCCGAACGCGCGCGTCTTCGCGTGCGACATCAACCCGCTCCATGTGGCCAACGCGATCGAACTCGCACGGGACGCGGAGCTGACCAATATTGATATTGAGCTCGCAAGTTTCGCGGAGATCGCCAATAGAAAAGAAGATTTCCAGAGGCGTTTTGATTATACTTTTTTGCACGGAGTCTACTCATGGGTCAAAGATAGCATTCGAGAAGATCTTCACAATTTTATAGATTTTGCAATAGCGCCTGGAGGTCTTGTCTATCTTAATTATGAATGCTTGCCTGGCGCCGCGGAAGTTGGCGTTTTGAACCGACTATACTCAGAGATCGTGGCCCAGTCGCGTATCGACGCTGGGGCTGATTTGGGCCAAGACAACGACTTGCTCGATCAATTGGTGGAAACTGGGGCCGGTTACTTTAACAGACTGAAAACCTCAGGCTCGTTCAACGGTTTTAAGAAGGCGACGCCAAACTACAGGCTTCATGCGTTTGCGTCGGGCGAAGGGCTGCCGCTTTACTCCTCAAGCGTTATCCGACGGTTCGCGGCGAACGGACTGGCCTATATCGGCGGCGCAGAGCCCTTGCATGTTCTTGGAGAGTCTTACATCCCGCCGGCGCTCTCTGGCTTGTTGAAGCGGATCCGCGATCGCGCGGCGCGTGAAACCTTCTACGACGCTATGACCAATTATGGGGGACGCGGCGACATTTTTGCATTGGGTTCGCGGCCGCTGAACAAAAACCGGATTCGTACGTGGTTCGGCCAACAACGATTTATGGCGCGTATGGATACGATCCCCGACCCGCTCACGATCCGGTCGCCATTTGGTGCGCTGAACGTTCAAAACGAACTGTCCGTCACCCTCCATCGAATTCTCCGAAACGGTCCGGCGCGGGTCCATGATTTGGCCCAAGCGCTCAACCTGTCCACCAACGATCCGAAACTTCTCAATGCGGTTCGCGTCGGCTATGCGTCTGGAATCATTGAGGCGGCGGCGGACGAGAAACATGTCGACGCCGCGACGGAGCCGGTCCGTCGGTTCAACCGCGTGCTGGCGGATCGTGTGGCGAACGGCCATCCGGTGTCCAGTCTCGCAAGCCCTGTGACTGCGACGGCGTCGCCGATGACGCTCGGCGACGTGACAGCGATCGTTTTGGACAGCAGTCACACGCCATTGTCGGACAAAACGGTGACGCACGGCTTGCGCCAATTGATTAAGCGGGGCGGCCGAGATCCCGACCAGGTCTTTGACGGCTTTTCTGAAATGGTGCGCAACAGCGTGGAACGCTATGTGACCGACGGCCATGCGACGCGCTTGACGCGCCTCGGAGTCCTCGCGCCAAATTCGATTTCAACGAACGGATGAAAGAATCGCTTTTACGCGGTTTTAAGTCGACCATGAGACCTTCCGCCAGCGTTTTCCAGGGTAAGCTTGGGGACGCGCGGCGTCAGAAGGCGCTTGTTCAACTCACCCAGAATCAAGGGAGCACGACACATGTCGAGCATCATCACCAACGAAAATGCGATCGTCGCGCTGCAAACGCTGCGCTCGGTCACGGCCAACCTTCAAGAGACGCAAGACCGCATCTCCACGGGCCTGGAAGTTCGCCAAGCTTCTGACAACCCGGCCTTCTTCCTGGTCGCGAACCAGGTCGGCGGCGACCTCGCGGTCATCACCGGCATCCGGGACAACCTGGAGCTGACGATCCAAGCGACGGCGACGGCGCAAAATGCGGCCAGCGACATCTTTGACGAGTTGGAAGCGATCCAGACGACGAACGTGACCGCCGACTCCGGCGTTGCGCGCGACGAACTGGCCTTCTCGCTGCAAAACACGGTGTCCTTCATCGAAGGCGTCATCAACACGGCCAACTTCGCGGGCAACAACCTGCTGGCGGGCTCCGACACGTTCACGGTCACCACGGCCGTCACGCGCGTCGGCGGCGAGTTCACGCTGTCCACCTTCACGTTGCAGCGTCAAAACCTCGACGACATCTCCATCGGCGGCGACCAGTTCCTGTCCGCCGGTGCGGGCTCGGACTTTGACTTCATGGTCGGCGCCAATGACGGCACGCGTCAAGCGGACGAGCAGTTCTCTGCTCTGTCGCGTGCGTTCCGCGGCGAAGGCTTGGCCACGCAGTTCGACCGCAACAACAATGGCGCGGTTGAATTTACGTCCGCTGGCGTCGCCAATGGCGGCGACTTCTTCACCTCCGCGGACGGCATCGCCGGCCTGATGGCGGGCGATCTTGCCTTTGAAGGCTCCCGCGCCGATGCGGCGTTCCTTCTTTCGGTCGGCATTCAAGCGACCTTCATCGCGGGCGGTGCGACGGATGAAACGGGCGAAACGATCGACATCGTTTCCTTCGCTCGTTCCGGTTTGTCGGATCTCAACACACGCACGAATGGTCAAGGCGTCGCCACGTCTGAAGAGTTTGCGTCCGCTCTGGTCGACGCGAACGTCTTCACGACGGAAGTGTTTGATGCGGCGAACCGTGAAATCCTGAACGCCGACCAAGAGACGCTGTCCTTCCTGGAAATGGCGGGCTTCACGATGGCGGTCCTGACGGGCACGACCATCACGCTCGTCTCGGAAGAGTCGCTGTTGACGCCGGCCACGATCGACTTCGCGGGTCAGACGGCGACGGCGTTTGAAACGGCCGCGCAAACCGTTCTCGAGAACTTCGTTCTCGACAGCGGCCGTTTGCTTGAGCAGGCGGACGCGTCCGGCTTCTCTGGCGTCCTGCGTCAGATCGACATCACGGCCGAAACGGGCAATGTCGGCTCCGCGATCACGATCTCGGCCAGCCTCGTTGACCGCGCCAACTTGGTCGCGTCGAATGTCGGCACGCTGCAATCCACGCTCGAAGCGCGTCAGAACTTCCTGTCTGACCTTGCTGACTCGCTCGACGTCGGCATCGCGGCGCTGATCGAAGCCAACCTGGACGAAGAGTCCACCCGTCTGCAGGCCCAGCAGGTCCAGCAGCAGTTGGCCATTCAGTCGCTCACGATCGCCAACGCTCAGCCGCAGGTTCTCCTGCAGCTGTTCGCGTAAGATCGCTGAACAGGATCGGGGCCGGCGAATGCCGGCCCCGATTTCTTTTGAACTCGGCGCAACCAATCGTTAAAATCTTTTCTTTAAGGATGGGTCATTATGAGTGAAGCTTACAGCGTCGATGCGTATCGCCAGACCATCCGTGAGACCGAAGAACCGCGTAAGGCGGAACGTCGCGTCTTCTCCACCGTCACTGGACAGTTGGAGCGGTACAAGGATGCCTTCGCAGGCCGCGATCTTGAAGCGCAAGGCCATCTTCGCGAGGCTTTGGCGAAAAACCGCACGCTCTGGAGCTTGTTGCTCAACGATGTGACCCACAATGAGAACGCTCTGCCAAATGATTTGAAGGCGCGGATCATCTCGATCGCCATGTTCGTCGATCGGCACACGGTGAACGTGCTCAAAGGCGAAGGCGACGTTCACGTTCTCGTCGACGTCAACCGTTCCGTGATGGACGGATTGAAGGCCGCGCAGCCCTCTGAAGACTGATTTCAAAGCCACCCGCGCGCCGGCATGGGACTGAAAATTCGGCTGCGGCCGCATGAAAAAGTCATCATCAACGGATGCGTGGTCGAAAACGGCAATCGCCGCGTCACCCTCAACGTCTACAATTACGCCCAGATCTTGCGTAGCCGTGACATCATGGCGGAGGCGGACGCCACCACCCCGCTCCGGCAATGCTATTTTCTCCTTCAACTAGTTCTCATTGATCCACGGACCCATGACCGATGTTTGAAATGGGTCAGCGGCGTCATCTCACGCGCCTATGGCCTGTTGCGTGATGAGAGCCTGAGACGCCGATTGATCGCGACGATCGAACGGGCTCGAGCGCATGATTACTACAAGGCGTTGACCGAACTCAAAGCCGTGATACGCTTTGAAGATGACGAAGGAGTGATTCCGGCTGGCGGCCTGGAAGCGTTTGCAAGCGTGCTTCAGTCTCTTGGTTCGCCGGCGTTAAATGAGCGGTAGAACCATGGAACCAATGTTGGGCGTAAATTCTGAGGTCACCACCCCACAACTGTCGCCAGGCGATCGGTCTGTGGCCACCGGCGCGACGTCTTCGGAACCTTCCACCCTTGCAGGCGCCGGTGTGGTCGCCTTTGACGAGGAAATCACAGCGGTCGATGCGGAGCTTGATCGGCCCGATCGGTTCAATCTTCAATTCGAACCGGGCTCGATCCGCATATTTACGGAAGTCTTGGATCGTGACGGCGACATCGTCACCCGTATTCCGCCCGCATCGCTGCGGACGGCGCTCGCCGCATTCGGACTGAGCGACGGGCCGTTCAGCGTTCAATCCTTCGTTTAGACCGACGCGCCGCCGACCGGCTGGCGGATATCGATCGCTGAAGGGGACGCATCGCCGCCCTGGTCGCCGAAGACGGATTGCACGTCCGCAGTTTCATCAACCGCGCGTGGCGAGGCTTGAGCAACGCCGTCCGACCCGACGATCTGCGCAAGACGGCGAAACGCCTCGGCCGTGTCGCCGCGTTCCTCCCGGCGTTGGTCGATCAATTGCTCCAATCCATCAAAAATTTCGATCGCCCGGTCCGTCTCCGGGTCCGATCCGCGTTTGTACGCGCCGATCCGGATGATCTCTTGCATGTTTTCGTACAACGCTTGCGCGCGAATGGCTTTTTCCCGCGCCGCGTTCTCGGCGGGCGAATGGCATTGGGGCAAAGAGCGAGAGATGCTCTTGAGAATGTCGATGGCTGGAAAGCGACCGCGCTCGGCGATCGACCGACTCATCGCCACATGCCCGTCCAGAATGCCGCGCACCGCGTCCGAAATCGGTTCGTTCATGTCGTCGCCTTCGACCAAAACGGTGAACACGCCCGTGATGTCGCCTTCATCACCAAACCCCGGACCGGCCCGTTCCAAAAGCCGCGGCAATTCGGAGAAGACGGTCGGGGGATAGCCCTTGGCGGTCGGCGGTTCGCCAGCGGTCAATCCAATTTCACGCTGCGCCATCGCGAAGCGCGTGATCGAGTCGATCAGGCATAGGACATGCTTGCCCAAATGCCGCTGATGCTCGGCAAGGGCAAGGGTGAGGTACGCCGCTTGGCGGCGCATGAGCGGCGGCTGATCGCCCGTGGCCACGACGACGATCGCGCGCGCGAGCCCTTCTTCACCCAAATCGTCCTGCAAAAACTCTTGAACCTCGCGACCGCGTTCGCCGATGAGGCCGATGATGATCACGTCGGCGTCCGCGTAGCGCGCGAACATGGAGAGCATCGTCGACTTGCCCACGCCCGAGCCCGAGAACACGCCCATGCGCTGGCCGCGACAGATCGGTGAAAAAAGATCAACGCCCCGAACGCCGGAACTCATACGAGGGCCGACGGGTCGGCGGTCATAGGCGTTGGGAGGCCGCGATTTCAGCGGCGTCAGATGTTCGCCCTCGGGAAGCGGGCCTTTGCCGTCGATCGGGCGGCCGAGGCCGTCAATCACGCGGCCGATCCAACGCTCGGACGACCGAATCGTGAAGCTCGTGCCGTCGTAAATCACCGGGCTGCCGACCGAGACGCCTTCGATCTCGTCCAGGGCCATGAGCAATGTGCGTCCGTTGCGCACGCCGACGGCCTCGCAGAGCACGTGGGTGCCGTCCCGCCGGACCGCATAACACTTGTCGCCCATGGCCAGGCGACGCTCCAGCCCGCGGGCCTCAATCGTCATGCCCATGAAGCCGGCCACTTCGCCGCGCCAGCGCGGTCCTGGCACGGCGGCGACTTCGGCCGCCGCCTCTTCGAAAATGCGGTCCATCGCTGACATGTGCGCCCCGTCCCCTGTTGTCCGCGTCACCAAGCCCGACGGCGACCGCCGAAGCAACCCTTTCGCCCCGCGCGTAAAAGCGTGTTTAAACCATGGCGTGCCATCACGCTGATCAAACACGGGTAAGGGTCGATCGCAAGCATGTTCATTCCAGGTGTTGAGGTGCTGGGGCTCGGGCGTGAATACATGCGCTATCTCGGGGTGCGCCAAAAAATTCTGGCGGAAAATGTGGCGAATGCGGACACGCCGCAGGCCACGCGGAAGGACTTGGTCAGTTTCACGGACGCATTGCGGACGGTGGCGACGAGTCGTCCGGCCACGACGCATCCAGCGCATTTCGCATCCTTGCCGGGCACGCCGGAGTTTCGGGAGAATCGGCGCGCCGAGGGATATGCGCTGGAAATTTCCGAAAACGACATCGTGCTGGAACAGGAAATGGTGGCGGCGAGCGAAGTGCGCCAGGCTTACGCCATGGCGGCGCGTGTGATGCGCTCCATGACGGATATGATGGGCCGCGCATTCTCGACGCGGTCCTGACGGGGAAGGTGAGCGGTTATGGCGGGCTCTATCGAAGCGGTGATGCAAATCGCGGTCTCCGGGCTTGAAACTCAAAGCTCCCGGATCCGGGTGATCGCGCAAAACATCGCGAATGCGGAATCCACCTCGCTGATCCCGGGCGGTGAGCCCTATCGGCGGCAGACCATCTCCTTCGGTGAGGAGTTTGACCGGTCTTTGAACGCGTCGCTCTCGGTCGTGGACCGGATCGGGCGAGATCAAAGCGATTACACGATCAAATATGAGCCGAGCCATCCGGCGGCCAATGAAGACGGCTATGTCCTCTATCCGAATGTGAACCGTCTGATCGAAACGACCGACATGTCTGAAGCGACGCGGTCCTATGAGGCGAACCTTGCGATGGTGGAGAACGCGCGCGATCTCTTCACGCAAACTTTGGACCTCATCAGCCGCTTCTAGGAACTTAGGGTGACGACATCATGAGCATGCTGGCCGCGCCAATTGGAGACGTTGCGAAGCTTTACCGCTCGTCGCAGGGCCTGGGCTATGACGGCCCGGGCGAGGCCGCCTTCATCGGCCGTGAGCCCACCCAGAAGTTTTCCGAGTTTCTTGCGGAGGGTGCCCAGGAAGTTCGCACGAATTTCCAGACGGCGGAGCACGCTTATGCGGCGGGCATCCGCGGCGAAGCGGGCATCCAAGAGGTGGTGACCGCGGTGATGTCGGCGAAGATGACGCTTGATGCGGTCGTGGCCGTCCGGAACCGCCTCATCGACGCCTATCAAGACATCATGCGCATGCCGATCTGATTGCAGGCGCGCGTGAACGAAGCCGACACCATCACCATCATCCGCACCGCGCTTTTCGTGACGCTGGTGATCATCGGGCCGGTTTTGCTTGCAGCCATCGTGGTCGGATTGACGATCGCCTTGTTCCAGGCGGTGACGCAGATCCAAGTAATCACGCTGACCTTCGTGCCCAAAATCGTGGTCGTGATCGTGTCGCTCTATGCGGCGGGACCGTTCATGTATGAGCGATTGTCCACCTTTGTGGATTTGTTGGCCGACCGCATACTTTTGGCCGGAACCGCAGGCTGAGCGTGCCGGGCGCGGGCCTTGTCGCGTTGACGGCCGCCCTATGGGCGTCGCCGTCGCTGATATCCGATCCTCCCGAAATCGCCTGCGCGCGCGCGGCCGAACGCGCCGCTCGCGTAACGTCCGTGAATGAGGAGCTTTTGATCAGCATCGGTCTGACGGAGGCGGGGCGGTCCGTGAATGGGGCGCGCGCCGTGATTTGGCCGTGGACCGTGACAACCATCGAGGGCGGCGCCTATTTCTCGAGCCGGCGCGCGGCTCTGAACGAAGCGATAAGGCTTCGCGACGCCGGCGTCCGTTCCTTTGACCTTGGTTGCATGCAGATCAATTATCGCTGGCACGGGGACGCGTTTGACGGGCGCCTTGAACGCATGCTCGATCCCGACGCCAATGTTCGGTATGCGGCGCGCCATCTCCACAGCTTAAAAGGCGAGCAGGCCACCTGGGAAAGCGCCGTTGCGCTTTATCACACGCGCGATGCGGATCGCGGGGCCGCCTACGCTGCGCGCGTCGCGCAGAACCGCGCCTTCGTGGCGGGGGTGATGAATCCACCTCTCCAACCGGGCGGACACAATCTCTTCGCCAACATATCCCAAGCGGAACCCTTGTTGGAGCCTGCGGGTTTCCTTATGACCAAGGAATTGAAGCCTTGGCTGCCGGAGTTGGAAAGCCGCGATCTATAAGCGGTTTTCACGTTCGACCGCTATGCTTTCAGGTTCGAGGGGCGGACCTGCCGGAGATCATAAATGTTTCGTTCGATCGATGTCCGTGAAGGCCTGAAGCACCGCGACGTCCTTTTTGCGGTCGCCATTTTGGCGATTCTCACGCTGCTGTTCGTGCCGATCGCGCCCTGGCTTCTGGACTTCGGCCTATCGATTTCGCTCGCCTTCTCCGCATTGATTCTCATGACGGCGCTGTGGGTGAACCGGCCGCTCGATCTGTCGTCTTTCCCGACCATCCTCCTTGTGGCGACAGTTTTGCGTTTGGCGTTGAATGTCGCGTCCACCCGATTGATCCTGACGAACGGGCATGAGGGGTCAGCCGCGGCCGGCCGGGTCATCGAAGGCTTCGCCGAATTCCTCATGGGCGGCAATTTCGTCATCGGCATCGTCGTCTTCGCGATTTTGATCGTCGTCAATTTCGTCGTGATCACCCGCGGCGCAAGCCGGATCGCGGAAGTCGGCGCGCGTTTCACCTTGGACGCCATGCCCGGCAAGCAAATGGCGATCGATGCGGATTTGTCGTCGGGCCTTATCAATGAGGAGCAAGCCCGTACGCGCCGGAAAGATCTGGAAGAGCAAAGCGCGTTTTACGGCGCGATGGACGGCGCCTCAAAGTTCGTGCGCGGGGACGCGATCGCGGGCCTGATCATCACCTTCATCAATGTCATCGGCGGTATGGTGATCGGCGTGGTCCAACAGGATCTCACCATCGGAGAGGCCGCGAACAATTACACCCTTCTGACCGTGGGCGACGGCCTCGCCACCCAGGTTCCGGCATTGATCGTTTCGCTCGCAGCCGGCTTGCTCGTCACCCGCGGCGAAAATGAAGGCGGCGCGGAACGCGCGGTCTTCGCCCAACTCGGAAACTACCCGAAAGCGCTGATACTCGTCGGCTTTATGCTTGCCGGCCTTGGCCTCCTTCCCGGTCTCCCGATTCTCGTTCTTCTCCCCTTGGCTGCTTTGGCTTTTGCGGCCGGTTACTTCCTCCCGCGTATGCGCGCGCGCGAGGCGGAGGAAGCGAAGGTCTCGGCAGCCGTGGCGAAGGAGCGCGACGCGCAGGCGCCGGCGGAGGAGAAAGTCGAAGACACCTTGCGGGTGGAGGACGTCAAGCTGGAAGTCGGCTCGCATCTGGTCACGTTGATCTCGGACCCGTCTCGCGGTCTGTCGCCAAAAGTGCGATCCCTGCGCAAGCGATTTGCGCGCGAATACGGTTTCCTGCTCCCGCCGGTGCGCATCCGTGACAACGTATATCTCAAGAACGACGAGTATGTGGTCTCGATCCAAGACGTTGAAATGGCGCGTGGGCGGGTGAAGCCCGGCATGATGCTTGTGATCAATCCCCAGGGCGGCACGGTCGACATGCCCGGCGAACAGACGAAGGAGCCCACCTTCGGCCTTCCCGCCTGTTGGATCGACGCCAATTTGACGGAAGAAGCAGAGGCCAAATCCTATACGGTGGTGGATCCGGAAAGCGTGGTGACGACGCATTTGGCGGAGATCATCAAGGACAATCTGCCGACGCTCCTCACCTATTCCGCCCTGCAGCGGCTGCTTCAAAATCTGGATCCGGAATATTCCAAGCTTCTGGGCGATGTGGTGCCGAGCCAGATCAGCCATGTTGGGTTGCAACGCGTGCTTCAGGCGCTGTTGGGCGAGCGGATCTCCATTCGCAATCTGCCTGCGATCCTGGAAGCGGTGTCCGAGGCGGCCGGCTGGACCCGCAACGCCAGCCTGATCGCCGAACATGTGCGCTCACGCTTGGGGCCGCAAATCGTCGATCGCTTCAAAGGCCCTGACGGCTTCATTCCGGTGGTGTCGCTGACGCCGAAATGGGAGCAGGCCTTTTTGGAGAATATCGAAACGCGCGATCACAACCGGCATTTCGCCATGCCTCCAAGCCTGGTGAACGAGTTCGTTCAGACCGCGCGCCGAAAGCTCCAGCAATTCGCGGCCACCGGCACGACGCCGGCGGTCCTGGTCACGCCGGACGCGCGGCCCTTCGTCCGGTCCTTGCTTGAACGGGTCAGCCCGCAAACGCCCGTGATTTCCCACAACGAGCTTCACTCGAAAGTCCAGATTAAGTCCCTCGGTCAGATTTGACGGTGAGGTCGCGATGTATGTCGACCTCGAGACCTATCTCAACAGCGAGATTTATCGTTACTTTCTTGTTCTGACGCGCATTTCGGCGGCGCTGCTTTTCCTTCCCGCATTGGGCGAGCGCATTTTCTCCGCGCGCGTCAGGCTGGCTTTGGCGCT
This sequence comes from uncultured Caulobacterales bacterium, assembly GCA_964412525.1. Taxonomy (GTDB): domain Bacteria; phylum Pseudomonadota; class Alphaproteobacteria; order Caulobacterales; family CAYPOX01; genus CAYPOX01. The sequence continues at coordinate 27,698 of CAYPOX010000001.1, forward strand.
CGGTCTGACATGGATCTTAACGCCTCTGATCCCAAGTTTGCCCGCAACGGCGCCGTCCTCCTTCGTCGTGGTGGTCCAGGATCTGGCGTTCGAGGTCTTCGCAGGTTCGTTCTTTGGCTTGACCGCCCGCCTTTTGCACACGGCGCTCGCCATCGCGGGTCAAATGATCGGACGCGCGATCGTCCTTGCGAATATCTTCACCCTGCCGTTCAACGACAACGGCTCCGGATCGATCCTCGGCGCGTTTCTCACCCTTTCCGGGGTCATGCTCATTTTCGCGACGGACGTTCACCACCTCATGATCGCCGGCCTGATCCGAACCTATGACGTTTTGCCGTCCGCGACGCCGCCGGATGTCCGCGTCACCGGCCTCGTGATCGCGGAGTTGATGCATCGGAGCTATCGAATCGCCGCGGAGTTGTCCGCGCCGCTGCTCGTCTTGAATTTCGTTTTCTATGTCGGTCTTGGGATCATGACCCGGCTCATGCCGCGGCTTCCGATCTTTTTCATCGCCTTGCCGGCCGCCAATCTTGGCGGTCTCATCATTTTTCTCGTCGTTTCCGGCTTCATTCTCACCGGCTACGCCGAACCGCTGTCCGATTGGCTGACCACGTTGAGGCTCTGATGGCGGACGGACCCGAGGACTACGAAAAAACCGAAGAGCCGACGAGCCGAAAGCTCCAAAGGGCGCGGGAAGAAGGCAACCTGCCCCAATCCCAAGAAGTCGGCGTGGCCGCCATGGTCGTGATGATTCTCATCATCCTCACCTTGTTCGCGCCGGCCGTCACGACGGAGGTCGTCGGCGCCTTGATGGTCTTGCAGACCAACGCCCATGACGTGCGAATCGGCGGCAATCAGTACGACGTCTTCGTCGGGCTGCGGGCGATCTTCTCTCAGGTCGTGGTGGTTGTCGGCGTGGTGTTCGTGCTTTTGATCGCGACGGCCATTTTCTCCGCTTTCGTCCAAGGCTCGGTAACGCTGTCGATCAAACGCATCCAACCGAAATTCTCCAAGCTGAACGTGATTGAGGGGTTCAAGCGGATCTACGGCGTCCAAGCTGTGGTCGAATTCGTGAAGGGCATCACGAAGATCGGCGTGATCAGCGTGATCGTGCTCATCATCGTCGCCAATCAATTGCAGAAGATCACGGCGGCGACGAGCTACGACATGGAGTCGATCCCGGAATTGATGCGGGATTTGGTCTTGCAACTTCTCTTAGCGAGCTTGTTCTTTCTCGTCATCGTGGCGTTTCTCGACGTGCTCTACGTCAATTGGAAGTGGCGTCGGGACCTGCGCATGACGCCGAAAGAAGTCAAAGACGAGTTTCGGCAAATGGAAGGCGATCCGCAGGTGAAGCGCCGGCTGGCTCAGCTTCGGGTCGAGCGCACCCGTCAACGCATGATGGCCAAAGTGCCCGACGCGACCGTCGTGATCACCAATCCCACGCACTTCGCCGTGGCGCTGAAGTATGAGCGTGACGAAATGGACGCGCCGGTCTGCGTGGCCAAGGGAATGGACTATGTCGCGCAACGCATTCGCGAGATCGCGGAGGAAAACGACGTGCCGCTTGTGGAGAACGCGCCGCTCGCGCGGACGCTCTATCGTGCGGTGGAGGTCGATGAGGAAATCCCGGAAGAACACTACAAGGCTGTCGCCGAGATCATCATGTTCATCTATCGGGGCAAGGAAAAAGCGGACGCGTTCTAGATTGGCCTGGAGTTGATCGACATAGATGGGCCGTCCACGTCGTGGGCCCACCTTCGAGAGGTGAGGCGCGACGCGCATTCGGGCGACCAATTCATCAAATTATGAGGCGGCCAAACACGGGCGTCGGCCTGGTCCGGGCGGAATGGCGCGGCGAAGGGTTTCGCCGCCAGGCTGAACCTTCTTAGTTCATGTTCACGGCTTCCGCGGCCACGCGGCGACGCTCGCTGATGAAGAGCAGAACTTCGCGGGCCGTATCCGTGTCCATTTTGTCGATGATCTGGGCGATCTCCCGTTCCTGCATGCGGTCCAGGATGGTCACGATCAACGAGGTTTCCTGTTCGGAGAGAAGCTCGGCGGCGCGGGCCGGTTTCAGGTCGCTGTAGATTTCGACCAAGCGACGCATGTCGGCGCGCTCCATCTGCTCCAAGCTGTCGATCAAGGCCTGGATCTGGGCGCGGACATCCGAAAGGCGCTGAACCTCCGCCTGGGCCCGCAGGCGCACCGCCTCCAGCAAGGCTTCGGCGTTTTCAACCTCGGCGGCGCGCCGATCAATGGACGCCATCTCGCGGCGGATCAAAGCGAGCGCTTGGGTCGCCTCTTTGTAATCCGTTTCGTCAAAATCGGCGGGCAAGGGCAAGACGCTGGCATCCAAGCGCTCCGGTGCGGAGGGCTCGCCCGCTTCATCCGTCCCCGAATTCGCGAGATCGCGGGCCCAAGGACGCGAATGGGGCCCAAAACCCGAGGTGTCGCGATTGCCGGGCTCTTCGAGGACCGGACTTTGCGCCTGGGCCCGACCCGTGTTGAAGAGGTCCACGGCCTTGAGGGCGGAGGCCGCCACCAATGAGGCGATCGTCAAAGGAATGATGCGCAGCATGGGCCGATCCTATCCGCTTTGTTTCGCTCGCATGTCGGCGAGAAGTTTCTTCAACGCTTGACCTTGCTCCATGGGCGCCGCGCGCGGCGTTGCGTCAGCGGCGACCAGGGGCGCGCTTGGATCCGCACGTCGCCATTCCGGCGGACGGACAGCGGCGAGATCGGTTTCAGCTTGGACCGGAACGGCGTCCGGTTCGGACGCTGGGAGCGCCGCGGCGGCCATCGGTACGACCTCGCGCGGGGCCGGCGCGGGCTCGGGCGCGCGCAAAGGTTCAGGCGCGCGTGCGGGCTCCTGCATGCGCGCCGGCGCTACGGACTGCGTTCGCGCCTGGGGCGGTCGGGAGCGAGCCGGGGCGGCCGGCTGTGGACGAGGCGTCGGAGCTGGGGCCGGCGCGGGCTCCGCGGTGCGGACCATGTTGCGCGCGGCGGTTTCCGCATGGCCCTGGGCGACCGCCAAACGCTCGCGTCCGTCGCTGCGCAAGGCCTCCATGCGCTTGGAGATCCCTTCGCACGCCTTCAACGCAAAGACGAGATCTTGGTGATAACGCTCGGCGGCCTCAATGTCCGCTCTCAGGGCCGCGCCGGCGGAATGGGCCACCGCCTGCAGGTCGTCCAACGCCTGACGCGAACGGTCGACTTGCTTGGTGAAGTCGTCGAGGAGCCCCTTCATTTCGGCGGAGCCGCGCTTAAGCGTCTTCAAACGTCCGTTCAATCGCCACAGATAAAACATCGCGCAAACGAGCGCGACGAGGATGACGATGTCCGCGACGCTTCCCGCGCTGATGTTAGGCGGCCAGATCGTCATCTTCGATGCTCATCGCCTCTTCGTCGGTCTCCATCTCTTCGAATGCGGTGTCCGTCACCCGGATCGCGATATTGCCGCGGCGCTGACCGATCTTGCCGTTGAACAAGGTGGTTTCGCCGGCGACCAATTTGGTGATGCTGTCCGGCGTGCAATCGAGTTGGATGAAGGTGCCCACGCGCCAGTCCAAGGCCTCCGCCAGCGGAAGCTGGGTTTCGTGAAGGACCGCGTGCAAATCGATGTCGGTCCGCCGCAACTCGGTCGCGAAGTGGCTTTCCCAAATCGAGTCGCGGCCGAAGCGCTCGCCCATATACATCTGAACCAACAGGTTCCGCACCGGCTCCAGGGTCGAGTAGGGGATCAGCAATTCGATCGCGCCTTCGCGTCCCTCGACGTCGATATACATCTTGGTGCGCAAGCAAGCATTGGTTTCGCGGCTGATCGCCGCCAGGGCCGGATTGGTCTCAAGCCGTTCGACCTCGAAGCGAACCTCGGTGAGCGGATTGAACGCTTCGCCGATATAGCGCGCCACGATCCCCATGACGCGCTCGGTCAGCCGCTGCTCAATGGAGGTGAACGGACGTCCTTCGATCGGCGTCGCCGGGCTTTGTCGACCGCCCAACAAGATGTCGACGATCGCATAAATCAACTTCGAATCGATGACGGCGATCGCATTGGAGTCCCACTCGACCGCCCGCATGACCGCGATCAAGGACGGCAATGGAATGTTCGACATGAAATCGCCGAAGCGCACGGATGTGGCGTCGCGAATGCCGACCTCCACATTGGCGGACATGAATTGGCGCAAATTTTCCGTCAGCAGACGCACCAGCCGGTCGAACACGACGTCGAGCATCGGCAGACGCTCGTAATTGACGATCGTGGAGTTCGCGATCCGCTCCATGACGTTCTGTTGCCGGGTGCGATCGGCGTCCTCGCCGTTCATCAACCGGTCAATGTCGTCTTGGCTGAGCGTCGCTTTCGACGTGTCCACGCCAGCGGCGAGCGCGAGCGCTTCACCCCATTCGGAATCGCCGCTTGCGTCGTCCGTATCCGCCATATCTAAGCTCCGATCTCGCTGACCGCTCTTCGCTTACTGAATAAGCAATTCCGTGAAGAGTACATCTTGCACGTCTTCGCCGCCTTCCAAAAGGCGGATCCGACGCATCACTTCCGCGCGCACCCGAAAAATGCCCGCCGACCCCTCAAGGTCGTTCTCGTCGATCGTCATAAAGAAGTCGTTGATCTTGTCGACGATCGCCACTTCGATTCGTTGAATGTCCTCGACCGCATCGCTGGGGACCTGCACGGAAATTTGGGCGCGTGCGATCCGCGCGCCCGCTTCCCGGCGCAGAGGAACCGTGATCGCCGGAATGTCGACAAACACGGGTTGCAGGGATTGCGCACGCTGGTCCGGCCCGCTCGTCACGTTCGTCACGAGACGGACGGCCTCTTGCGGGCCGCCAAGCGACGCGGACAACCCCACGAAAATCGCGATCATCAGGCCAAGAACGATGATGACGATGCGCGCCACCGTGTTCCGAAGAAGCTCGCCAAGAAGCGTACCGACGCCGCCCAGCAAGTTGCCCAGCATTCCGAAAAAGCCGCCCACGCGTTTCTCCCTCCCGTCGCAAGCGACATGTCGCTCGCTTTGTCTCGCCGTCGCGGCTCAAGGTCCGCGCCGTTGACCGAGGTTTAAAATTTAACGTCTAAAGTTCCAACCGTCGACCGAGGCGTCGTCTAACGCGCACGCCTCTTCGCAAACGTTAAAATTGATCATAGGGTCGCGCCGCAGCGAGCACCAGCGCCGCGGATAGTGGGGGCACGTGAACGAGATTCTTGAACGTCTCAGATCATTGGATCGGACGCGTTTGATCGCGTTGGGCGGAATTTTTTTGGTCGTCCTCGCAGCGCTGATCTTATCGGCTTTCTATTTCACGCGCCCGAGCTACGAGGTGCTTTACGCCCAACTTGAGCCGGCGGAAGGCAGCCGGGTCGTCAACGCATTGGAGGAGATGGGCGTTTCGTCGCGCATTTCCGACGGCGGCGGAACCGTGCTCGTGCCCGCGGGCCGCGTCGCGCAGACGCGGATGGCGCTCGCCGCCCAGGGGCTGCCGAGTTCGGGAGGCCCCGGCTACAGCTTGTTCGACGACCAGGGCTCGCTGGGCATGACCAGCTTCATGCAGCAAATCAATCGCCTCCGGGCTCTCCAGGGCGAATTGGCGTCGACGATCGAGACTTTGGAAGGCGTTCGCGCCGCGCGCGTCATGTTGGTGCTTCCGGAGCGCGAAGCGTTCGCGCGGGAGGTCGCTCAGCCTTCCGGTTCCGTGGTCTTGCGCTTGGATGAGGGCGCAACCCTTGATCGTCAGCAAGCGCGCGCCATCCAGCATTTGGTGGCGTCATCAGTCGCCGAGTTGGAGCCGCGGCGCGTCACCGTCATGGATTCCACATTGCAGGCTTTGTTCACTGAGGAAACCGGGGACAGCGCGCTTGCGGCCGCCGCAGGCGAGATGCGCAGCCAGGTGGAAGCGGACATCGTCCGGAAAATCGAGAGTCTTCTCTTCCCGCGTTTGGGTCGCCAAAACGTGCGCGTGCGGGTCACCGCGGAGTTGGATTTGGATCGCGAAGTCATCCGCGAGCAGCTCTTTGATCCGGACGAGCAAGTCGTGCGCTCGAGCCAAACCATTGAAGAGCGCGAATCGTCGACGGAACCGGCGGGCGGCGATGCGGTCACTGTTCAACAGAACCTTCCCGAAGAAGAGGTGGACGCGGCCGAGCAAGGTTTGGCCCTGTCGAACCTCACCCGTTCGGAAGAGGTCGTGAACTATGAAATCTCAAACGTCGCGCGGGAGACCACCCGCGAGCCTGGATCGATCGAACGCCTCACGGTCGCGGTCCTGGTCAACGGCACCTATGCGACGGACGAGGAAGGCAACCGGACCTATGTGCCGCGTCCGGACGACGAAATGAACCAAATCTCCCAGTTGGTGCGCGCCGCCGCCGGCGTCGACGCGCGTCCCGTGGACGACGGCGGTCGCGGCGACGTCGTCACCGTCGCCAATCTGGAGTTCGTGGAACAGGATCTCGACATCGCGCCCGTCGGTCCGACCGGCGTGACAAAGGTGTTGTCCGACAATTTGATGACGATCATCCAGTGGCTCGTGCTGCTCGCGATCGTCGCTTTGCTGGTCATTTTTGGTCTCCGCCCGGTTTTGGATCGGCTCTTGCCGCCGCCGCCGAGCATCGACGAGGCCGATGACGAGGAGCGCGCCGCCCTGGCCGCGTTGACCCAGCCGGCCTTGCAAGGTCCGGGCATTGAAGGCGGCATCCCTGGGGTGGCGCCGGCGCTCGGCGAAGGCATGCCGGGCATGGGCCCGCAAATCGTGCCTCGGGCCCCGATCGACGAGACGCTCGACCAGATGATCGAACTTCGCGCGGTGGAGGGCAAAGTGCGCGCCTCCTCGCTCCTGAAGCTCAGCCGGATCGTGGACGACAATCCGGACGAAGTGGTCGCGATTCTGCGCAGCTGGATTTATGAGGACGCCGCGTAATGCACGTCCGCGCTTACGCCTTTGACCGTCGTTTCGACGACGACGATACGACCCGAAAGGCGCCGCAGCGCGGGCGTTATGAGGCGTTCTCGGACGTGTTCGACGAGGAGGCGCCTCTGCCGGCCATGGAGCCGGCGCCGCTGCGCGGGGACGTCGAACCGGCGCCCGCCGCGGTTGAGCCGCCCCCTGTCCCGGAAGATGATCCTGACGCCGAGGATTTGGGCTCGTTTTTCGACGATCTTCCGCCGAAATCCGAAACGGCGGTCGACGTAGAGGCGGTTCGCTCGGAGGGGTTTGAGGCCGGTCGGGACGCAGGTTACGCCCAAGGCTTCGCAGACGGCCGCCGCGAAGTGGCCGAGGGCCAAGAGGCGCGCGCCGTCGAAGCGATCGCCGCCATTGCGGAAGGGCTTCCGAGCGCCCAGTCCCAGTTGGACGCCTTGTTGGAGCGGGCGGAACGGCGCGCCACGCGTTTGGCGCTGGCGGTGATCCGTCGCGTCGCGCCCGCTTTGGATGAAGCGTTGGCGCAAGACCACGCCGCCGCCATTGTGAAAGAGGCGGTGCATGCGGGGCGTGCGGCTCCGGAACTGACGGTGCGCTTATCTCCGGAATTGGCTGCGGCACTGGAGCCGCGAATCGAATCCATACGCGACGCGGCGGCCGGCAAGACGGTTTTGCACGTCGAAGTGGAAGAGTCTGCGGGTCCTGGCGCCGTCAAGGTGTTGTGGGAGACCGGCGGTGTGGAGTACGACGTGTCCTCGGCGTCGAAAGCGATCGAAGACTTGATCGCGCACGCGGAGGAAGCGACCGCGCGTGCGGCCTGGGAAACGCCCTAGGTCGTCGTCGCGAAGGGGATTGGTAAGGGGCTAGGAGCTGTCAGATGAGCGACATGCGCGACGTTCCGCTTGAGGAACTGACGCCGGATCAAGCGGCGGACTACGGCGGTGCGGATCGGGGGCAAGCCGACGACGAAACGGTGATGGCGGATCGCATGGCCGCCCTCTACAACGTTCCCGTCGACATTCAGGTCGTGCTGGGGACGGCGTCTTTGCCGGTCAATCAGCTTTTGAAGTTGGGGCGGGGCGCCGTCGTCGAGATCGACCGCAAGGTCGGCGAGGCGGTCGACATCCATATCAACAATCATTTGGTCGCGCGGGGCGAGGTCGTGATCGTCGAGGACAATCGGCTCGGCGTGACGCTCACGGAAATCGTGCGCGCCTTGCCGCCGACCTGAGGGCTCGCGTCGCGGAGAAGGCCGCTTGACCATGATCCGCCGCGCCATTCCAATTTGCGCCGCCCTTGTCGCCGCTGCGTTTTGGCTGCTGCCTGACGTCGCTTTTGCGCAATCCCTCTCGCTCGATTTGGGCGACGAGGCGACAGGGACGTTCTCGGCGCGTTTGATCCAGATCCTGGCGTTGATGACCGTCATCAGCGTCGCGCCAGGGATCTTGTTGATGGGCACGTCCTTTCTTCGGATCGTGGTCGTGCTGTCCATGCTGCGCGTGGCGCTCGGTCTTCAGCAAACCCCGCCCAATATGGTCATTATCGGAATGTCGCTGTTCTTGACGGCATATGTGATGGGGCCGACCTTCGAGCGCGCGTGGGTCGAGGGCGTCTCGCCTTTGATCAACGAAACGGTGACGGAGGAACAGGCCGCGGCCCGCACGATCCGTCCGTTTAAAGACTTCATGTTAAGCCAGGTGCGTGAACAAGATTTGCGCCTCTTCCAAAATCTGTCGGACGAGCCGTCTCCGAATGCGGTCACGCCAGCGGCGCCCGTGCCCGGGATCGGCCCGCCCACGGCGACCGCGCTCTTGGGAGACGAAGCGGATGCGGATCGGATCGATCCTCCGCTTCAAGTCCTGGTGCCCGCCTTCATCATCTCGGAGCTTCGGCGCGCCTTCGAGATCGGTTTTTTGTTGTTTCTTCCGTTTCTCATCATCGATATGACCATCGCCTCCTTGCTGATGTCGATGGGCATGATGATGCTGCCGCCCGTCATCATTTCACTCCCGTTTAAGGTCATCTTTTTCGTTTTGATCGAAGGATGGTATCTGGTGTCGGGAAGTCTCGTGCGTTCGTTCGGTACCGTTTGATCCGACTGTTGGGGAGCTCGAAGCGTTATGGTCGCCTCGGTCAAAATTCGTGACAACTACAACGCCCTGTCCGGGCCGGAAAAAGCCGCCGTCATGATCCTGGCGCTCGGCGAACGGCGGGGTTCGGAAATCATGAAGCGTCTCGACGACGATGAGATCCGCGTCGTGTCCCGCGCGATGGCGTCCCTCGGCAACATCACGTCGAGCCTCTTGGAGGATTTGATCAAGGCCTTCACCGAGCGCTTCGCCAAAGGCGGCTCTTTGGTGGGCTCCTACGAATCGACCGAGCGGGTCCTGCGTCAGTTCCTGCCCGGCGACAAGGTCAATGAACTGATCTCCTATGCGCGCGGCCCGGCCGGACGCACGACCTGGGAGAAAATGTCGTCGGTCAATGAGCAATTGCTGGCCAAATATCTGCAGCAGGAATATCCGCAGACGATCGCCGTGGTGCTTTCGAAGATCCGTCCGGAGCATGCGGCCAAGGTGTTGCCGCTGCTACCGGAGCACCTGGTGCAGGATGTTTTGCGGCGCATGATCCGTATTGAGAGCGTCCAGCAAGACGTGCTCCAAGACGTGGAGGAAATGCTCCACAAGGAACTCATGATGAATTACGCGCGGACCTATGGCGCGGACACCCATGAGCAGCTCGCGGAGATCTTCAACCGGACGGATCCGGAAATGCTCGATTGGATTTTCAAGGATCTGGAGCAGGACAATCCGGAGGCGGTTCAGCGCATCAAATCGCTGATGTTCACCTTCGACGATTTGGTCGATCTGGATCCGGTCTCGCTTCAAACCGTCATCCGCGCATGCGACACGGATCTGCTGGTCTACGCCCTCAAAGGCGCGAACGAAGAGGCGCGCCAGGTGTTCATTTCGAACATGTCCGAGCGGGCGGGCGCGATTTTGCGCGATTCGATCGAGTCCATGGGGCCGGTGCTGATTCGCGACGTGGAAGCGGCGAAGAACGCCGTGGTCAAAAAGGCGAAGGATCTGGCGGAAGCCGGCTCGATCATCATCCAGCGCGGCGAAGACGGCGACGTGGGCGTCTTGTACTAGCGCAGGAGCGTTCTCGAGATCGTCGCGGCCTTACGCGCCGCGGCGGCCTAGGCGCACCAATTCATCCCGAAGGCGCGGAAACACGGCGTCCCAATCGCCCAGTCGGTCGGGATGCAAAACGGTATTCTTCGTGCCGTAGAATGGGATGGAATCGGCTTTACCGAGCATTGTCCAAATCTTAAGTGCGCTGACCCAAATTGTCGGCGTCCCGACGGCCGCGCTCAATGCGCCGGCGGCGGTGTTGGCGCTCGCGACCAAGTCTAGCGACGCGCACAGCGCCGCATTGTTATCGATATCGTTCTTCAGATCGATCTCGCTCGAAAAATCGACGATATGAAATCCGCGTTCGCGCGCGGCCACCAATTCCGCCCGGCAATCATCATATTGAAGACTGACAAATGTCGCGTCGATGTCTTTGAGAGCGTCCGCCCATGTCCCAATGGACGCATAGTGGAAGTTTCGTTTGACGCTTCGCATGCCGCTTCGCCAACAGATCCCCACATAGGGTCCGGGCCCAACCTCTTTCAGCCGCGCGGACCAACGCTCCTTTTGGGCGGCGTCGACGACCAAACGGCGGGGTTCCGCGGGGAATGCGTCAACGCTCGGGCGCAATAAGGGTAGAAACGCACCAATGAAGGCGTGGACGTCTGGGGGCGGCAGCGTTCCATCCGGGTCGTCCGGCGACAACAGAACCACCGTGCCGCGTTTCGCGACGTGACGTGGACGTACGGCGACGTCTGGAAAGGTTCGCGCAAAAAGTGACGCCAGCCGAGGTTCGCAAATCAACACCAAGGACTTACATTTCGTTTTCAGGTCTTCGATAATCGGATAAAATAATATTTCGTCTCCAAGACCTTGCTCGGTGTAAACGTAAAGCGTCTTGTCGGAGAGATCTGTTTCGACCGTCCACTCGTCGCCAGCATCGACCAATTCCATGCCAAAAGAATAGCTGCGATTCAAACGAGAATGCAGATATGCGGGCCACCCGCGTTCCAAATCGCCAAATCCAAGAAAACATAGGCCGGCGGTGAAGCAGACGTTATGCATGTCGTCTATGGACATCCCGCCAAGTTTCATGGCCTCGACGGCGTGAGTCGACGCGTCCTTAAATTGCGCAAGCCGAAACAGGCCATCCGCATACAGGTAACGAAAAGGACCGGCGGTCGGGTGCTCCGCCATCGCCTCTTGGGATGCGGCGAGACCCGTTTCGAGATCGCCAAGATAGTAATTGATGACGATATTCATGCGCTTCGCCACCACATTCTGCGGATGGCTTTCACGCACTTCACGAATGAGGTCTCGGGCAGCCGCATATTGATGGGCTTCGACCAGCGCGGTCGCGTAGTTGAGGCGATGTTCCGCCTTGTCCGGGTCAAGTGCGATCGATTGACGAAATGGGCGATGCATTTCGTCGTATTTTTTACATTCCTGAAAAAAGGTTCCGTACAAACCAAAGGCGTACGCCTTGTCCGGCGCCAGTTCGATCAATCTCTCAAAGCTGGTCCGGGCTTCTTTCGCCCGGCCTGTGTAAAAAAATGAGTTCGCAAGCAGCGCCACAAGGTCCGCATCGTGGGCGTACTTCACCAAATATGTTGTGAGGAACTTGCTGACGTCTTCAAGGCGGTTGTCCTCATAAGCGTCGACGGCCTCCGCGTAAGCCCTATGGTACTCCTTGTCAGGATGCGGATTGACGCCGGAAAAATATCTCTCTTTGAGGAGTTCTGCGGCGCGCATGGCGGAATTGACTCATTGCGGGGACAGGCTTGGCTAACTATCGCTCGGGTGTTCAAGCAGGTTTAACGACTCGTAAGGATCCAAGGCAGGCGCGCCGCTTCGGTTCGCCCCAGAGGAGCCCGAGATGAACAGGTCCACCAATCAGAACCCGATCGTTGACCGCAGCGCTTTAAGGCTCGCCGCCGCGGCTTCGGAAAACGAGGTGCTGAAGGAGGCCCGCGACCGTGCGGCCGTCTCTGCTGCTCAAGCCTCACGCGACTCCGTACTTGCCCGTCGTCTTGCGGAAATGCTTCGGCGGACCGGCGCAAAGCGCAGCATGGCGGAGAGCTTTCTCCACACCTACAATTTGTCGACCGAGGAAGGCGTCATTTTGATGTGTCTCGCGGAGGCGTTGCTCCGCATTCCCGATGCGCGCACCGCCGATCAGCTCATTGAGGATAAGCTCGGCGCTGGAGATTGGTCGGTCCCGATGCAGAGGACGTCCGGCTTCGTGACCACGGCGTCTTCTTGGGCGTTGATCATGACCGGACGATTGCTGTCCAAAAGCGAGGAAAAGCGCACCTTCGCGCCGGATCAAATCCTGAAGGCCGTGGTGGCGCGCTTGGGCGAGCCCGTCGCCCGCCAGGCGCTGCGCAGCGCAATGGAGGTGCTGGCGCGCCAATTCGTCCTCGGCGAGACGATCGCGCGGGCGGCTCAACGGGCGCAGCCGGACGATGTACGGGGCGGGCGTTTCTCCTTTGACTTGTTGGGCGATGCGGCGCGCACGGAACGCGACGCGCGCCGGTATTTCGCCGCCTATCAAGGCGCACTGCAGACCGTGGCCCAACAGATCAAGCCGGACCAAGCCATGGAGGCGCGCGCGTCCGTCTCGATCAAATTGTCGGCTCTTCATCCGCGTTTCGAATTCGCTCAAAGCGATCGCGTGCGGACGGAATTGGCGGAGCGCGCGATCGCCTTGGCGCGCGAAGCGCGGACGCTTGGCGTTCCGATCACGATCGACGCGGAGGAAACCGATCGCCTGGAGCCCATGCTGGATGTGGTCGAGCGCCTCGGGCTTGACGACGAGTTGCGCGATTGGAACGGGCTAGGGCTCGCCTTGCAGGCCTATCAAAAACGGGTGCTGGCCTGTGTGGACTGGACGCGCGACCTCGCGGAGCGGCGTGGCGCCCGCATGATGGCGCGTCTCGTCAAAGGCGCTTATTGGGACACGGAAATCAAACGCGCGCAGGTCTTCGGCCTTGAGGACTATCCGGTGTTCACGCGCAAACGAAACACAGATCTTGGCTATCTCGCGGCGGCGAAGGCGATGCTGGATGCGGGAGACGCGATCTTCTCCGCATTCGCGACGCATAATGCGTTCACGATCGCGGCAGTCCTCGGTTATGCGGACGACCGCGACGATTTCGAGTTTCAGCGCTTGCACGGCATGGGCGAGGCCCTCTACGCCGCGGCTGATGAAGCGGGCGTCGGCGTTCCGCACCGCGTCTACGCTCCCGTGGGCGCGCACAAAGATCTGCTGGCCTATTTGGTGCGGCGGCTCTTGGAGAATGGCGCCAACACCTCGTTCGTGCACCTGATCGCCGAGGAAACGACCTCCATCGAAGAACTGATCGCCGATCCACGTGCGGATGATGTCGCGCTGGACGGTCCCCACCCGAACCTCATTCGTCCGCGCGCCGTGTTCGGACCCGAAAGGCGCGACTTTCATGGTGTGGATTTGGCGGAGCCGCACGAGGTCGAACCGCTGCTCGCCGCCATGGCGGCGGTCGACGCCCCGGAGACCGCCTGCTCCATCGTTCAGGGACGTCTCTCCAAGACGGGCCCGACGGCGTCGATCGTCAATCCGGCGACTGGGCTCGCCATCGGCGAGGCGGTTCTTGCGACGGAGGCCATAGTGGAGACCGCGGTCGAACACGCGGCGGCGGCCTTTTCGGCGTGGAACGCCCAGGGCGGAGAAAAACGCGCGGCGATCCTCGAGAAGGCCGCTGACCTGCTGGAGCGCCGCATGGCCGACTTCATGGCGCTCGCCGTGCGGGAGGCGGGCAAGACCGTTCCCGACGCGCTGGCCGAGGTTCGTGAGGCGGTGGATTTCCTACGTTACTACGCCCTTGAGGCCCGACGCCGATTCACCGACTCGACTCCCCTGGCCGGTCCGACGGGGGAGCGAAACGAACTGTTGCTGGAGGGACGCGGGGTTTTCGGCTGCATCAGCCCATGGAACTTTCCGTTGGCCATCTTCATCGGCCAAGTCTCTGCGGCGTTGGCGGCCGGGAACAGCGTCGTCGCCAAACCCGCGGAGCAGACGCCGATGATCGCCATGGCGGCGGTCAAACTCCTGCACGAGGCCGGCGTGCCTGGCGACGTTTTGCATTTGGTCTTGGGCGACGGCCCGACGGTCGGCGCGCCTTTGACGGCGGCGCGGCGGCTGAGCGGGGTCGCGTTCACGGGATCCACGGATACGGCGAAAGCGATCTATCGCGCTTTGGCGATGAAGGACGGCCCAATACCAAGCCTCATTGCTGAAACGGGGGGCGCGAATGCGATGATCGTCGACTCGTCCGCCTTGCCGGAACAGGTCGCACGTGACGTCTTGGCGTCGGCCTTTCAATCGGCGGGGCAACGGTGCTCGGCGCTTCGGATCCTGTTTTTGCAGCAAGAGGTCGCGGACGAGATATTGGAGATGATCGCCGGCGCGGCGGCGGAACTTCGAATCGGCGATCCGGGTCGTTTGTCCACGGATGTGGGCCCGGTGATCGATCCCGAGGCGCAGGCCTTGCTCGAGGCCCACGCCGCCGACATGACCGCGCACGCCCGTTTGGCGTTCCAAGCCGAACTCGGCGACGCGGATCCGAACGGCTATTTCGTGGCCCCGCGGATCTTCGAGCTAAAGCCGAGCGATTCATTACCGGAAGAAAAATTCGGCCCAATCCTGCATGTGGTCCGCTATGACGCGCGGCGGCTCGATGCGGTCATCGATCAAATCAACGCCACCGAATTCGGATTGACCCTCGGCGTGCACAGCCGAGTCGACGCGGTCACCCGTCACATCGCGGCCCGCGCGAAGGTTGGGAACGTCTATGTCAACCGCAATCAGATCGGAGCGGTGGTTGGGTCGCAACCCTTTGGCGGGCGGGGGTTGTCCGGGACGGGACCGAAAGCGGGCGGGCCGAATTACCTGCCGCGTTTCGCCGCCGAGAAAGCAATCTGCACCGACACGACGGCGGCCGGGGGCAACGCCTCGCTGATGACGATGGGCTAACCCGCAAGTCGGTCGAAGAACTGCAGGATCGCGGCACGCGCTTCGGGCTCATCGAGCGTCGGCGCATGGCCGACCCGCGGCAGAACGACCGCCTCGACCGTGTCGGTCTCCAACATCCTTTCGAGCGTGTCTTGGGACAGTATGTCGGACAGCCCGCCGCGCACGACCAGCACCGGTTTTTGAGCTAAGACGGCGAAGGGATCCCAGAGGTCCGGGGCCGCCTCGCTTTGCGCTTCACGAACCACGTCGCCGATCGTCGGATCATAGGCGGGCGTGGGTTTGCCGTCCTTGTCGAAAAAGAGCCGGTGCGCCAGCCGGCTCCAGTCCGAGTCGCTGAAATCCGGATAGGCGACGCCGTTGAGGTCCTTCGCCGCCTGGATCGCATCCGCCCAGCTTTCCATCGAGGCGACGCGCCGACCCACGTCCCCGGCGATTCGTTCGACCCCGAGGGGATCAATGGCGGCGCCGATGTCATTGAGCACACAGCCTGACCAAATCCCCGGGCGCATCGCTGCGGCGATCATCGCCACGATGCCGCCAAGCGACGTGCCGACAGGCGCGATCGGTCCGATGTCGAGCGAATCGACCAGCCCGAGAACGTCTGAAACATAGGTCGCGGGCGTGTAGCGATCCGGGATCGGATCCCAGTCCGATCGACCGCGACCGCGAAAGTCCAAAGACAGCGCCGGCCGCCCTTGCCCTGCCAAGGCAGGGGCCAAGTCTTCGAAATCGCGCGCATTGCGGGTCAGCCCAGGCAGGAAAAGCGCCGCCGGCCGACGGACGCCGCCGTCATAATACCGGTAACGCAGCGTCAAGCCGTCGGTCGTGCGGTGTTCGCGCCATTGGAATGCTGTCGCGCGATCTGAACTCACGCTGAGCGCTCCACCCGGATCGTTCGTCCAATATTCTCAAGCGTCATCCGATAACCGCCCATAAAATTTCGTTTGATGGTCACATCGAACGGAGCGTCCCCCGGATAGACCTTGTCGCCCCCATTCTGCCGCCAAACCTGGTCGTTATCTAGGGTGACGACCACATGTCCGTAGGCGTCTCGTCGATAGGCGGTCACGGTGGCCGTCAAGCGATCCGCGCGTTCCGATTCTTCGGTGCGGCGCCGGTTTTCGCGAATATCTTCCGCGCCAAATTCGTCCTCGCGATCCGTGTCCGCTTCCGAGTCGTCGGCTTTGGTTTCCGCCTCGTCAGATCTCGCCTCTGATTCGTCGGGTCCGCTCGCCGCTTCAGCGCCATCGCTCGGCGGCGGAGAGGCGTTCGCGGCAATGCGCGGCGGTTGGCCGAGCGGCGCCGACCAAGTCGCGTCTTCTCCCATGGCGTCGGCGACCGCGCGCGCGGCGGCGTCGAAACAGGCGAGTCGCGGCCCGGCGGTCTGGAGCGATCCGCATGCGACAAGGTCGTCCAACAGCGCTTTCGGCACGGATGCGCGGCGCGCGTCTTGGGCGTTGACGGAAAACGACACGCCAGCTGCGAATAAAATAAAAACAAATTTTGAGAAAATTTTAGACAGAAATTGCACGCGACCTCCCCGAACTTCACAATCGCTTGATTTGCAAGCCTTTCGCATAATATACAAGAGGTTAAGGAACTTGTGCGGCGCCTGCAAATCAAGGATGCGTGTCGGAACCATAAACAAATGCAGATAGGGCGGGTTATGGCGGGAATTTCGATGCGCGTGATGGCGCTGTTTTCGGTAATCATGTTGGTGTGCGCGCCTTTGGACGCGGCGGCAGACGTTTTGCGCCGCGGCAACGAAGCGGAGCCAGGCACTCTCGATCCGCAATTGGCGACCGCCGTTCGCGAAGCACGCATTTTGGGCGATATGTATGTCGGCTTGATGACAGAGGATGCGCGCGGCGAAGCGATTTACGGGGCCGCCGCCAGCCATGAACTGTCGCGCGACCGAACCGAGTACACCTTCACGCTTCGCGACGACGGACGCTGGTCCGACGGGGAGCCAGTCACGGCGCAAGACTTTGTTCTCGCCTTTCGCCGCCTGATGTCGCCCGCCTTCAACGCGCCCTACGCCAGTCTTGGCGACGTGATTCGCAACGGACGTGCGGTCCGCAACGGCGATCTGCCGGTGGAGGAGCTTGGCGTCCGCGCCACAGCAGACGACACCTTGGTCGTCGCGCTGGAACAGCCGGCGGCCTATCTGCTCGAACTTCTCACCAATCCGGCCTTTTTTCCGCTTCCCGCCCATGTGGTCGCCGAACGCGACACGCCGATGGAGCCGGAACCGGGCAACGTGTCGAACGGACCGTTCGTTTTGGCGTCGTGGGATCGCAACGACCGCGTGGTCTTGGAAAAGAACCCGGAGTTTTTTGACGCTGACGCCGTGACCTTGGACGCCGTCGAATATGTCGTCACGCAAAATGTCGGCGACGCATTCAATCGCTTTAAGGGCGGCGATTTGGACGTGAATGTCGGCTATCCGGTCAATCAAGCGGAGTGGCTGGACGACGAGTTGCCGGGCGCGCGACGCACCTCGCCGTCGCTGACGCTCACCTATGTGGCGTTCAATACGCGGCGTCCGCCTTTCGACGATGCGCGGGTGCGCAACGCCGTATCGCTGATGATCGATCGTGAAACCCTGGTGACCAACATCCTCCAGGGCGACGCGGCCGCCGCGTGGACCGTCGTGCCCCCCGGCGTCGCCGGCTATCAGAACTTGCCCGATCCGCCCCAAGCCGATTGGAGCGACGCCCAGCGCGGAGAAGAGGCTCGGCGCCTTTTGAGCGAAGCGGGCTATCAAATCGGCGAGGTCGGCGCGAGCCTACTCACATTCAACCTTCGTCACATCATCGCCGGCGACGATCGGCGACGCGCCATGGCCTTGCGCGCCATGTGGCGGGCGAATTCGCACTCTGTGGCGCGCCCGCGATTGGAAGGCGGCGACGTCTCCGAGCACTACGCCCGGGTCGGCGAGGGCGATTTCGACGCGGCGGTCGCCCGCTGGCTGGCGGATTACAACGAAGCGTCGAGCTTCCTGTTTCTTTTCCGCGCAGAGGCGGGGCAACTGAATTTCAGCGGCTATGACAGCCCCGCCTATGAGCAGGCGATGTCCGCCGCCGACGCCGCGGCCGACGTGGAGGCGCGCGCGGCGCTGCTTGCGGAGGCGGAACGCATCGTGCTTCTCGACGCGCCGATTGCGCCCCTGTCTTTTAACAAAAGACGGGCTTTGGTGGGCGCGCATGTGGATGGATGGGTCGACAACGTCAAAGGCATCCAGCGGTCCCGTTGGCTGTCTTTGCAGCCGCGTTTGGCCGCCGGCGGCGAGTGACGTCGCGCTCCGTGCGGGCGGAAATTGCGGCTTTTTCGCAACACCAAATTCGTTTCGCGTTCGTCAAAAAATTGTGACGGATTGACGGCGATTTTGCGGCGAACCTAAGCTTGGCCCCGATAAGTCGTCTTGCGCTCGAAAAAGACGGCGAGTCGTGAAGGGGTCACATCGCCGCCAACCCATGCGTCACCAGGTGGACGCGTGGGTTGTCATGCGCCCCTTCGTGCAAATGGTCATTGAAGGGGGTCACAACATGACGCAACAACAAACGTTTCGCCGAGCTTTGCTGCGCACGACGGCTTTGGCCGGCGTCGCGGCGGTCGGCGTGGGGGCTGGCTTCGCGCAGCCCGCGGAAGGCGACGGCGACGTCGAACAAATCGTCGTCACGGGCACGCGCCTGACGACCAACCCAAATCTCGGCTCTCCGAGCCCCGTTCTCGGCATCGATTCGGAAGAGATCGCCCTGCGCGGCACCGTCCGGGTCGAGGATTTGACGAACATCCTGCCGCAAGTCTTCGCCGGCCAGGCGACGGAAGTCTCCAACGGCGCCACCGGCACGTCGACATTGAACCTGCGCGGTCTGGGCGCAACGCGGACCTTGGTCCTGATCGACGGCCGCCGCATGCCCTATGGTTCGTCGCAGTCGTCACCCGCCAACGTTGACATGGTGCCGGCGCGGTTGATTGAGCGGATTGACATTGTGACCGGCGGCGCCTCCGCTGTGTACGGGTCGGACGCCGTTGGCGGCGTCGCCAACTTCATTTTGAAAAACGACTTCGAAGGCGTCGAATTCAACTTCCAGGGCGGCTTCAATACGGACACGAGCGGCGACGACTTCCTTGGGAACTTGCTGGACGTCAGCAACGTTCCGCAGCCGGATGGCGGGTTCGACGGTCGGGAACTGTTCGGCTCGATCTTGCTTGGCGCCAACTCGCCGGACGGTCGCGGCAACGTCACGCTGTTTGCGAGCTATCAAAATCTGAACGCGATCACCCAAGACAATCGGGATTTCAGCGCCTGTTCGCTGGCTCCGGGTTCGGGAGAGTTCAGCGTCGAGGGTCTGCAGTGCCAAGGCTCCGCAAATTTCCGCCTGTTCGGCGGACCGGGCGGCTTCTTCTTCCAGGAAGAGGACGGCACGATCGTTCCGTTTCAGGGCGGACCTTTCCAATCGTACAATTTCGGCCCGCTCAACTACTTCCAACGTCCGACGGAGCGTTTCAACATCTATGCACGTTCGCGGTATGAGTTGACGGACGATATCGAGGTCTATCTCGACGCAAGCTTCTTCAACAACAACACCGACGCCCAGATCGCCGAAACGGCGTCCTTCGGCATCGGCGCCTACAGCATCAACTGCGACAACCCGCTCATCCAGGGTAACGGAACCGGACCGGACGGCACTGGCGAATCATTCGCCAACATTTTCGGTTGTAATGTTCCGGACGCCGACGGAGTTCTGCCCCTTGAGGTGAGCGGCATCACGGCCTCGCACAGGAACGTGGAAGGCGGCCCGCGGAACTCCAACATCGACGTGTCGACCTGGCGCTTCGTCGGCGGTTTCCGCGGCACCTTGTTCGACAATGTCGACTGGGAACTGTTCGGCCAATACTCTCAGTTGATCGACACCAATATTGGCACGAATGATTTCGTGATCGACAACCTGCAAGACGCGTTTTTTGCGGTTGATGACGGCGCCGGCAATGTTGTGTGCCGCTCGGGCAATTCCGGCTGCGTGCCCTACAACATCTTCCAGCGCGGTCCGAACGGCGAATCGCTTGTGACATCTGATCAGACCGACTTCATTCAAGGTGTCGGCATCACGGTCGGTGAAGTGAAGCAGCTCGTGTTCGGCGGCACTGCGCAGTCCGACCTCGGCGAGTACGGGATCAAATCGCCCTTTGCGGAATCCGGCATCGGCTTCTTGGCCGGCTGGGAGTATCGCGAAGACGTCCTGGAATCCAATCCGGACGAGATCACGCAGGTGCCGGGCGGTGGTTTCACCGGCGTCGGCGGTGCAAACCTTCCGATTGAAGGTGAAATTCGTGTCACGGAGTTTTTCTTCGAAACGCAAATTCCGCTCGTCGAAGATCAATTCTTGGTTGAAGAATTGGCCATCGGCGGCGCATACCGCTATTCGGACTACACGACGGACGGCAACGGCCTAGAAAGCACCTTCACCACCGACACGTATTACGCTTATGCGACTTGGCGGCCGACTGAGGATGTCTCCTTCCGAGGACAATTCCAGCGTTCAGTCCGCGCGCCGAACGTCATTGGTCTGTTCACAGCGCAAGACTTTGGCCTGACGGGCTTGTCTCCGGGCGACAATGGTTTCTTTGATCCATGCGCAGGGCCGACGCCGGCCGCAACGTTGGAGCAATGCGCGGGTTCTGGGGTGACGGCCGATCAGTACGGCAACATTCTGGATGCAGTCTCCGGCCAGGCAGGCACCATCACCGGCGGCAATCCGGAGCTGCAACCCGAAAGCTCCGATACGATCACCTTCGGCGCGATCTTCACGCCACGTTGGATTGACGGGTTGTCGATCTCGATCGACTATTTCGACATTGAGATCGAGGACGCCATCGCAGGCGGCGTGCCCGCCCAAACGATCCTCGACGAGTGTGTCTTTGGCGGCAACGATCAGTTCTGCGGCTTCATCACGCGGGACGCGGGCCAATCACTCAACTCGGGCACCGGCACTGGGTTCCTCCAAACGAATGTCAATATTGCAACCCTGGCGACTGACGGCTTGGACTTCCAGGTGATCTACAATCTGGATCTGGCTCAAGTTGGATTGAGCGACTTTGGCAACATCAATTTCGATTACGCGTCCACATGGCTCCGTTCCTTGGACACCACGCCTTTCCCGGGTGGAGACGTCATTGAATGTGCGGGGCTTTATGCGGGCTCGTGCGGCACGCCAAACCCGACCTATCGTCACCGCTTCCTTGCGACTTGGGCGACGCCCTGGCAGGTCAACGTCTCGGCCACGTGGCGTTACTTCAGCGGCACCGACTTTGACGGCAATGCCCCGACGGCGACAGACGAGCGCCTGGAAACCGTCAACTACCTTGACTTGTCGATCGATTACCAAGTGACGGAAAATCTGAACATTCGCGGTGGTGCTTTGAACCTGCTGGGCGCGGCCCCGCCGATCTCCACGGCGACCTCGCCGCCGCTGGGCAACGGCAACGTGTACCCGTCGGTTTATGATATCAGCCGCTTCGTGTTCTTCGGCATTCGCGTCGACATCTGACGAAGCAAGCGGCCCAAGGATCGCCGCGGCGTTCTTGAGAACGTCGCGGCGCTTCGAGGCCAGACCAACCTTCAAGATCCAACTTGCCGCCGGCTTCTTCGGAAGTCGGCGGTTTTCTTATGGGTAGCTGGAGATGAGTTGGAACGTTCGCGCCAGGAAGGCGCGATCTCGATCGTTCAGCTCGGGGCGCCAAATGTCGAACAACAGCACGATGCGCGGCTCGTCGCTCATATTCTCCGCCTCGTGCTCAATGCTGTCGTCGAACACCGTCAATTCGCCTCGACGCCAGACATGGCGCTGATTTCCGACGCGCAGGACGCAGGCCCCGGGAACGATAAGCGGCAAATGGCAAATCAACCGCGTATTGAGCATGCCGTGATGCGGATCGATTCGCGTTTTCGGTCGCAGCATCGAGAACAGAACAGACGGGTTTTTACCCGGCACGGTGCAGAGCGGCACGTCCTCCAGCGCCGCCATGGCGTGCGGGCAGTGTTTGGCGACGGCCTCGTTCACCGTCCCGCTCTTGATGAGATAGGCCGCGCTCCAATCGGTATTGTCCTGAAGATGGGATTCGCGCGTCTTTGGTCCGCTCTGGACGTGGAGATATGCCTGAAACCCGTCCTCCAGCGCCATCACCGCGCGCGCCTCTTCGGCAATGGCGTCGGTCTGCGCCTCCAAGGCCGAGGCCCAGGTGAACTCGGATCGGTCGTAAAATTGCCTTTGGGGTAGGCCTGGCCAAAAAAATTGCTCCGGCTCCTGGGCGTAGATCTTGCGGCGGCCGAAGAGAATGTCGAGCGCTTCGCTGGCGGCGCCGGGCCCGTCCGGCGCGACCTCGAAGCCTTCCTCTCCCAAAGCCTTTCGAAGAAACGCTTCATACCCAGCCATCAACTCGCGTCCAAGGCGATGCGCGCGTTCCAAATGGGCTTGTATGTGCGCCGGGCGACGGTCCGGCGGCGGCGCCACAGTGATTGCGGCGTTGAAGAAGGACGCCGCTTCCGCCTTGCGGCCGAGCTTGAGCGCCGCATCGCCGCGCATCACCAGTGCGAGGAAATTGCGCGGTTGGATCTCAAGGACTCGTTCGAGCTCCGCCACCTCACCCACATGGTCGCCCGTGTCGCGGCACGCGAAAGCAAGCCCCATGCGGATCGCGGGATCGTTCGGACGCTCCGTCGCTTCCTCAGACAACAGTTCAAACGCCGCGCGAGGGTTTCCGGCCTGCAGCGCTTCAAAGCCCTCCCGGGCCCGTTGGCTCATTTCCATGAAGGGATCTTTCGAGTGGGAACTTGAATCAATAAGGGTCGGCGCGGCGCCGGCGGCCTTCGGCCGACCAATGGTCCACCGTCGCGAACACCTTTTTCGGGTCGAGCGGTTTGGTGACGTAATCGTCCATCCCTTCCGCGAGAAAGCGTTCCCGGTCGCCGCGCATGGCGTTGGCGGTGACCGCGATGATCGGCGGGGACCGCTCGCCCATCACGTCTTTGATCGTGCGCGCGGCTGTGGCCCCGTCCATGACCGGCATCTGCACGTCCATCAACACGATGTCGTATTCGCCCTGGGTGGCGCTGTCGACGGCCTGCGCCCCGTCACCGACGATGTCGATCCGATGACCTCGCTTGGCCAGGAGGGTTCGGATCAACAATTGGTTCGCCGGATTGTCCTCGGCGACGAGGATCCGCGCCGCCTCGCCATGGGACGCTTCCCGGGCGGCCGTGGTGTCCGCCGCCTGTTCGTCCGCTTCCATCGCGTCGTCGAAGGGCGTCTCGAACCAGAACAGGCTGCCCTGGCCGATTTCGCTTTCCACACCGATCTCGCCGCCCATCAGATCGACGATCCGCTTGCAAATGGCGAGGCCGAGGCCCGTGCCGCCAAAACGGCGCGTCGTGGAGGCGTCCGCCTGATTGAACTCGCGGAAGAGCTTGTCGATGGCCGACGGGTCGATGCCGATGCCCGTGTCCTCCACTTCAAACCGCCAGACGGAGCGCCCCATGGCGTCGTCGCGATCCAATTCGATGGCCCGCACGGTGACGCCGCCCGATTCGGTGAATTTGATGGCGTTCGAAATCAGATTGAATAGAACCTGACGTATGCGGCCGTCGTCGCCCAGAATGCGCCGGCCGGCGGCGTCCGGCGTGTCGACATTGAGCGTGATGGATTTGCTCTCGGCGTTCGGCCGAAGGATCCGGCTGACCGCCTCGATCTCGTCGCTGAGGCGGATCGGACGGCGTTCGAACTCCACCTTGCCGGATTCGAGCTTCGTCAGGTCCAAAATGTCGTTGAGCAACCGCATCAAATGCTTGCCGGAGGTTCGCGAGACCTCCACATAGCGCCGCTGCTCGTCGGTCAAATCGGTGTCCAGCAGCAATTCCGACATGCCCAAAACGGCGTTCATCGGCGTGCGGATTTCATGGCTCATCGTCGCCAAGAAGGACGACTTGGCGCGGGCGGCGGCGATGGCCTCCTCGCGCGCGCGCATCAGATCGTTCTCGCGCGCCACTTCGGCCGTCACGTCGATGCAGGTCATGAAGACCGCCTCGTCGTCGTCCCATTCCACCAGGCGGCTGAAAACGTCCACAAAGACGGCCGATCCGTCCCGGCGCCGGTGCGCCACCCGCTTTTTGCCCTCGCCGCCATGGCCATAGACCTGCCGCCGCCAGGCGCCGTCGGGATCCGAGCGGACGGCCTCGGGCATGAGAGGCAGAAGATCCGGCAAGGCGAGCAATTCCTCCACGCCGCTATAGCCGTGGATCTCGGCGAAGGCGTCATTCAGCAGGATGGGACGAAAGCGGCGATGGATGCAGTGGCCGGCATAGGCGCCGTGGAACAAATCTCGAAAGCGCCGTTCGCTTTCCACCAAGCGCGATTCGCTGCGCTTGCGCTCGGTGACATCTGAATAAGTGCCCACCACGCGGATCGGCGCGCCCCGATCGTCGCGGGCCACCGCCTGGCCCCGGGCCAAAAGCCACCGCCATCCGCGACGGCCGCGCACCCGCACCTCCATCATGAAGGTGTCGATCGCGCCGCTCAGATGGGCTTCGATTTCCGCGCTGGCCAAATCCCGGTCGTCCGGGTGGATCAGTCGGAATAGATCGCTGCGCGCGATTTCAAGCGATTTGGCGCGCGTCGCAGGGAAGTCGAGGATCGCCGCCCAGTGATGGCTGATATGAACGAGGCCCGCGCCCGCGCGCCAATCCCAATAGCCCTCGCGCGCGCCGGAAAAGACGAACTCCAACTGCGTCTGAAGCTTGAGGAGCTCCGCTTCGGCGATCTGCGCCTTCGCCGCGTCGTCGCCTTCCGGCGCATCTTTGGCGCGTTGGCGGCGCGGCGGGCGCAAATGGAGCACGGCCCCGCCGCCAGGCAGCGACTCGCCGATTCCCATCACCGTGTGGTTGCGGTCGTCCGCGCGCACCAATGGCAGGCCGGGCGCGCGCAAATCGTCGTCGAACAACGCGGTGATCGAGCGCCCGTCCGCGGTTTTGACGACCTCGACAAGCAAAAGGCCGCCCAAACTGCTCTCCGCCAAGTCCAACAGAAGGCCGGCCCCGCCCGACGCCTCGACAATGCGCGCGGTATCGTCCGCGCCGTCCAACAGCAGCATGCATAGCTGCTGCGACCGGGCGAGGGCGCCGAGACCGACCTCCAACGGTTGCAGAACCGCGCTCACCATAGACCCAATGTCTGCTCCTCGCCTTTGGAAGACGATACCGACACGGGGCGCAAGCGTGCAAGCGACGCGCCGAAATCAGGCGGGTTGGAGCGCGCTTTCTCCGTCCAGAATGCTCGCGGCGGCATGCACGACGCTCGCGATCCGAACCGCCGCCTGAATCTGCTCGGCGCGAAGCCCGCCTTTGCGCAAAACCGCTTCGTGGCTGTCGATGCACATGCCGCATCCGTTCACGGCGGACACGGCGAGCGACCAGAGTTCAAAGTCGAGTTTGTCCACGCCTGGATTGGCGATCACGTTCATACGCAGCTTCGCCGGCAACGTCTTGTATTCGGAAGCGGAGGCGAGGTGCACGAAGCGATAATAGATGTTGTTCATGCCCATAATGCCTGCCGCGGCCTTCGCCGCATTGGCCGCGTCCGGGCTCAGTTTCGCCTCAGCCTCGGCGTTGGCGGCCCGAATCACGTCCGAATTCCGCGACGCGAGCGCGCAAGCGAGCAAGCAGCCGAAGCGCTGTTGTTCCGTCAGCGTCTCGTCGGATAGCACCGACGAGAGGTTGAGTTTGATGTCTTTGGCGTAGTCCGGCAACGTCGCCCGAAGGCTTTCAATGCTCATGCGTCTCTCCCCGTCGGTTCGTTAAAGCATTGAGGAAGCGACGAAAACGCCGCCTCCCCAATCGTCGCGTGCGCGATCAAACCGCCAGCGTTTCGCCGCCGACTTCGCGGTTGCAGGGGCACAATTCGTCGGTTTGCAGACCGTCGAGGATGCGGAGCGTTTCACGCGGGCTGCGGCCCACATTCAGCCCGTTGACCGACACGTGCTGGATCGTGTTGTCGGGATCGATGATGAAGGTCGCGCGGAGCGCCACGCCATCGCCGGACCGCACGCCCAATCCGTCCACCAGCTCGCCGGTCGGGTCCGCAAAGGACCAGTGGTTGAGCTTGTCGAGATCCGGGTGGCTGCGACGCCAGGCGAGCTTGCAGAATTCGTTGTCCGTCGAACCGCCTAACACCACCGCGTCGCGATCGTCGAATTCCGCGTTCAGCGCCGCAAACTCCGCAATCTCGGTGGGGCAAACGAAGGTGAAGTCCTTGGGGTAGAAATAAATGACCTTCCACTTGCCCTTAAAGCTGTCTTGAGAAACGTCTTCAAAGGCGCTCTGGCCATTTTCTTCGTGATTGTTGAAACCCGGCTTCACGCCGATGACTTTGAATTCTGGAAGTTTGTCGCCGATGCCCAGCATGTCGTGCTCCTTCAAATGTGAATGATGCGCCACCCAGCGCAATGCGGTCGGACCTTGGCGACCCCGCCGCCAACGATCAAGTGAATAAAATCCATGGATTGAATCGGTAAAATCGATGACCGCCGCTTTGCCCAGCCTTCGCCAGCTCAGCTATTTGTGCGCTCTAGAGGAGACCGGCTCGTTCACGGCCGCCGCCGAGCGCACGAACGTTTCGCAGTCCACGCTCAGCAGCGGATTGCGGGAATTGGAACGTCGGCTCGGCATCGATTTGATTGATCGCACGCGCCGCGATTTCGCGCTCACGGCCGCAGGACGTGAGACGGTCGCGCGCGCCCGTGAAATTCTGGTGCGTGCGCGCGATCTCACAGAGGCGGTCCGTTCTGTGGGCGAGCCCTTGTCCGGTCCGTTCTCCCTCGGCGTCATTCCAACCATTGCGCCCTTTCTCCTGCCGCGGTGGGCGCCCGTTTTGGCGCAGTCCCATCCGAGATTGGAGTTGAAGCTGCAGGAGGACGTGTCTTCCGCGCTCGTGCGCCGTCTGCGGGACGGCGCGTTGGACGCTGCGGTGTTGGCGTTTCCCTATCACGCGCCCGGTTTGGAGACGGCGATGATCGGTTTCGATCGATTTTACTGTCTCATGCCGGCGAATGATCCTCTCGCGAATCAAGCCTCGGTGGATGAAGCCGCCTTGTCGGACCGCACGGTTCTTCTGCTCGAGGACGGACACTGTCTGCGGGACCATGCGTTGGACGCATGCCGTTCGCTGCGGAGCCGCGATCCCAGCGACTTCACGGCGAAGAGCCTTCACACGCTCGCCCAAATGGTCGCCACAGGAGCCGGCGTGACCTTGGCTCCGGCTCTCGCCCTAGAGGCGGGCCTCCATCGCGATCCCAATCTTGCGGTGCGCCCCTTGGAAGAGGAAAGCGTGGGGCGTCATATCGGTCTCGCCTGGCGGCGCGGCGCGCCCCAGGAGCGTCACATTCCGCCGCTCCTTTCGAGTCTACACGCCGCCTTAGGGAATGTGGTATCGTCGAATGCGTCTAAAGGCCGCTCGGCGTAAGAATTTGCGCCGCGGACGGACGTTTGGCGACGGAGGCGTTCTTGGGAATATTGCTGACCTTAACCGTTTTGCTGCTGGTTATTGTCGTCGGCAGCCTTCTGCTTGGCTTTTCCAGCATTATCTTCGCGCGCCGGCGCCAATCGCATCGGGACGGCGGCGACTGACGGCGCGCACAAGGCCCGACCTGAGCCAATTCGGCCGCTCTTGAGCTTGCGCGACCGCCGAAAAACAGACATCCTTACGGAACCGAAACAGTTGCGCTCGGATGGACTATGGAGGGGTTGTCGCCACGGCGCGCGTTGGAGCTCTGGCGCGACGCTTTGATCGAGTCCGTCCGAAGAGACGCGCCGGACCTTTCGGCGCGGCAAATGGCCATTCTGATGATCGTGTACACCGAAGCGCCGCCGCACACCGTGCGCGGGCTGGCCGCCAAGCTCAACATCGCCAAGCCCGCCGTGACCCGCGCCCTCGACACGATGAGCGTTCTCGGTCTTTTGAAACGCAAGCGGGACGAGAACGACAAACGCAGCGTCTTGGTGCAACGCACGGTCAAGGGATCCGTGTTTCTGCGCGAGTTCGGCGACATCATCGCCGACAAAAGCCGCGTGACGGCGCTCGACGTCGCGTGAGCGACCGCCTTCAAGTGACGGCGTGGGTGACGGCGGTGCGCCGAACCCCCGAGCCCGACGGGCCCATGGACACTCAAGCTCTTTATGGCGAGGCCTTCGCCGCCGAGGAGGAGCGAAACGGTTGGATTCGCGGCCGGACGGAGATCGACGGTTATCCAGGCTGGATCGACGCGGAGACGGCGGCGCAGCCCGTGCGGCCTGTCACGCATCGGGTCTCCGTCTTGCGGACCTATGCGTTTTCCGCACCAGACGTGAAGTCGGCGCCGGTCGCGCTGCTGTCGCGGAACGCGAAGCTGTCTCTGTGCGAGGATCGCGACGGGCGCTTTCGTCGCGAGGCGCGACTGGGCTGGTTCGTCGATCGTCATGTCGCGCCGCTCGCCGCGGCGGCGCCGGATTGGGTGGCGGTGGCGGAGGAATTCTTGCATGCGCCCTATCTGTGGGGCGGCAAGGAAAGCCTCGGTCTTGATTGTTCCGGCTTGATCCAGACGGCGCTTGAGGCGGCGGGCGTCGCGTCGCCGCGAGACTCCGAAGACCAGGAACAGGCTTTGGGCCGACCCCTATCCGATCAGGAACGCCTTGAACTCAAGCGTGGCGATCTCGTGTTTTGGCGGGGCCATGTGGGCGTCATGACCGATGCGACGAATCTGCTCCACGCCAATGCGCGCGCCATGGCGGTCACGAAGGAGCCGCTGGCCACATATGTGGACGCGATACGAGCCGACGCAGGTCCGATCACGTCCATCCGTCGTCTGCCGGGCGGGTCAGCCCTGTGACGCCGTCTCCGGTTGAGGGTCCGGCAACGGCGCCGGCGCGTCGGAAAGCGACCGCAGATAGGCCAGAATGGCGATGCGGTCGTTGCGACGGTTCAGGCCGGCGAAGGCCATCTTCGTGCCTTCGAGATAGCTGCGCGGATTTTCGAGAAAGCGATAGAGCGCTTCATAGGTCCAGGGTTCGCCATAGGCGCCCATGGCGTTGGAATAGGGATAACCGTCGGCGACGCCGATGTCCCGGCCGACGATATCCCACAGATTGGGACCTGTTTGATGGCGGCCGCCCTTGTTGAAGCTATGACAGGACGTGCATTTGCGAGCGACGCTTTCGCCGTCGGTCGGATCCGCGGAGGCGAGGACGATTCCGAAGTCCGGCAAGGGTTCTTCCACCGCGACCGAAGCTTCGGCGACTTGCGTGGTCTCTTCGGGAATCTCGATAAGATAGCCCGCGGTCTCCAGGGGCTCTTTGTGAAACACGAACGCGCCCAGCTCGCGGCACGCGAAGAGGATCAACAACGCCACCAGGGTCGCCCCCGCGATCTTGTTGAATTGGAAGGAATCCATGCGCGCCGCTCCGTCATTTCGCCGGTTCGATGTGGTTGGATTGGGAGATACGCGGTGACGCCCATGTGGACAAGGCGTGCGCGACAGGACGCGCGGTCGCGCTTGCGCAGGTCATGAACCGACGCGCGCCGCCGACGGTTCTCATCGCAAGCCGGGATCCGGCCGCGTCCGAACGGCTGATGGTGAAAGCGGCCGGCGCCGGGATCCGGGCGCTTCGCATGTCTGAGTTCGGCGGCGCGGCGTTGAAGGAGGCCTTGGGCGGGATCGACGCCTGCGTCATTGACTTGGCCTTCGACGCGGGGGCGGGGCTCGGCCTGGCGGAGGCGGTGCGTAAGGCGGGTCCTCGCCCGCCGCCGGTCATTTTTGTCGGCTATGGATTTCTACGCACGCAGGATGAGCGTTGGCGCGCGGAGGCGCTGGGACGCATCCCGGCCGGCGATGATTTCACCACCGCGATGCCGCGTCTGAGCCGAAGGCGCTGATCGACGTCTTTCCACGCCTTGAATTTCGACGTAAAGTTTTGCTGCGGTTGCCGGATGCGCGCGCGTGTTCGGCAAGCCCGAGATGCGAACACGGAGGGGCGCATGTCGAACATCGCGGGCAAAGCCTATGCGATGAATGTATTGACCCCCGTCAAGCCATGGCGGACCGGGATCAACCGCTTGATCTTCATGGTGTCGCGCGCATGGCCGGCCACCCTTTACGGCCTTCTCGGCCTTCGGCTGATCCATTTCGCGCGTTGGGTCATCATCAAGCGCGACGCCTGGCCCGATTTCGGCCAAGGGCGGGAGACGCTGCGCAATGATTACGTGCTGTTCTGCTCCAATTTCAACGGCACATGGGACCAATATATCGACGCGTTTTCGGACGGGATCCCGAACGGCCTGAACCTGTTCTGGTACTCCAGCACCAAATATCCGCAATCGATTCCGATCACGCCGTTCAAACGATACATCACCCACAACCAAATCGAGACCGACTATTACTACAACGCCACGCCCGGCGCGGCCCAACGGGGCGTCAAAAACGCCATCGCGGTGCGAGAGGGCCTGGCGGTTTTGGCGAAGGCGCACCGCACCGAGGAGCCCGAGGCGTTCGCCAAGACCTACGCGAAAGTCCTGACTCAACTGCAAAACAAGCTCGGACGTCAGGGTTTCGCGCCCGCAGCGAGCAACGCCACGCTGCGCGCCGAAGCCCTGACCCAATCCAAGATCGATGCTCGATGGAGCGGCGGCGATGCCTAACTTCGACGGCGGCCAATACTTTTTGACGGCGCTCTTTCCAATTCGTGACGGCGTCGTCGCCGAGGAAGGCGGACCACCACGCTCTCACTTGCAGGCCTTGCGCGAAGAGCTCGACCTTCTGCCCAAGGCGCGGCAATCGGAAGCGACGGTCGGCGCCAAGGTCGCCAGTCCGTTCGCGCGTTCCAACCGAACGCATTTCGCCCGCTTCGTCATCATCGACGACACGATCTTCAACGGTCGCGATTCCCAGGACGCTCTGGTGAACGCCGCGCGCGCAACGCCTCTCACCGAGCCCCGGCCGGTGGACCATCTTCGCCGTCCCTATCTCGCCTTTGTCGCCGACTTCGACGCGCCGGACGGCGCGCCGACCAATCTGGACGCTTATTTGAAGCACCTTTGGGAGGTGATGGAGCCGGAGCTGCGCGCCGTGTTCCGCCATTGTTTGGGCTTCGTGGACGTGGCGAACGCGGCAAGCTTCGCGGCCTTCGTCCGCCGCGGCCAGATTGAAACCACCATGTCCTACAATGACTATTGGACTGGGACGCCGCCGCTCAAACCGGCTCCGATCCCCATGGCGGCGGCGCCCGTCGCGCTGTTTGGGTTGGGGTTTCTCGTGGGGCTCGTGGCTCTGTTCGGCCGCGTCTTGGGAGATGCGGCGGCCGCCGCGCCCTGGGGCCTGATCACGCCCCTGGGCTTGGGCGCGGTGGCGGGCGGTCTGGCGCCTTGGGCCCTCAAAGCCATCATGGCGAAACCGGCCATGGCTGAACCGGATTGGGACCCCGCCCCGCCTTGGCTCACCAGGGCGCGCCCCTTCCTGTTGATCGGCGGGGGCCTCGCCGTGACGCTGGCCATCCTGTGGCGGTGGAAGGCCGACGCGCCCTGGCTCGCCATCACGCTGTGGATGCTATTTTTAACGGTCGCCGCGCTTGCAGGCTTTGTGGCCTTCGTCACTTGGCGCGGTCGGCGCCCCTTTCCGCGGGCCCCCGGTTCAGATTTGCCGAGCGTTTTGAAGGCGCTTTATCTGCAGCGGACATTTGGCGACTTCGCCGTGGCCCACCAAGGCGCCTCGCCTGAGGCGTTGCACGCCGCCTTCGGCGCTTTCCTCGAAACGCACAAGCCGGACAATGTCGGCGAGCCGACCCAGCCGCCGGGCGTCGTGCCGCAGGAAGGCGTTTCGTCATGACCGTGCGGCTCGATCTGGACGACATTCAGGGCAATGTGGTTCGGGCCTATTCGGCCTACAACTATCCCTACGCCCGATATCTTTGTCTCAACATCGCTGAGGCGGACGCCGGACGCGCCTTTGTGGAGACCGTTCGCCTAGAGGTCACGGACGCCCAGCGTTGGGCGCGGGGCTCAAAAAATCTCTTCGGCGAGCAGGCGATCCCGCGCCCGCCGGCGTCGGTCAACATGGCCTTCACGTTTCGGGGCTTGGTGCGGCTCGGCCTGCCCACGCGGACGTTACGCGCCATGCCGGACGCGTTCATCGACGGTATGGCGCGGCGCGCCCACCTCTTGGGCGATACGGGCGTCAGCGCTCCCTCCGCATGGGACCCGGTGTGGCGTCGCGGATCGACCGGCGATCTGACCGCCGACGCGCCTGGCTCCGAGGATGACGTGCACATCCTCATCCTGATCAATGGGGAGGCGGACGCCGATGGCCATCCGGTCGACGCCCTGGAGGATCGCACCCAGTGGATCCGCGAGGCCTGCGACCGGCTGCAAGGCGGGGTCCGTCTTCTCAGCGGCCATGGCGCCGGAGGCGCGGATTTCCAACCCGCCGGCGCCTTGCTTGCGCATGGACCGAACGGTTGGCGGATCACCGGCAAGGAACATTTTGGCTTCACCGACGGGATCGGCAATCCCGTGTTCGAAGGCCAGTACGCGCCGGAAGTTGAGGCCCGGCGGGTCATCGGGCGCGGCAAACTCACGCCGGACGGCCGATGGGCGCCCCTGGCCGCCGGCGAGTTCATCCTTGGGCTTCCCGATGAATCGCAAGAACTGCCGCCGGCGGCGCCGCCATGGAGCTTCTCCCGGAACGGTTCGTTCCTGGTGTTTCGAAAACTCCATCAAAACGTGCGCCGTTTCCGCACCTTCATCGACGAGACCGCGGAGACCTATGCGCACGCCATGGGTCTTCAACCGGATGTCGCGCGCGAGACCCTGATGGCGAAAATCGTCGGGCGATGGCCCGACGGTACGCCTTTGATGGCCGCGCCGGACTATGCGGCGCTCCAGGCGTTCCGCGCGAAGCACGCGGACGCGGCGAACGACGCGGCGGCGCGGGCCGCCTTGATGCGCGAATTGTCCGATTTCGCCTTTCGGGACGATCCGGAGGGCGTGAAATGCCCGCTAGGGGCGCATTTGCGACGCGCCAACACCCGCGACATGCTCGATCCCTCCGTGCTCAACCCGGACGCGCCGCGATCCGGCTCCGCGTTGAACAAGCGGCGGCGCATTCTTCGCCGCGGTCTTCCCTATGGCGCCTTCGACGACGACGCGAAGGATGATTCGAATGAGCACGGGATCATCTTCATGGCGCTTTGCGCGGACATTTTTCGCCAGTTTGAATTCGTTCAGCAGCAATGGATGGAATACGGCATGGATTTCGAGGCCGGCAATGAGGCCTGTCCTTTGGTGGGAATCCACGAAGACCGCCGTGCGCGCCACGTCATCCCGTCCGACCCTCGGTCGGGGAAACCACCTTTTTTCTGTTCTGATCTTCCGCAATTCGTCGAGACGCGGGGCGGGGATTACTTTTTCTTGCCGAGCTTGACGGCGCTGCGCGCCCTGGCGGAAGGCGCCGTCGACCCGACCTGAACGATGCGTCTGTCCGGCGCGATAGAGGAGACGTCGTGAACACCGCATTCAGCTTGGCCATGGGCTTGCCCCGGCGCATATTCGCGCTCGTCGTGGCGATTTGGCGTGTTCTTCTGGAAATCGGCGACGCCCAGATGGGCCTTTGGCGGCTGTTCTCCATGTGGCGGCGATCGCGCAAGGGCGATCCGATCGATCCGCTCTCCGCCGACGTGATGCGGCCAGCTTTCGCGGTCGCGCGAGTCTTCGCGCCGGTCGTCGAAATCCCGCGCGTCTTTGTGAAAGCCTACACCAACGACGCCACCGCCTTGGTCACCCGGTACGACGACGTGGTCGACATTTTGAGCCGGGACGCTGAGTTTGAATCCGTTTACGGCCCGCGCATGCGCGAATTGACCGACGGCCCGGACTTCATATTGGCCCTGCCGAACAATGCGCAATATGCCCGCGACATGGCCAACTCCGGGGCCGCCATGCGTCGAACCGATGTGGCCGAACGGATCGCGCCCCTCGTCGCCCGGGAGAGCGAGTCCGTGACGGCCGGATTCCCCGATGGCCTCGACGTGCCCGCAGATTTGACGACGCGCGTGCCTGCACGGCTCGCCAAAGCTTATTTCGGGCTGACGGCGGACGTGTCCGAAGATTTCCTCATCCGCATCGCCACCGATTGTTTTTGGTACATCTTTTTCGATCTGGGCGCGGACCCGGAGGTGCGCGCCCGCGCGACGTCCGCGTCGTCGGAGTTTCGGGCCTTTCTCGATCGGGAGATCGCGGCGGCGCATGAAAGGCCGCCCAATGACGAGACGGTTCTGGATCGCTTCATCGCGCTGCAACGCGCCGGCGTGCCGGGCAATGACGACGCGATGATCCGCACCAATCTCCTCGGCTTCATTTCCGCGACGATCCCGACCATGTCCCGCTTGGCCGTTTTGGCCTTGGACGAGTTGATGCGGCGGCCGGACATGCTGGCGGGCGTCCAAGCCGCGGCCCGGGCGGGCGACGACGGGCGTTACGCCCAGGGCGTGTTCGAGGCGTCCCGGTTCAACACTTTCACCCCGATGGTCTACCGACGCGCCACGCGGGACGCCGTGGTCGGGCGCAGCACCTTGCGCGCGCGGACGATCAAAAAGGGCGCGCTCGTGTTTTGCGCCACCCAATCCGCCATGTTCGACCGGCGCGAGATCGCGGCGCCGACGCAATTCCGGTTCGATCGCCCCTGGCGGCACTACATGCTTTGGGGCGAGGGTTTTCATGTCTGCATCGGGGAGCACATCAACAGAGCGGTGGTTCCCGCCATGCTGAAGCCATTGATGAAGAAACGAAATCTGCGACGAGCCGAGGGCGAGGCTGGACAAATCGACGATGCGGGTTCGCCGTTTCCGCGCCATTGGCGCGTGCTTTACGATCCGGATTGACCGGTTACGTCAAGGCGTATCGAAAAGCATTGCGGGCGATCATAACCAAGAGGACGCCCCCGAGCAGCAGTGCGGCCGACAGCAAACGGTCGGCCCCAAGCACCGCTCGAAGCGCCCGCCAGCGGGCGTAGATCGCTAAAGCAAGCGCCGCCAGGAAACCCGCGAGGGCCGCTTCCAACGGCGCGGCGTCCATCAAGTACAAGCCAAACGGGATGGCCTGAAGGACGTTCAGCAACAATACGGTCCAATTGTGTATGATGATGTAGGAAAACTCGCGCCCTGCGGTTCGAAAAACGTCCGCAAAGGCGATGATCACCCCCACATAAAGAAAAAATCCGACGAAGAAGCTTGCATAGGTGACTTGAAGCGCCTGCGCCAGCGGTTCGATCGCGTCGGCGCCGCCCATTCGCGAGGCGTTGTCCGACATGACTCGGTGATAACCCGCCAAGCTGACCGCGATCGCGGGCGTGGCGAGGATCGGCGCGAGAAACGAGGCGCGCAGTTCCGATCGGGTGATGCGTAAATCGTCCGCCCAATCGGAACGCCCGGCGATCAAGCGGGCGGCCGCCTTCAATCCGGTGAAGTTCGCCGCGGTCATCGTCCGCGCGTCAAATAGGCGCGAAGCACCCGTGCATAAATCGCGGACAACGACCGAATATCGGAGACGGCGGCCCGTTCGTCGACCTTATGCATGGTCGCCCCAACCAAGCCGAATTCAAGCGTCGGCGCGAGGCGGGAGACGAACCGCGCGTCGGACGAGCCGCCGCTGGTCGAAACCTCCGGCACGAGGCCGATCTCCGCCTCGACCGCCTCCATGACCAAATCCACGAACCAATCCGGCTCCGAATAATACGGCTCCGCAGGCGTGCGGGCGTCGACCGCAATCTCGACGTTCCAATCGTCGGACACGGCGTTCGCCTCGCGGCGCACCCAAGCCTCCAAGCTTTCGCCGTCATGGCGAATGTTGAAGCGCACATTGAGCATGACCCGCGCCGTACGCGGGATCACGTTGTGGGACGGGTTGCCCACATCAATGGACGTGATCTCCAAGTTGGAAGGCTGGAATGGTCCGATTCCTTCGTCCAGGGGGCGGGCGCGGAGCCTTTGCAGAAGATCGAGCAACGGCGGGAGCGGATTGCGCGCCAGATGAGGATAGGCGACGTGGCCTTCTTGGCAGATCACGTCGCTCTTGCAGTTGAAGCTGCCGCGGCGACCGACTTTCAGGGCTTCGCCCATGCGCTGTGGATTGGTGGGCTCGCCGACAAGGGCGTGATCGATCCGCACGCCCTCTCGCTCCAGGGTTTCGACGACCTTACGCACGCCGTTCACGGCGTCGCCCTCTTCATCGTCGGTCAAAATCACCATGACCGATCCACCGCGCAGCCCGCCGTCCAGGATCACGGCGTCGACAGCGGCCATGAAGGCGGCGACCGCGCCCTTCATGTCGGCGACGCCGCGCCCGACGACCTCCCCGTCCTGGATCTCGGCGCCGAACGGCGTCGCGCGCCAGGCGTCTTCATCCACCACGGGCACCACGTCGACATGTCCGACGAAAGCGAGGCGCGGCCCGCCATCCCCAAGGACGCCGACCAGATTGTCGGCCGGTTGTCCGGCCGGGTCGTCATAACGCAGGCGGCGGCACGAAAAGCCGAGCTCGACCAGGCGTTCCTGGCACCAATCCAAGGCTTCGACCGCGTCGCCGACCACCGACGGAATGCGCACCAGCGCTTGGGTCAATTCGAGCGGATCCAAACGGTCGCTCATCAATCCGCCTCCCGAAGCAATTCATTGATCGCGGTCTTCGCGCGCGTCCGCTCGTCGACGCGTTTCACGATGACCGCGCAGGCCAGCGACGGCTCGCCGTCCCGGCGCGGGGGCAACGCGCCCGGCGCCACCACCGCATAGGGCGGCACCTCGCCGCGCCATATCTCGCCCGTATCCCGATCGACGATCTTCGTCGATGCGCCTAGATACACGCCCATCGCAATGACCGCGCCGCGACGGATGATCATGCCCTCCGCGACCTCGGCGCGCGCGCCGATGAAGCAATCGTCTTCGATCACCACCGGGCGCGCCTGTAGCGGCTCCAGCACGCCGCCAACGCCGGCCCCGCCGGAGATGTGGCAACGCGCGCCGATTTGGGCGCAAGAGCCCACCGTCGCCCAGGTGTCGATCATCGTGTTCTCGCCCACATAGGCCCCGACATTCACGAAGCTGGGCATCAGGACCGCGCTCGGCGCCACGAATGCGGAACGGCGGACGATCGCGCCCGGCGCCATGCGAAAGCCGGCTTCGATGAACGGCTCCTCCGTCCACCCTTCCGTCTTCAAAGGAATCTTGTCCCACCAGCGCGCGTCGTCCGCCCCGCCCTTCATGACGCGGTTCTGGGACAGGCGAAAACTCAACAGCACCGCCTGTTTGGCGAATGCGTTGACCCGCCAGCCGGTCTCGTCCTCCGGATCCGGTTCGCAGACGCGCAGGCGTCCGGCGTCCATGAGCTCCAAAGCGCGCCGAACCGGAGGCGCGTCGTCGCCTGGTTTGAGGCTCGACCGCTTGGACCAAAGCAATTCGATTTCTGCGGCGATCTTCTCGATTTCGTCGTTCATGGGCGGTCCCGTAGCACAGTCATTGGGAAAGGGCTTTTCAATCGTCCGCCGCCAAGGCCTCGGCGACGCGATGCAGCATCAGCCGCACATTTTCGGCCGCATGGCCGATATGGTCGGCGCGCGCCTCGCCGCCGCCGATCAATGCGGTCGCCATGCCGAGGGCGTGCGGTTCGCGCAGATTGTCCGGCTTGTCTTCGAACATCATCGCCGCGGCGGGGTCCACCGCCATGGCGTCGAGAAACCGAGCATAGGCGGGAGCCTGCGGTTTCGGCGTCCAGGCCGCGTCTTCAATGCCGAAAAAGGCGTCAAAGAGGTGGCTGACCCCCAAGGCGTCCGTGACTCGTTCGGCGTGGCGTCGCGAGCCGTTGGTGAACACGCATTTGCGTCCGGGCAGCTCGGCGATCAACGAGGCCAGCAGGGCGTCGCGGGTGAGCGCATCGAGCGGAATATCGTGGACGAAGTCGGTGAAGGCGTGGGGATCGACGTCGTGTTCTAGGATCAGGCCGCTCAAGGTGGCTCCATAGCGGTGATAGTAAAGCTTCTGAATCCGATAGGCCTCCTCGGCTCCGACGCCGAGGGCCTCAGATATGAACGCCTTCATCCGGCGATCGACATGACGGAACACATGGGTGTCCGCGTCATAGAGGGTGTTGTCCAAGTCGAAAACACAGACAAGGGTGAGGCGGGCGTCTAAGGCTAGCGAGGGCTCTGTCCGCGTCATCCGGCCGCCTCCGCCGTCTGAAAGTCTTGATCGCGAAGCCTGATGACCAATCCTTCGCCGTCCTCCGGCGGCGGGAGGCTCCGAAACGCCGCCGTGCGACGCCCGCGCGCGGCGCAATCGACGGAGGCTTCGTCGAACGCCAACACGTCAAGACAGAAGATCGCCGCGTCCTCACGCGCCACTAGGATCTGAACGCCCTCCGGCGCGCGCGTCTCCGCATGCAGATGGCGGCTCACGGCTGGATCCAGCGGACCGGCCTCGACCACCCGGCAGGCCCCGGGCGGGATCCGCCACCAGCCGCGCGACCGCCGAAGGACCTCTCCATCGTCGGTCTGGGTTTCCCCAAGCGCGGCCCAAATCGTCGGACCCGCGTCATTGCAGACGGACAAGCCGATCGCCGTCGCCCGCGCCGTCGACGCCTCCAAAAGCGTTCGGAGCAAGGGCTCGTCGATATCCGCGGACCAGCGATCCACGTCTAGGAATGCGGCCACTGCGTCTCGGGTTTGGCCGCCCACGAGACCATCCGCGCCGCCTTCTAAAAATCCCAATTCGATCAGAAGCCGCTGAGCCCCCGCGGCGCGCGCTTGGGGGCGATTGAATTCGGCGGGTTCGGTGAACGCCACGGTGCGCGGCCCCCCCGGACCGGATCGCGGCTTGACCGGCGCGAACCCGCGCATCTCGTCGGTGTCGTCTTGGCAGCTTCGCGCGTCCTCCATGGCGAACGCGCCCTCATGGGCGACGCAGAGGTCGGTCTGGCCGCCCCAAATCCGTCGCCCTTCGCCATAGGCCGGACGCGACTCCGCGAAGGCGTAGAGCGCGGCCCGGCGCGGCGTCTCGGGCAGCGCTTCGGCGCAGGCGCCCGGCAGCAGGTCAAACCAGCCGCGCGTCTCGATTTCGCCGCGCCGCGTCACCGCGGCGGCCGCCCGAACGGCGTAGCTGGTGAGATTGCACAACGCCAAAGGGGGTTCGGCCGCATGCGCCGTCGCGCCGCCGATTCCGACCACAAGCATGATGAGCAGATGGATGCGCATGTCGCCTCCCAGCCTATAGAGGTTGCATCAGCCGACCGCCAGCGCGGCGAGGTCGGCGCGCAGCTCCGCCACCCCTTCGCGCGCATTGGCGGAGGTGGCGCGCACCGTCGGGTGCGCCGCAGGACGACGATGGAGCGCCTCAGCGGTGGCGTCGGCGACCGTCTGAAGATCCGCGGCGCTGATCTTGTCGATTTTGGTGAGCACCGCTTGGTAGGAGACCGCGGCGGAATCGAGTTCGTCGGCGATCTCCAAATCCGAAGGTTTGAGCCCATGGCGAGAGTCGACCAGGAGCAACACGCGGCGCAAATTGGGGCGGCCGCGCAGATAGGCCCGCGTGGCCTTCGTCCAACGGGCGATGTCCGTCTTCGGCGCGCGGGCGTAGCCATAGCCGGGCAGGTCCACCAGATAGAGCGCCTCCCCAAGCAGGAAGAAATTCAGCAAACGGGTTCGTCCTGGCGTGCCCGACGTCTTGGCGAGAGTTTTTCGGCCCGTGAGCGCATTGACGAGGCTGGACTTTCCCACATTCGACCGGCCGGCGAACGCCACTTCCGGTCGATCCGCGGGCGGAACCGTCTCCAGACCCGCCGCCGATATTAAGAACTGGCACTCCTGCGCGAATAGGAGACGGCCGCGCTCCCGCGCGTGCGCCTCCTCCTCGTCGTCTTCGGCGTGGCTCACTCCTGATTCGGCTTGAGCCGCTTCAGCAAGGGAATATTGCTGAAAATCTGCGGCTTCACGCCCATCCGGCGCATGATGACATATTGCTGAAGGATGGTGAGCGCGTTGGTCCACGTCCAATAGATCACCAGACCCGCCGAAAAGCCCGCCAGGATGATCGTGAACATGAAGGGCAGGATCGCGAAAATCCGTTGCTGCATGGGATCGGTCGGCGGCGGGTTCAGGGACTGCTGAAGCCACATGGTGACGCCCATGATCATCGGCCAAGCGCCGATCGCGAAGACCTGGCCGACCAGCGGGATCGAGGTCATGGCGTCGACTGAGAAGGGCAGCAGCCCGAAGAGGTTCACCCAAGCGGTCGGATCCGGAGCCGACAAATCGCGGATCCAACCGAAAAACGGCGCGTGGCGCATTTCGATCGTGACGAAGAGAACCTTGTAAAATGCGAAAAAGACCGGAATTTGCGGCAGTATAAGTAAACAGCCCGCGAGCGGATTGACTTTTTCTTTCTTGTAAAGCGCCATCAGCTCTTGCTGCATCTTCATT
Source organism: uncultured Caulobacterales bacterium (assembly GCA_964412525.1). Taxonomy (GTDB): domain Bacteria; phylum Pseudomonadota; class Alphaproteobacteria; order Caulobacterales; family CAYPOX01; genus CAYPOX01. Next base: position 68,312 of record CAYPOX010000001.1, read on the forward strand.
CGGTCGTCTTTGAAGCGCTCTTGGAGCTTTTGCATCTCCGGCTGCACTTTGCGCATCTTCGCCATGGACTCGAAGGATTTGTGCGCGAGAGGGAAAAAGACGGCCCGCACCATCAATGTGACGATCAGGATCGCCAGGCCGAAATTGCCGACCAGGGATTCGGATTTCTGCAGCAGAAAGAAGAAGGTCCGCGTCAGCGGAAACAGATGCCCCCAATCGATCGCCTGGTCGAAATTGGCCACCTCCAGCTCGCGTTCATACCGATCAAGCAGCACCTTTCGCTTCGCGCCGGCGAAGAGACGTTGGGTGATTTCCGTCGCCTGTCCCGGCGCCAGCTCAAGCGCGTTCGCCACATACTCCGCGCGAAAGACGGGGGCGCCTTCCTCGCCGAGATCTTGAAAGCTGGCGTCGAAGGCGCCGGCGCCCGCCGGGATCACTGCGGCGAGCCAATACTTGTCCGTGATGCCCAGCCATCCGTCTTGGGCGGTCATGGCGAAGGGCCCGTCTTTGATGACTTTTTTGTATTTTCGCTGGGTGAGGGCCCCGTCGAACACGCCGAGCGGACCGGTGAACAGGGGGCCGATCATGCCGTTTCGCTCCGGCATGCCGTAACGCTGCACAAAGCCATAGGGGTTCAAGGCGACGGTTTCGCCGGTTTGGTTCTCGACCCGATCGGTGATCGTGAACATGTAGTCGTCGTCCACGCTGATCGTGCGGGTGATCCGGATGCCGTCGTCGGTCTCGGCTTGGAGCGTCACCGGCGCGTTCGCCGATAGGCTCTCGCCGGAGATGACGCGCCATTCGGTTCGTGGTCCAGGAAGGCTTTCGCGCAGATCGAGGTCCGCGGACGTCCATCCGAACAGAGCGAAAAACGCGTTCCTCTCCCGGCGCGGTCGCAGCAACGTCACCGTCGGACTGTTCGGATCCAAAGTCTCGCGATAGCCGGTCAAATGGAGATCGTCGATCCGCGCCCCGCGGAGCGAAATCGACCCGGTGATGCTGCCCGTCTCGATCGGAATGCGCGGCGCGTCCTCCGCACGCGGCGCGTCGCGATCCGATGCGACCGCCGCCGCCGGCGCGGACGGCGCGCGCTCATCGACGATCCGCTCCGCTTGCGCGGCTTCAGAGGGGCGGCCGTCGGACTGCGCCGGCAGGAAACGCGGCGCGATGACGCCATAATAGACAAGGATGATGGCGGCGATCAAAAGACCGGCCACCAGGGCGCGTTGGTTGTCGCTCATGAATCTCGCTTTCCGCGGCGTGCGGGAGTTGGACGTCGGGCCCCTGCAGCGCTGTGGAGGGATAGAAGCGCGGCCTCCAAATCGTCAAGCAAGGCGGCGAAGGGGCGGGTCAAGCCGTCGCGCCGACCGACCAGGACATAGCGCCACCCGGCCGCGCCGCACCGCGCCACGACGTCTCGCGCCACCGCGCGCAACCGGCGCTTCAACCGGTTGCGGACCACGGCGCCGCCGATCTTTTTGGTGACGGTGAAGCCGACGGCGATGTCGTCGGCGTCCGCCTGGCGAAATCCTTCAAGCGCGAAGCCAGGCCTGCCGACCCGGTGTCGTCGCGCGGCCAAAAAGTCGCGTCGCTTCGTCAGCGTCCGAAGACGCGGACGGCTTACGCCGACAGCCTTTTCCGCCCGCGGGCGCGCCGCGCATTCAGAATTTTCCGCCCATTTTTCGTCGCCATGCGCGCACGGAAGCCGTGCCGGCGCTTGCGCACGAGATTGCTTGGTTGATAAGTCCGCTTCACGAGCCACTCCTCGCCTCGACCAATGCGGCGGCCCGCGCCCCGCCGGTGAGGCGCGGGCGTTAGCGCAAGCAGGGGGCCCCGTCAAGCGGGGACACGCGCTTTGCGCGCCGGCGCGGGCTTGCGGCGGGGGGCCGGGCAAGGCGGAAAGGGCGCAGGGGTGGCGACCGAAAAAAAAGAGAAAAAGGGGCCGTTGGCGCGCCTGTTTCCAATTTTGGTGGTGGCGGCCCTGTTGGCCGGATTTTATCTCGCAGGCCTCCACCGCTATTTCACCCTCGACTCCATCCAAGACAACCATGAGGCGATCGACTCGTTCTGCCGAACCCATTTCGGCGCGACGCTTTTCGTTTTCGTGGCCGCCTACGCCGCCGCCGTGGCGATCTCGTTTCCAGGCGCGTCCATCATGACGATTTTGGGCGGCTATCTGTTCGGCGTCGTGATCGGCTCCGTCGCGGTGGTGATCGCCGCGACGACGGGCGCGGTGATCGTCTTCTTGGTGGCGCGTTCGGCGGCTGGCGACAATTTGAGCCGCCGCCTTGGCGGTTTCGCCGCGAAGTTGGAGGACGGCTTTCGGAAGGACGCCTTCTCTTACCTACTCACGCTTCGTTTGATCCCCCTCGTGCCGTTCTGGGCGCTGAACATCGCGCCCGCTTTGTTCGGGACGCCGCTTCGTTCATTCGCCGTCGCTACGGCGATCGGCATCATTCCTGGCACGATCGTGTTCGTCAGCATCGGCAATGGTCTCGGCGCGGCGATCGAAGCGGGCGAGGATCTCGCCTTGGACGGCATTTTGACGAAGCCCGAGATCCTGTTGCCGATCGTCGGACTCGCGGCGCTCTCCCTGTTGCCGGTGCTCTACAAAAGGTTCGTTCGGAAGTCGGACGGGTCCGCGGCCGAGTCCCAGGCTTGAACATGGCGGACAAGAAACTTCTGACGCCGGATTTGTGCGTGATCGGGGCCGGCTCGGCGGGACTGACCGTCACGTCAGGCGCCGCTCAACTGGGCTTGAACGTGGTTTTGATCGAAGCTGGCGAGATGGGCGGCGATTGCCTCAATGTGGGCTGCGTGCCGTCAAAGGCGCTTCTGCACGCCGCGTCGCTCGCCCATACGCGCCGCGCTGCGCCGGGCGCCGGCGCGTCGTCCTCCGACGTGGCGGTCGATTTCAAGCGCGTGATGGACCACGTCCGCGGGGCCATCGCCGCAATCGCGCCCCATGACAGCCAAGAACGCTTTGAGGGGCTTGGGGCGACCGTGCTGCGCGAGCGGGCCGAGTTCGTGGATCCGAAGACGGTGGAAACGCCAAGCACCCGCGTCCGCGCCCGCAAATTCATCCTTGCGACCGGGTCCCGCCCCGCCGTCCCAGGGATTCAAGGGCTTTCCGACGGACCTTATCTCACAAGCGACACGATCTGGGCGTTGGACACGCTTCCGCGTCGCCTTCTTGTGCTGGGCGGCGGCGCGATCGGGGTCGAGCTGGCGCAAGCGTTCCGGCGGCTGGGGGCGGAAGTCGTGATCGTGGAGGCTGCGGGCTTGCTCGGCCGGGAGGACCCGGACGCCGTGGCCTTGCTGCGCGCTCGGCTGAAGGCGGAGGGCGTGGTCGTCCATGAACGGGCCAAGGCCATGTCCGTGGCCCATGGCAAGGATGAAGTTTCGTTGACCCTCGACACGGACGATGCGCCGGCGTCGGTGTCGGGCAGTCACCTGCTCGTCGCCGTCGGGCGCGCGCCGACCGTCTCCGGTTTGGGGTTGGAGGCGGCGGGCGTCCGATATGAGACCCGCGGGGTGGTGACGGACGCGCGGCTCCGCACCAGCAACAAACGGGTGCTCGCGATCGGGGACGTGCGCGGCATGCCCATGTTCACGCATAAGGCGGGCGACGACGGCGCGGTCGCCATCCGCAATCTGCTTTTCAAGGCGCCGGCCAAGGCTCGCGACGCCCTTGTGCCGCGCGCGACCTACACCGATCCTGAGATCGCCAGCGTCGGGCTCACCATGCAGGAAGCGCGCGATCGCCATGGCGACAAAGCGCGCATCCTGATGGTGGAGACGAAAGGGAATGACCGCGCCATCGCCGAAGACGACCGCGACGGATTTCTGTCGGTCGCGGTCGACCCGAAGGGCGACATTCTCGGCGCCGTCTGCGTCGGAACGGGCGCGGGCGACATGATCTTCCCCTGGTGCTTCGCCATCGCGAACAAGTTGAAGATCCGCGCCTTCACCAATGTGCTGGCGGCCTATCCGACACGCAGCGAAATGTCGAAACGGGCGGCGAGCGCGTATTACGAGCCGATCGTGTTCAATGAACGGACGCGCGCCTTGGTGCGGGTCCTGTTCAATCTGCCCTTCTAGCGGCGGGCTCTAGGGGAATGGAGCGCTGACGATGCCGCGCCTTCTTCGCGGATTGTCCGCCCGGCTGCTGCTGCTGACCGTGGCCTTCGTGCTGATCGCGGAAGCTTTCATCTTCGTGCCGTCGGCGGCGAACGCCTATCGGCGTTGGGTGCGCGCACGCCTTGATCAGGCGGAGATCGCGGCTCTGGCGGCCTTGGCGGCCCCGGATCGGATCGTTGAGTTTGGCCTGGAGCAAGATTTGACCGCGGCCGCCGGCGTTTTGGCGATCGAATACGATTTGAACCAAGGCGGGATGTTGGCGCTGCAGGCCCAGAACGTGGAAGGACCGCCGCGCATCGTCCACGATCTCCGCATTGACGGCGCCGCGCATTGGATCGCCGCGGCGTCGCGGGCGATGTGGCCGGGACCCGAGCGCCTGATCGAGGCGCGCGGCGCGCCGCGGTTCGACGCGGGTTTCCAGATCATGGTGGTGGCCCGGGAGTCCGAGGCGCGGCGGGTTCTCTACGCCTATTCCCGCAACATCCTTTCTCTGTCCCTGGTGATCTCTCTGTTCACGGGCGGCTTGGTCTATGCGACTCTCCGGGCGGCCTTCGTGCGGCCGCTGACCCGGCTGGCGGCCTCCATGTCGTCCTTTAAGGAGAATCCGCGCGATCCGAGCCGGATCGTCGAGTCCACGGGGCGGGTCGACGAGATCGGCGCCCTCGAAGCGAGCCTCAATGAGATGCAGACGGCGCTGCAACGCGGCATCGAACAGCGCGAGCGTTTGGCGCAACTCGGCGAGGCGGTCGCCAAGATCAATCATGATCTCCGCAACATTCTCGCCAGCGCGCAATTGATATCCGATCGATTGCGTCGCAGCGACGACCCTCTGGTGCGCCGGCTGGCCCCCAAACTGTTCGCGTCCATCGATCGCGCGCAACGGCTCTGCGAAGACACTTTGCGCTACGGACGTCCGCGCGCCGAGCAGGTTCGCCCGACCGCGACGCCGCTCCGCGCCGTCGCGGATGACGCCGCGGAGACGGCGCGTTTGGGGGCGGCGGGGTCCTATCCGGTCGAAGTGGCTTTGGCCCCGGATCTCGTCGTCCATGCGGACCCTGACCAACTGAACCGCATACTTTTGAACCTGATCCGCAACGCCATCCAGGCCTTGGAGCGAAGCGGCAAGCAAGCAGGGCGGGTGCGGGTGACCGCATCCCGCTTGGACGAGCCGCCGCGCATCGCCATTGACGTGGAGGATGACGGCCCCGGCGTGCCCGTCGACGCCCAAGCGAACTTGTTTGAAGTCTACGCTTCCGGCGCGCGTGGGTCCGGCCTCGGCTTGGCCATCGCCCGGGACCTGGCGCGGGGCCATGGCGGCGACGTGGTCCTATGGCGCTCCGATGAGCACGGCGCGGTGTTCCGCACTGTGCTTCCGGACGCCCTTGCGGACGACGTTCAGCCCCCCTCGACGTCCCCCGTCAACGAGACGCCTTCGCGCCGCGGATCCGCCGCGGCTTCATAGCCCGCCTCCGTACGGCCGACCGCATGCACGCCGCTGGTGAGCGCCCGCTCGCGCACGGCGTGCCCGCGCGCGGACATCGCCGCGCGCATCGGTTCGGGAAATCGCCCCTCCTCCAGGACCAGCGCCCCGCCGCGGGCGTAGACATTGGGCGCGGCGATCGCCTCGGCGAGGCTGTCGCCCCATTCCAAATGGGCCAGCAGCACCTTCGCGACATAGTCGATGATCGCCGTGCCGCCGGGCGAGCCGAGCGCGGCGACCATTTCGCCCTTCGCGTCGAAGACGAGAACGGGGCTCATGGAGGACCGCGGCTTCTTCCCGGGCGCGACCGCGTTGGCGACCGGCTGGCCGCCGATCTCCGGGCGGAAGGAGAAATCGGTCAGCTGATTGTTGAGGATGAATCCGCCCGCCATGACATGGCTTCCGAACGGAAACTCGACGGTGGTCGTCATGGTCACCACATCGCCGCGGCCGTCCACGATGGTGAAATGGCTGGTCGAGGGCGGTTTATCCGCAGCGTCCGGGGCGAGTCGCGCCTCGCCGGGCGGGTCGCCGGGGCCGACGGAGGGCGCCGCACGGTCGCCGATCTCGCTCGCCCGCGCGTCGAGATAGCTTGGATCGATCAATCCCTCCACCGGAACAGGAACGACGCGATCATCCGCCATGAACCCGTCGCGATCCGCATAGGCGCGGCGAGAGGCCTCTGCGAAGAGGTGGAGCGCGCGTTCGGTCCAGCCCTGCTCGGCGCGCAGGTCCAGCCGCTCGAGCAAGCCCATCAATTGAAGCATGATGACGCCGGAAGAGGGCGGCGGCGCGGCGCAAAGACGGTAGGTTCGGAACGGCGCGCAAACCGGCGCGTTGCGTCGCGCCTCATAGCCGGCCAGATCTTCCGGCGTCATGGTGGATGGAAAGGTGGTCGTCTCCGTGGCGGCTGCGACGATCGCTTCGGCCAGCGATCCCTCGTAAAAACTCTCCGGCCCTTCCGCCGCCAATACGCGCAAGGACGCGCCGAGCTTCGGATTGCGCAGCGTCGCGCCAACGGGCAAGGGTGCGCCGTCTTCAGTGAAAAACATGCTGCGCGTATCCGGCATGTCGTCAAGGCGCGGGATCCGCGTGATCATCCGATGCAGCCGCGGCGTGACTTGAAAGCCGTCCTCTGCATGGCGGATGGCGTCGACGAACAGATCCGACCATGGCAGAGCGCCGTGATCCGCATGGGCCGCGGCCAAGGCCGCCACCACCCCCGGCACGCCGATGGAGTGGCCGCCGACCACGGCGTCGAGCAAGCCGAGCGGCTCGCCGTCCTCACGCAAAAACAGGTCCGGACCGACCGCGGCGGGCGCGGTCTCGCGCCCGTCATAATGGTGCACCTGCCCCGTCTTTGCGTCGAGATGCAAAAGAAAGGCGCCGCCGCCGATCCCCGAGGACTGAGGCTCCACCAAGGTCAAGACGGCCTGAACGGCCACAGCCGCGTCCGCCGCCGACCCGCCCCGGCGCAGGATCTGCGCGCCGGCTTCGGTGGCGAGAGGATGGGCGGCGGCGATCGCGAACCGTCCGTCTCGCCCCCCGCCTTGGGCGTCACTCGCGTCAGGCGGCCCCGCGGGTCGCGAACAGGCCGCCAAAGTCGCCACCAATCCCAGCACCGCAAATCGCATGGCGTCCCCCGTCTTGGCTTTCGCCGTCATCGGTTGCATGCCCGGGCGGCGCGCGCAACATCGCGGCGCAAGGAGCGTTGCCCATGACGGATGGCGAAGCGGGACCCAAAAATGATCTCACCGACGTGGCCGGCCTGCGGGCGGGCTCTGCGGAGGATGCGCGCGCGCGAACGGGGGCGACGGTCGTGCTGTTCGACCGCCCGGCCCCATGCGCGGCGGCGGTGGCGGGCGGCGGGCCCGGCACACGGGAGACGGACGCCCTGCGCCCGGAGGCCCTGGTGGGCCGTGCGGACGCGGTCCTGTTGTCGGGCGGCTCGGTTTATGGACTTGAAGCAGCCTCGAGCGTCACGGCGGCCCTGGGCGCGGCGGGGCGCGGCGTACGCCTGGGGAAGGACACGGCGATCCCGCCGGCGCCGATCGTGCCGGCGGCGATCCTCTATGATCTGGCGAATGGCGGCGACAAAAGCTGGGGCGAGACGCCGCCCTATGGCGCCCTTGGCCTGGGCGCTTTGGCGGACGCCCAATCGGGCGATCCCCTGCGGCAAGGCGCGGCGGGGGCCGGCTTCGGCGCCATGGCGGGGATGCGCCGCGGCGGTTTGGGTTCCGCGTCGGCGCGGAGCGCGGAGGGCGCGACCGTGGCGGCCCTCGTCGCGGTGAATTGCTTCGGCGCCGTGACCATGCCGGGAACGGACACTTACTGGGCCTGGCCGTTTGAAATCGACGGCGAGTTTGGCGGGCGCCGGCCGGGTTCGCACGCGCCTTCGGCTCAAGGTTGGCCCGTGGACGCCAAATCCGCGCCCGGGGCGGCGGCCGGGCCGGCCAACACCACGCTCGTACTGGTGGCGACGGACGCCGCCTTGGACCGCGCCGAAACGCAACGCTTGGCCGAAATGGCGACGGCGGGGCTGGCGCGCGCCATCCGCCCGGTCTTTGCGCCCATGGACGGGGATGTGGTGTTCGCCGCGTCGACCGAGGCGCGTTCTTTGGGCGAACCGCGCCCGCTCGCCTTGGCGGCTTTGGGGGCGCTGGCCGCCGACGCCGTGGCGCGCGCGGTGGCGCGGGGCGTGTTCGCCGCTGAAGGGACCCCATTTTGAGCTGGCGAATTGCCGCTTGCTTCGGCGGGGCTGGACGTCTAGTTTCCCGCCTCCGCAGCGACGGTCCCACGGATCGCCGCCGCGACGCCGCGGGCCAAAGCCCGGACGCGGCCAGGCGCCGGTAGCTCAGCTGGATAGAGCACCAGACTACGAATCTGGGGGTCGGGGGTTCGAATCCTCCCCGGCGCGCCAACTAAAACAGGCGGTTGGCACTAAGCCGGAGCGTCGTTCAACAGCCCCGCCTCCACGCGGCGCATCATGGCCACCGCAAAAACTGTGCAGGCAACCGACGTTTGCCTGATCGAGCGAAGTTGATGATGGCCAGTGCGTGTTCGTCAATGGATACGATCGATTGAAAGCCGGGTTCAGCTGCCCTGCGACGAGCGGCTCTTCAATCTCTTGGGCGTTCCGCCGCGTCGCGAATGCCACGGGCCGTGCCGTAGCAGCATCGAGATAAGCGTTCAGGCCGCCAGCATTGTCAGATGGTCGAAGCGGCGGTCCCCGGACGCCGTCGCAAAAATATCATTTGGCACCCTTCGAACGTTCCTTTATTCATGAATCATGGATCATGAAATCAGCGCCAACGCACTCACTGCTCT
>CAYPOX010000002.1:0-64293 GCA_964412525.1 uncultured Caulobacterales bacterium
TCGTCGACGGCCGGCGGATCCCCGACCGGGGGCGGGGCGGCGCGTCGGCCTTCAAAGCGGAAGCGGCCGCCGTCATCCGCTTCGGCTTGGAGCGCGGCGGCGTAGGCTTCCGCCACCTCTTTGGCGGGGCCGTCCATGCGCACCCGTCCCCCGTCGATCCAGAGCGCGCGTCGGCACAGGGACAGCACCTGGTCGGGCGCATGGGAGACGAAGAGGAGGGCGCCATGGGCCTCGAAACTCCGCACATAGCGCATGCAGCGTTGGGCGAAGGCGGCGTCGCCCACGGCCAAGAGCTCGTCGACGATCAGGACGTCCGCCTCGGCGTGGGCGGCGACGGCGAAGGCGAGGCGCGCCTGCATGCCGGCGGAATAGGTCTTGAGCGGCTGGTCGAAGAAATCGCCAAGGGCCGCGAAGGCCTCGATCTTGGCCATGCGATCCTTCAGATCGCGTTCGTCGAGGCCCAGGGCGGCGGCTTGCAGGCGGGCGTTCTCCCGGCCGGTGAATTCGGGGTTGAAGGTGGCGCCCAGATCCAGGAGCGGGGCGATCCGGCCATAGGACGCGACGTCGCCATGGCTTGGCGCGAGGGCGCCCGCCAGGATCTTCAAAAGGGTCGATTTGCCCGCGCCGTTGCGGCCCAAAACGCCAACCGTCTCGCCCCGGCGGATGTCGAGATCGACGCCTTCCAGCGCCCAATAATCATGGTGCAGCTTGGCGCGCCGGAGGATCATCTGCCAGAGCCGATGCTCGGGCTTTTTGTAGATCCGATAGGCCTTGGCGAGCCCGCGCGCGCGGATCAGGAGATCCGGATCGGGCGCGGCCTTCATCTGCGCAGGCGGGGCGGGGTTCATGGACGCGCTTCTAGACCGGGGGCGCCCCCGGACGGAAGGGCGGGGCGTATTCGGTCCTCCCAGCGTCGTATCAGCTTAGAAACGCTTTCGACGCGGAGTCCGCCTCGAAGGCATGTGAGTGAGGATTCGAGTCCTAGGCGACGAACGCATCTCAATCTTTAAGCGGTTCAAAAGATGCGGCCCCAGACGACACCTTCGCCGGGTGATCGCGCACCGTTTTCAAGAAGTTGTGACCTGGGTGCGTAGACAAAAGATAGTTCAGCGCATCCCGTTCCGTCATCAGTAGCAAATCGAGGGCTGAAACTTTTTCATGATAATCTTCAGATAACTGTCGGTAGCGTGGATAGCCTGTAAAATCCGCGACTCTCAATGTGATACCTGCTTCCAGGAATTGCGCTTCGTCAAGGTATGTCAACGCCGCGGGCCCCGATACATAACGTGTTGCGCTCACCGCATGACACATTTCAATGAGTTGGTGATTGCGTCGATATCGTTTTGCGACCGGGTCTTCATCTGTTTGCGGTGAATCGGTGGATTCGACACCAACGCGCCTTAAAATATCTCGAGATGAAATAAACTCAACCGAGATATCTAGATTTTTCACTAAAAAATCAATAAATATGCGGTTGATCGAACTTAGCCTGTCCAAATTTGCTGCAGAATTGTATATGTCTTCGATGTCATTTTTAATTCTACGGTACCCTTGTTCCTTTGAGTAATTTTGCTGAATGGCTCGAAAATGCTTTTTCGTCCACTGGGATCCATCAACTTCAGCTTGATCTATCGTCTCTCCAAACCGGCGTTTGACAGGGATCGTCAGCCAGAAGGGGCCGTTGGGGCTCATGATTTTGTTACGGTTGCGCCAATCATTGCGCGTATATTGAGCATGATCAAATAATACAAAAGTATCCGCAATGTTAGCTAAGTCAAGTACGCCGCGCCATGGCAAGTAGCTTGACTGTAAAATGACAGCGGTACGATTATGTTCCATTGTTCGTTGGACGTAACGGATTCCCATTTAAGAGCTGCAGCGATCCACGCGATCGGCCATATGATAATCAGGCGAATCGATCAATCAAACAAAACATAAAATAATTCTGCATCATGATGAAAATAGAACGTGTTATCGCTGCGCAAATGAGCCAGCCATTGCGTTGACGCATACGTCGGCTGTACGGAGACTCCGTCGGCGCAGTTTACAGAGCCGATCACGATCGAACGTCAGTGAGTTTTAGCTTTGATGTTTTCCACATGAGGTCATTTGGTCAAAAAAAGCTTATCATCTTGTCCGATGGAGAGCCGCCCTACGACGTAATCGCCGGCGCTTCCGACATATTCAACGAAGTGACGATGCGCCATGCGGACGATCTTTCGCCGATTTCACCCGGTGGAGGCGAGGTTTTTGTCGGGATAGAAGATGCCGAGCTTCGCTGGAGCGTCTTAGATCGCCTGACGGGTGAGGGCGTCGCTTTCGCCCGGCTCATTCATCCCGGCGCGGTGATCGAGCCGGACGTGCGGCTCGCCTCGCACGCAGCGGTAGGCTTCGGCGCTCATGTCCAGCGTGGTGCGGAGTTAGAGGACGGCAGTTGGATGATGCCGTTTAGTTTTCTCGGTCATGAAGCCGTTCTTGGGCGGTGCAGCACCCTTGGCGTCGGCGCCCTGGTCAATGGGCGCTGTGTGATAGGAGCGCGTGTGCGGATTGGATCCAACGCCGTTGTTTTGCCGGACGTGACGATCGGGTCCGATTGCGTTCTTGATCCGGGTGTGGTGGTGACCAGCGACGTGCCGGACCGACACGATGTTCGGTCGCCGCCTTCACGCGTTATCGCGGCGCCGAGAGATTACTCCCTGTGACCGACGCCCATAAGCCGCTTTTGATTTTTGGCGCGGGGGCGATGGCGGAATTTGTGTTTGACCTTTGCATTGCGGCCAAGCGCGCGGTCGCCGGCTTCGTTGTCGACACGCCCCGTGAGGTTGTGTTCCGAAGCCGTCCCGTAATCTCCGCAGCGGATGTGCTGCAGACCGCGCCGCCTTCAAACCATGAGATGTTCGTCGCCATCGGCTATTCGCGACGGCACGTTGTGAGGCGGGATAAACGGTTGTGGGCGCAACAGCTTGGCTATGCGCAACCCTGGCTTGCCCACAAGAGCGCATGGATTGATCCGTCCGCAGATCTTGGCGCGAACGTCATGGTTCATGGCTTGGCCTATGTTGGCGCGGGCGCGCGCCTTGGCGCAGGCGCCACGCTTCTAGGCGGCCGCGTCATGCGGGATGCGCAAATCGGAGAGGACGCAATTTTGACGCATCGCTCCGTTGTCGACGCACATGCGGTCGTCCACGCGCGCGCGTTCCTCGGGAGCCTCAGTTACGTCGCGCCGATGACTACGATCGGACACAGCGTCATTATGGCGTCCGGCGCGGTGGCGGCCGCTGATGTCGCTGAGGACTTCCTTGTTTCCCCGCGCCCATCTGCGCGCCAAACGCCGCGCGTCAACGTGTGAACGCAATCCGCGCCCCACGACGCCGGGCCCTGGAGCGTTGACGATCGCGGCCATCCGTCGTCGAAGCGGATTTGAGAGTTTAAATTTGATCGAAAAGAAAATCCATGTAGGCCACGGTCTTGAAAGTCCTTGCGCGTGCGTACGCCGCGCAGCACCTGCACGTTTAAGGGCAAAAGTAAGTCACGAATACGCAGGAAAGCTTCAAATGGAGAAAGATGATGCGCAGAGTTGGGTTGGGCGGCGCGCAGAATTCAACTTCGTCATCCGCTCCGAGGACATGACGTGGTTCCGTCAACTAAGCCAAGACACCAGCTTGATCCACACTGATCCCGCGTTTGCGCAGGCGCATTATTATGATGACGTCGTCGTATATGGCGGCTTACAGCTCGCACAATTATCCCGATTGCTCGGACGGCATTTGCCAGGCGCATGCGGCGTGTCCGCGGAATGGTCAATCGCCTATCGGGCGCCGCTCTATGTCAACGAAGAAGCTTGCTTGACGGGAGAAGTCACACAACACGCCGTATCCGCCGGGGTTATTGAAATCTCGTTCGAAATATATAGCATAACACGCGGCTTATTGTCTAAAGGCAAAGCGCGATCTCGGATATTGGCGTAGTTACATTGAGGCAGCGCTTCATGTCAAAACAAGAAATACCCCACTTTCTCGAAAAAATTGGCTCATATCCGTCTGTTCATAGAATATGTGAACACGTTCTTAATGTATTTCCGGAGCATATCGACGTTCTTTCCGCAAGCTTTGATTGCCCAGAGGATCACCTGTTATTTGCAGAACTTCTTGCATCTCAGGTTCTTGCTATTGTTGGAGATTCTCTCGTCGATTATGCGAAAGGATACGCCTGGCTTTGTCGAACTGTTCTACATGAAGAGCTTCATTTTCGGAAGACGGGCGAATATCGACTAAGTTCTTTTGAGGATGCATGCTCTCAAGTATATCAAAATACTGAAATAATGACCCCTTACATGCGCGGGTTACTTTTGTCGCAGGTGTTGTGGAGCAATCATAGGCAGGTTTTTCGTTTTTATCGAGATAATTTTTTGCATAATCATGCAGCTGATGTTCGGCATCTCGAGATAGGGCCTGGCCACGGATTATTTCTTTCATTTGCGGCGGCGAACAAACGCATTGGATCTCTTGAAGCATGGGACATCAGCGAATCCAGTCTTCGTGAAACGCGTTTGGCTTTGGACTGTCTTGGTGTGACGCGCCCCATTCATCTTTTGCGACAAGATATGTTTGATGCCGAGGAAAAATTTGGTGCATTCGACTCAATTGTTTTCTCGGAAGTTTTAGAACACCTTGATAGCCCTCGAGAGGCGCTGGATATTTTGCGTCGCATAGCCTCGAACAATGCAAAGTTATTTATTAACGCGCCGGCCAATTCACCAGCGCCAGACCACATTCATCTTTTCGCCGATCCCGCGGATGTCGGTGCAATGGTGCGTGAAGCCGGCTTCGCCGTAGAGATGGAAGCGCTCTTCCCAGCGACCGGAAGCACCTTGGAGCGGGCGCGCCGGCGGCGTATCGCAGTGTCGGCGTGCATCATCGCGCGACCGGCTTGATGAACGTTAAGGAGCGAGGGGCGAACCGATGCAAGATGCACCGGCGCTGAATCTGGCGAAGATCCTCTCAGCGGAGCGCCGCGCGCGCGCTGAAGGCCCGAATGCCCGTGGTCGAATACGCGTTGCGTTCGGCGGCGATTGCACTCTTGATAATCTGGCGGCGGCCGCCTCCCACTTCGCACGTGCGCGCGCCATTGAAATCGAGCCGGACATTCTTTCGTTCGATGGTTGGACCGCCGATGTTTTGAACCCGAACTTTGCGGCCGACCTTGCCGTCATCTGGGTGTCGGCGCTGGGATTGAGCGCCGGCGGGACGCGGCGTGAGGTCGATGACAAACTGGACGACATTGTCCTTGGGCTTAAGGCCCTAAACGACAAGGGCGTGAAGACGATTCTCTTGACTCCAGAGCGCATGGCGGAGGAGGTCGAGCCGGGTTCGCCATGGGCCTCCTGGCGCAGGCGCGTCAAGGCGCGCCTAGAGCCGCTTGAAGGTCCACGTTTGACATTTCTGGATCCCGACATCTTCGCGCCCGAAGGCGGCTTCAAAGATTTTCGTTGGTGGACCCAAGCAAAAATAATCGGCGCGCCTGACGACGTCATTCCCATCGCCCGCGCGCTGGCCGACACGTTGGCCAATCTTCGAAAGCACCCCGTAAAAGCGATTCTCGTCGACGCCGATGATACCCTATGGGGCGGCGTGCTGGGCGAAGTCGGCGTCGAAGGCGTGCTTCTTAACCCGGCAGGCGCGGGGGCCGCGTTCTTGCGGTTGCAACACTATCTAAAGGATGCGCTTCTCGACGGCGTGGCGCTTGGCGTCGCCTCCAAAAACGATCCGGGATCGGTGGCGGAAGTTCTCGATCGTCGCATGGAAATGGTGCTCAAGCGGTCCGATTTTCTGTTTATACGCGACGATTGGACCCCAAAATATCTCGCCGCCGTCGCATTCTGCGAACAATTGAATATCGGAACGGACGCTCTTGTTTTCTTGGACGACAACCCTCACGAGCGTGCGGAGATGCGCGCGATGCTGCCGGACGTCATCGTGCCGGACCTTTCTGCTGATCCGCACGAGCGAGCAAGATTTCTTTCTAATCTCAGCTTAATAAGAAAACCGACGCGATCACAAGAAGATCAGGCGCGAATTAGTTATTTTAAACAAGATATTGAGCGCGCGCATGCACAAAAGTCCGCGCAATCGAGAGATGACTACTTGCGTTCGCTAAATATCAATTTGAACATCGAACCAATCGACGGATCGAATCTGCCTCGCGTGACGGATCTTATTCACAAGACAAATCAATTTAATCTGACGTGCCGCCGCCACAACCCGACGGAGCTGCAGCAATTCTTAGCGCCGCCGCATTACGCCCGCGCCTTCCACGTCACCGATCGATTTGGCCCTGCGGGGCTGGTGGGCGTGATCCTCGCCGCCCGCAACGAAACCGTGCTCGAAATTGACACGTGGCTGTTATCTTGCCGAGTTCTTGGGCGCACCGTCGAGGAGGGCATGTTGGCGCATTTGATTGATTGGGCGCGACACGAGAACGTCGCGACGCTGCGCGGACGTTTTGTCGCTCATAAACGCAACGCTCAAGTCGCGGACATCTATCCTCGCATGGGATTTCAGCTAAGCTCAAATCATGACATGGGAACAGGTCAAGTGTATGATGCCCAAATCAAACAACTGAACTTGCCAAAAACATTTGTTCGTTTTGTCGAGCCATCCAGCCACAAGGAGTTACTTGGTGACTGAAGATCAGATTCTTGTGCGAATGCAGGACACGTTCGCGGAGATCCTTGAAATATCAAAAGATAAAGTCACTCTATTTCTTGGTAAAGACGACGTCGAAAATTGGGACTCGTTCGTAACCATATCAATGATTTCCGCTATCGAAAATGAGCTCGAGATTTCATTGGACTTGGAGGCTGCAATGTCTGCTAGAACCGTAGGAGCGCTGCTTGCGATCGCATGCGGCAAGCCGTCTCCATGATGTTTCCGCATTTTGATTGGGGGCGACGGCTGCTTTGAGTTTATTGAAAGCGATTGAATTCGTGGGTTTCGACCACATGGACCAACTCTTCGTCGAAACGGCGAGTCGGTCGCCAGCCCAATCGACGTAGTTTGGCGTCGTCGACGGAATAGCGCACGTCTTGACCGGCGCGATCACCTGAAAACACCCAGCCCTGCCCCTCCTTCGCGGGCACGCCCAAGAGCGCGCAAAGTTTGCGCGCGACATCAATATTGCGGTGCTGCTCATCACCAGACACGTTATAAATTGTCTGGCGTGCACCGTCTTCGATAATTCGGAACAATGCTTCCGCGGTGTCGTCGGCATGCAGCCATGTACGAATATATGATCCGTCACCATGCAATGGTATCGGCCGACCGCGCTTCAAGCGACCGATCGCCTTCGGAATAAGTTTTTCAGGATATTGATGGCATCCATAATTGTTTGTCGGGCGCGCAATGTTCCAAGGCAGGCCATATGTACGCCCCCAGCTCATCACAAGCATGTCGGCCGCCGCTTTTGTCGCCGAGTACGGATTCGAAGGCTTAAGGAGCGCGTTTTCGTCAAAGCTACCCTCGATGTTATCGCCATAAACTTCATCGGTGGATATTTGTAAATATAATGGAGTATCTTGATAGGCTTTGCCTCGAATCAACTCGAGTAATTTTTGAGTCCCAACGATATTCGAACGAACGAATTTCGCGTTAGAAGAAATGGAAGCATCTACGTGGCTTTCGGCGGCGAAGTGCACAACGACATCACACTCTGGAATAAATTCAAGGTCCACGACATCAGCATGAATGAGACGGTAGTTTGGATGACGTGTAAATTCATCGGAGATTTTTACGTCTGCTGCGTAATTGATGCAGTCTATGTTTTTGACAAAATGCCCTCTTTGCAAAGCGCATTGAATAAAATGCTTTCCAATAAAACCAAGGCCGCCAGTCACAAGAATTATCATAATAATACCTAATTATTAATTTCGGACATAATGCGCCTGATTGACGCGGTCACATATTCCAGTTCTTTCATTGTCATTTTTGGAAAGAATGGAAGTGAAATTTGGCCGGCGCCCCATTCGACCGATTCCGGCGTTCGCTCGGCTGCGTCTGGATATTTGTCGCGATAATAGGTCAATGTTGGCACGGCCCGGTAGTTGACTGTGACGGCGACGCCGGCGGCGTTCAACTCGGCGATGATTGCGTCTCGCTGCACCGGCGGAACGTGCACAGGATACAGATGCCGCGCATGACGCACCCGTCCATCGATCGTTGGCCGTCTGACCGGAACATCATCCAAAAGCGCGTCATATTTCGCCCAAAGAGCGTCGCGTGTGGCTAGACGATCTCGGATCGTCTCAATCTGCTTTGGTAGCAGCGCCGCGAGCAAATCGGGCAAATTTGCTTTCACGCCGAGCCGTTTCATGTCCCAATGGTTGTAGCGGCCGCCGCGAAAACGATCGGCCGCAATGGCGGACATGCCGTGGAGGCGGGTTTCACGGACGGCGGCTGCGAGATCGGCGTCACCCGTGATCACTGCGCCGCCCTCACCGCATGTTACATTTTTGGTGGCGTAAAACGAGAACACCGCGCAATCGCCGTCCGATCCGGGCGGCCGATCGTCAAAGGCGCCTTCAAAGCAATGCGCCGCGTCCTCCAAGATTTTGACGTCTGAACGGCCATTGGCGTCCAACGCTTTGCGTATGGCCGCTACGTCGCACATTTGCCCATAAAGATGAACGGGAATGACTGCGCGGGTGCGCGAGGTCAATGCATCGACAACGTGTTCTGGCGTCACCAGCAACGTTTCCGGATCAACGTCCACGAACACCGGGTTTGCGCCTGTCAACGCAACCACATTGGCCGAGGCGATAAAGGTTTGCGCAGGCACGAGCACGTCGTCCGCCGGCCCGACTCCCCAAGCCAGAAGCACAGCGATCGCGCCATTGGTCCAAGAATTGACGAGGAAAGCGTGTCGAATGTCAAAAAATTCTTGGAGTTGCTCTTCGACCGCCCGGCCGACGGATCCTGACGTCAAAAAAGGCGAGTCCAACACCGCTCCGATCGACGCCGCAGAGCTGGAGTCCAGTTCATGTCGGTAGAATGGAACGTTCATCACGTCACCTCTTTATAAAATAATTCATATTGCCGATCATTGGTAAAGGGAGATTTGGTTTCACAAAGTAAAAGCCACACTTCTCAAATAACGCCCGCTCTTGACCGGAATATCTTCGATTCCGGACAAGATGCGACACCATTGGAAGTCCGAAAGAGCTAGAAAGAAATAATACGCCGCCCGGACGAATACATTTATTCAAAGTTTCGAGAACGCCCTCAACGTCCAGCACATGCTCCAACACTTCGATGCAGACGCCGAAATCACATGGGCCACCGATTTGCTCTAAAACAGCTTCCGGGTCATGATTACTACAGTAGCGGACATTAGAAATGCCAGCGATTTCGTCGCGCCAGCGAGCGAATGCAAGCGCCTGTGTCGATGGTTCTATCAACGTTACAGACGGAACGCCCGCTTGCGCCAAAGCCGAGGTGATCATGCCGACGTTACCACCAAGATCGAACGCTTTTTGCGCCTTAATTTCGCGCGCGATTGCGACGCTTGTGCCGCGAATCGCTGCGCCCAAAGCGTGCTCGGCGATTAAATGTAGATGGACGCCCATCGGAAAAGGAATTCCATCATAGAATTTGGTGAGCTGTTCTTCAGTCACATTTTCTTCGTCGGGAACGCAAGCACCCCAAAGGTCTTTGACTGTTTGTTCAGCGTTGTTCAATTTGTCTTCGACGTCACCAATGTCTTCACCAAGAAAATCCGCATAAAGCGCCAATGCGACGGTACGCCGATCGCGAAGCACGAAGTTGGGAAACCGGGTGCGTACGTGCTCAACAATAGGTGCGCCAAACAAAGCGTCATAGAGAAAGTAAGAGTATCTCTCAACTTGGATGGCGATTGATAGGTCGTTCAACCACGTTTTCGCGCTATTTGTGTTCAATTTTTGAGTTTCGGACGCATAATACGCCGCCGCACGTGCAAATTCGGGCGCGGAAAAACCAAATATTTCGTGCCCAGCGCTATTTGTGAACTTTCTGGGCGGCCTCAATTGAGAGATTTTGTTTAAAACGGCGTCAAACTCATCCATAGGGCGAATGGTGCTCCTGTACAGTTGATTCGCGTCTTGTGGGCTTCGAAAGTCAGGCGACGCCGATGACAACCTCGTGGTTAGGTCGTTAACACAAGAAAAACTAAACGATCTTTTATAAGATGACCGTGTTTAGGTTTAACGTTTCCCGCCATACGGCTTGCGCCGCCTCCGGGCCGTAGCGGGCCGCCGCATGGGCGCGTCCGGCCGCCGCGATCCGGCCCCACAAGGCGGCGTCGCTCAAAAGGTCAGCGAGCGCTTCGGCGAAGGCCTGCGCGTCGCCGGCGATCCGGGCGGTCAGGCCGTCCGCAAGGGCGAGCCCTTCCGCCCCCATAGGCGTCGTCGCCACCGGCAGACCATGGACGAGGGCGTCGATCAGCTTGCCCTTGATGCCGGCGCCGTAACGCAGGGGCGCCGCCATGGCGCGGCATTCCACAAACAGACTGCTGAGATCTTTAACCCAGCCGCGCGCCTCGATTCCCGGCAGGGCGCCAAGGTCGCGCAGTTCCGGCCCCATGGCCGCCCCCGCCAGGATCAGCCGGGCCTCGGGGATCCGGACGCGCGCCAAGGGCCAGATCTCCCGCGCAAGAAAGCGCGCCGCGTCCACATTGGGCGGATGGCGATAATTGCCGAGAAAGACCGCCTGGGGCGGCCGGGCGTCGAAGGGCGGGCCCGGATCGCGCAGGGTTTCGATCCAGGGCAGCACCGTGACCGGCGCCGCCTCCGGCCAGGACCGGATCAATTGGGCCTCGACGTCGGAATGCACCATCACATGATCGGCGGCCGCGCATAGCCGGCGTTCGCGCGCCTCATAGGCGCGGGCCGCGCGGGCCGCGGCTTTCGAGCCCGTGGCCTCGGCCTCCCGGGCGAGACGCAAATGGTGCAGGTCGGCCGGGTGAAAGACGATCGTCGCCTTGGGCGCGCGGCGCCGGATCCGGGCGAGCCGCCCCTCCGCGACGTCGGCGCGAAACAGCACCGCCGCGGCGAGGCCCGGCGCCTCGCGTTTCAGAAGCGCGCCGAAGGCCGGCGCATAGGGCGCCGCATGGGCCTCCACGCCGGCGGCGCTCCACAAATCCTGGCGCGCCACAGCCCCCCTCGGCGCGCTTTCCGCCCAAAAGACCGGGCGCTGGCCGCAAGCCGTGATCGCCTGCATCAAAGCGAGCGTGAAGCGGGAGCCGGCGTCGCGGTCCGGATCGGGCGGATGTTGATCGACCACCAAGACGCGCGCCCGCCCGCGCGAGGGATCGGCCGGATCCCGGTCAGCCCCGGCGGCGAGATCGGCCCGTGGCGGCGGCGGCCCGAAGGGCGTGAGCACATCCCTATGCCGGCGCGCCAACAAGGCTTGGTGCTTCGGTTGATAGGCCTTCACCCCCTGGGCGACATCCCGGCCATTCGTTGCGCCTTCGATATGAACCAGTTCGCACAAAGGTTCATAGAGCGTCGTCCAGCCATCCCCCCGCGCCCTGAGGCACAGATCCGCGTCCTCCCCATAGGCGGGGGCGAAAGCGGGATCGAAGCCGTGGAGGGCGGCGAAAACCTCCCGGCGCACGGCCACGGCGGCGGCGGAGGCGTAATCGACCGGGCGGCGAAATTGATAGGCGGGCCGGTTCGGATCGTCGCCGCCGCCCCAACGCCAGGCCGTTCCGTCTTCAAACAAGAGCGCGCCGGCCTCCTGCAACGTTCCGTCCGGGTTCAGGAGTTTCGCGCCGACCATGCCCGCTTGCGGCTCCGCCTTGAGCGCGGCGAGAAGCGCGGCGAGCGCGTTCGGCCGAAGGAAGGCGTCCGAATTCAGAAAAAACAGCACCGGAGCGCGGGCCGCCGCCGCGCCCGTATTGCAGGCCGCGCCGAAGCCTTGATTGGCCTCATGGCGGATCAGGCGCACCGGGCGGACGGCGCAGCCCTCGGCCAGGATCTGGGACTGCGGCATGGGGCTGGCGTCATCGACGACGAGCGTCTCATAGGCGACCCCCCCGCCATGGGCGGCGAGCCCGTCCAGCGCCGCCAAGGCCAGCTTGGCCTGGCCGTAGACCGGCATGATGACGGACATCTCCAAATCCGCCTCCGGCGTGCGCGGCCAGGGATCTTGCGGCGGCGGCAAGCCTTTCACGCGCCGGGACGGACCGCCCGGAATTCGCCCGGCGACGCGCCACGCCATCGCGCGCGCCCGCGCTTTCCACAGGCTTGGCAAAGGCGCGGCCCGATAGAGCGCACGGGCGAAGCGAAAGGCGGCGGCGTCATCCATGGCCCCGCCATTAACACAAGCGGGAAACGGTTCCGTCGCTGGATCTCACCTCAAGGGCGTTGCCCCGAACTGGCGACAACGTTGCTTAGGGCTTAAACCTTAACACAACCGAGCCCGGAATGCTGTCAGCATATCGCCGGCGACGGTCTGCAAACTTCGGCCTTCAGCGTAATAGATGCGCGCAAGTTCAGCGTGACGTCCGTAGAGATCGGGATCGGAGACATATGCTTGGACACGCTCCAGACAGGCCGCGTAGTCTCGAAGGCGGAAGTCGTGGGGACTGTTGCTGGCGACGTCGCCATAATCGACGGTGACGACCGGTGCGCCGCATCCCAACGCCTGACAGGCTGACGTGCCGCCGCCGCTGCGAGTGGGATTGAGAAAGATATCGCAGATCGGGAACAAACCCATCAGATCGGCATAGCCGGCGTAGTGATAACGAGACCGTGGAATGCGCGCGACGTCGCAGTGTCTTTCGACGTTCTGATACTGGCCTGCGAAAACAAAATAGGCGTTGGGGACGGCCTCAAGAACATTGCGCAGAAGCGCCAAAAACTCAACAGAAATTTCCGCGTCTAATCGTGTGCCCACAACAGTAATCACAAAGTCCGTTGCTGAAGCGCCAAGGTCCGCAAGCGAATAAGCTTTTTGCGCCTGCGGCATTTCATAAGCCGGCGCCACGTGAAGAACTCCATTCAAATCGTAGTTAAGCGCATCGCAGAGCGCACGATCTCGATCGGTTATGGATCGCGTCAAAACTGCGCCGGCGCATTGATAGGGGGCGAGTTCGCTTGAGGTGTTGAAAGCGAAGACCGTTGCGAACGCCGCGCATAGATCAGAAACATAGTTCGGCACGCCGTATGTCAGCACAAATTCGGGTTGAATACGCGCGATTTCGGTCAGAATCATCGCAAAGTCGGGTCCATTTGGCATCGGATTCTTCGCTTGCAAATAAGGAATCTGAAGGCCAGCGTAAGCAATGTTTCTGCACTCGTTCAGTTGACTGTTATGACTACTAATAAATGGTCGGAACAACGGTGCGGAAACAGTGCGCGGCAAGGTTGCCGTATTAATAATGAAGGGACGCACATCGTGTGCCGCCATCATTGCCGTAGCGAGATCAAGAACACCTTTTGTCGGCGCATGCTGCAAACCTAAAAATTGACCGGTCACAAACACGACACTACCGTGCGTGCGGGGGAGAGGCATAGTCGGTGTCATATCCGACGTTGTTTCCATCAATTTTGCCAGGAAGGTCCTATAATATTCATGACATGAGATAGAAGCCTCCAAAGAAATAGCCTCGGAATTGACAAACATTTTTGACAAAATCTGTATCAAAACTTGCCATTTACCCGAAAAACTTAGGTGTGACTGATCAGCCACGCGCAGAAGCGTGGCGATCGTCGCCGGAGATGGCGACAATTGAAATGAAATAGAAGATAAAAATACTCGCTGGACTGACGTTAAGGGCTGTAAATCCTCAATAAGATCTTGTGCAATTTGATATTTTTCTTGTTTATTAAGATCTTCCGTCGCCTTTATGTATTTTTCAATTTCTGCATGGCAGTTATTGAAATGAGCCGTACTCGTTAAACTGAGAACGGTTTGTCGAATGGCGGATAGATGCTCGTTGTTCGATTCCATAAATGCTCTTGTGCAATTTGAACGGAGATCGGTGGAAGTTGATATTGGCGCATCACTCTTGTGCGCTCGCCTAACGTGCGGCCTACGCGACGATACTTTGATGATCCGGATTCCGATTATGTGGCCTGTTGCGAGGGTGTCAAAGCATCGTTACGGATTCTCGGACTTGTCTTTGCTGCGAGAGCATCTTTCACGATAGCGGGAATGAGGTAATTTCTGCGTTCGAGGGATCGACGTAAAGCTAACATGTCAGCTACGAGCAAAAACCGAATGTGTATTTACCCGTATTGCGTCATCGGCCGTTCTGTTTCCCTTGATCACGGATTGTAAGGCCTATCACCGCCTCGGTTATCGAAACTTTACCACAAGCGGCCGCCGGAGGCCCGAGAACGGGTCCGAAGCGGCCAAGCGCGCGCACCGCGCCCCAGCGCCGCTTCGTCCTTTCTCTCTAGGGACAGGACGGCAGGCGCTGTGGTAATGTTACATATGATATTGGGCGGTTTTCCAACAAGGTGCATATGCCTATGATCTATCAGGTTTTTTTCTGCCCTCAGCGCGTTTCTGAAGATGATTTGATCGCCATTTCCGTGGATCACCGGGCGCGGATCGTTTTGATCGACGTCTTCGGCTGCATCTGGCCGTCCGGAGATCTCGTGACGAAGGGGTTGAGCGCGCTCGGCGACGCGATCGCCCGCCATGGGGACGATTACGCTTTCATCTTCGACTATACGGACTACCGTCTGGAGACGCTCACCGGCGAAGCGGTCGCCCAATTCCAGGCGGCCGCGGCGGCCTTGCAGGCCTTTCGGGTGCGAACCCTGATCCGCGTCATCCCCGCGCGTCTGCGCGACGCCTTCGCGCCGTTTCTGGCGGTGGCGCAGGCCGAGGCGCCGAACGGAATCAACGTTTTTGATCGGGAGGAAGCGCTCGGCGCCTTGCGGGCGCTTGCGGCGACGGAGGCGGAGGAGGAGAAGGCGGCGTTCCACGAGGCGTATGGCGACGGCGCGCTGCGGCGCTGATCCATCGGCCCGCCTTTGACGTAAATTGTCCATATCTCTGGCGACAAGGCGGCGGTTTGCGGATGACGCGGTTGTTTCTTGCGCTTGTCGTCATCGTGGCTGCGCTCGGCGCGCAGCGCGCGTCGGCCCATGGGGATGACGACAGCCTGCATATCGGCCTGCGCGTGCTGCGTTTCGCGCTCGGCGTGTCCGCCGGGTCCACCGTCGCCGTGCTCTATGACCCCGCCTCCGCGGCGAGCGCGGCGGAGGCGCGCATGATCGTGGCGGCCCATCCGGGCGGCCTGCGCGACCGAGACGAGGTCTTGCGGGTCGAGTCGGTGCGGATCGACGCGCTCGACCGCCTCGATCAGGCGCGGGTCGCCTATGTCACCCGAGAGCTGAACCGCGCCCAACATGCGGCGATCGCCGGGGCGGTCGAGAACCGGGGGGTCGTCACCATCACCGCCGACGTCGCCTGCGTCCGGGCGGGGCTGTGCGTGCTGGGGGTCGAGACGGAGCCGCGGGTGGAGTTCTTCGTGTCCGAGGCGGCGTCGCGCCGCGCGGGCTTGTCCTGGACCAATATGTTTTTGATCACCGCCCGGGAGTTGTGAGGATGCGGAACGTCTGGCGGGCCGCGGCCGGCGCGGCGGCATTGGCGGGGGCGGCGCACGCCCAGAGCGTGGACTATGAAGGTCTCGCCTTCGCCTTTGGCGAGCCGGTGACGCTCGCCGCGACCGGGACGCCGAAACGGGCCTCGCAGACCCCGTCCAACGTCACCATCATCACCGCCGACGAAATCGCCCGCTCCGGCGCCCGCGACTTGCCGGATCTGTTGAACCGTTTTGTGGGGATTCAGAGCGTGACCGGCGCGGCGGACGCTCCGGAAGTGGCTGTGCGCGGCTACGTTCAGGGCCTTTCCCGCCAGCTTCTGGTGCTCGTGGACGGGCGCGAGCACTACAACGCCTTCTTGCCGTCGGTCTATTGGAGCGCGCTTCCCGTCACGCTCGACGACATCCAGCAGATCGAGATCGTGCGCGGGCCGGCGGTCGCCCAATTCGGCCTCAACGCCGCTTCGGGCGCGGTCAACATCGTCACCAAAGCGCCCGGCGGCGCCCCGAGCGGCGCGGTCGCGGCGCGGGCCGGGGGCGCGGGCGTGCTTGAGACGTTCGGCGTCGCGCGCGGCGCCCTGGGCCGCCACGGCTTCAGCTTATCTGGCCGGGCGAGCCGGAGCGACGCCTTTGACGACCGCGCCTTGCCGGAGGCCTTTCTGGATGAGGTCGAGGATCCGGATTCCGGTTTCGCCGCACTGCGCAGCGCCCATGACTTGACGCCGCGGCTGCGTCTGGAGACCGAGACGACGGTCGCGCGGCTCACCGAGACGCACACCTTCATCAACGGCAATTTCGGCGTCGACTATACCCGGTTCACGGCCAAGGCGGCGGCGACCTGGGAGGTCGGCCCCTTCGTGCTGTCCGCGGACGCGGTTTATGAGCGCGCCGAACAGGAGGCCCAGGCCACCGACGCGCCGGGGGCCGACGTCGCCACGGTGTTCCGTTTCGACAATGACTATGTGCGCGGCCGTCTCGGCGGCATATGGAATTCCGATCGCTTCGGGGTCTGGCGCGGATCGCTCGAATATCGTCGTTCCGCCCAGCCCGCCTCCTTCAGCTTCGCTGCGGACACGGCGGCGGACACCTATTCGGCCGCCTTGTCCTGGGATCGGCGCTTGACGGAATGGGCGGCGCTCAATCTCGCCGGCCGGGCGGACGTGCGGCGCTTTTCCTATGAAGGCGACCTTCCGTTTCCGGTGCGCGGCAACGCCTCAGGCGAGCGGACCTTCGCCGTGTTCGCCGCCAATGCCGGCCTGATTCTGACCCCGACCGCCCAGGATACGGTCAAGCTTTTGTTCGGGCGCGGCCATGTGGCGCCTTCGCTCTACGATTCGGCGGCGGTGCAGGTTTTCTCGCCGGGCGTGCCAGGGTTCTTCCCGCCCACCGCGGCGTCCAGCAATCCCGAATTGGAGCCGACCCGGGTGCATTCGGTGGAAGCGAATTATGTCCGCGCGTTTCCGCCTTGGGATCTGACCGTGACCGCCGCCGCCTACGCCAAATTCTATGACCAAGTGATCGACGATGGCGGCCTGGACACGCCCGTGCGCACGACGCCCGAGGGCGTGGTCGTGACCACGGTGGAGAATATCGGGCGCTCGCGCGCTTACGGTCTTGAGGCGGAGGCGGTCGGCCGCCCGACCGCGTGGCTCTCTTGGCGGGTCAATTACGCCTATCTGATGATCGAGGATGATTTTCGCTCCACCGCCTTCGGCCAGGACATTCCGCGGACCACGACCGATCCCGAAACCGGTGCGGAGATCCCCGCGGTCGACTCGCTCTTCTTTCAGGACGGCGCGCCGAAGCATGAAGTGAACGCCATATTGGAGGGGCGCTGGCGGCGGTTTTCGGGCAATCTCGTCGCCGCCTATCGCACCGAATATCGCCGACCCCGCAGCAACCGCTTCGCGGTGGCGCCGGAGGATTACCGCTTCGTCGCGATTGACGATCAGGCGGTGTTGGGCGGTCGTTTGGCCTATGAGCTGGTCGACGGGCTCGTCGCCTCGATCCAGGTCAATGAGGCGCTTGAGGATCGTCTTCCAGAGACCGGCGTTCAGCAGGCCGAGCGCCGATGGTTCGCCGAGCTGCGCTATGTCTGGTGAGCACGCCGATGCGGCGATATTTTGCGATAATCAGCATTATCGCAACTAACGCAGCCGCGACCCGTAGTGACGCGCATTGGACGTAAGCGTTATCAACGCGAAGACCCTGTACCCATCCGCTCCCGGAACCAAGCCGCCAGCGCCGCCTCGGTCACGGCGCCGCTCGCGACGCGTTCCATGGTCCCGATCGCATCCAGCGGCTCGAAGCGGAGCCGGTAACCGTTATCGGCGAGGAACAGTCGCGCCGCGACCCACGCTGTGCGTTTGTTGCCGTCCACAAAACTGTGATTCTTCGCGATGCCAAACGCGTAGGCCGCCGCGAGATCGGCCGCGTCCGGGTCGCCGTACTTGGCGAGATGGATAGGCCGGGCAAGCGCGCTCTCGATACGGCCGGCGTCGCGGACGCCCTCGGCTCCGCCATGCTCGGCAAGCTGCCGATCATGCACGGCGGCGATGACAGCCGGATCAATCCAGCGCCAATTTTTGGATGTTCGGTCGGCGTTCACTTCGCTAGAGCGCGCAGCACCTCGCGATCATCATGCATGATATCATCGGCAAGCGCCATTTGACGCGCGAATTCCGGGTTGTAGGGCGTCAAGCGATAGCCGCCGTCGGCCGCCTCAGTCAGGTAGAGCGTGTCGCCTTTCTTGACCTTCAGATGGGCCATGATCTCCTTGGTCAGGATCACGCCGGACGAAGCCCCGACCGTCGTGATTTTCAGCGTTTTCATCACGCGACCTCAACTTATATAATAATACTTATATAGCTCGAAGTGGAAGCGCCACGCAACTTTTCCCGACCCGCCTTGAGCGTGAATGGTTAGCGTCCAGTGATCCACGCGGACCCGTCTCCCGCATCGCGAGACTCGATCGAGCCTAGGTTCGCTGCAAGGCGGTGCTGGTCGAGCGTTTACGTTGGTCGAGCTGATGATGTTGTTCGTCCAACGCGTTTCTGTCCAGGATAGCGCGGCTTAACAAGGCGTCGCCGCAGCGTTTGGTGCTTGGTTCGATCGCAGCACGATTTGCGATAATATTCCTTATGCGGGTTGAGTCGCCACGCCCTAATGCGCGCAATCGAAGCGATTCTCTCCCTTCCTACCTGGCGATCAATAGAAAGCGATGGAGCTTCGCTTCGCCGCAAAGCGGCATCGGTCGCGCGCTTGCTCTCAAACGGCGCGCCATGGATTCTCCACGCTCAAGCCGACCTCGTCGAATTCACGCTCATTGCGTGTCACCAGGATCATGTCGCGACATCGGGCGGTCGCAGCGATCATGGCGTCCGGCAGGTGTGCATCCATCGGCCGTCCGGATCGGCGCTTGCGCTCCATGATCTCCGCACAGGCCATTGCATCCGCCTGGTCCCAAGGAAGCACCCTGTCGCGGAACAATGAGGTCAAAAGCGTGTCGAAACGACTTCGAATATCGTCACGCCGCCGACCCGGATCCAGAAGCCGAACGCCGTTCTGGATTTCCCAACTCGTGATGACGGAAATCGCCAAGCCGTATTTTGCGTTTCGATCAAGATAGTCGCTGACGCGTCGATCCGGTGTCGGCCGCATCATTTCAGAGATGACGTTGGTGTCGAGCAGAAACTTCACTCAGGTCACGCCTCGCCGGGCGGGTCCGAGAAATCGAGCGGTCGATAAGCGGCATGAGACTCGAAGGGAAGATCGACGCCATGCTCAGGCCCGAACAACGCCGCGAACGTCGCCGACGGCGTTTCAGCGGCCTCGCGCTCGCGGCGCTTTTCGTGGACGAGGCGGCGAATGAAGGCCTCCATCGAAAGCCCAAGGCGCTTCGCCTCTTGTTCCACCCAAGCCTTGTCGGACGGATCGAGATTTCTCACCGTGATTGTCGTGCGCATCGTCGAACCGCTCCGGTACAGCGCCAGCAATCCATGCTAGCATCTTTCCCATAGGGATCACGTGATTGTGGCTCGACGAAGATCAATCATCTCGAAATTCGTTCTTTGCGTCAGCGATGGGACGAACGCCTTCCGGCCGGTTCGACGCGCCAAGATCGCGCGCGCCGCGACGGCTCCGTCATTTTCAAGCGCCCGACTGATGGCGCACGCAGGATGCGAAGCTGGCCGCCTTCGGCTTCTTGGTGTCCGCGGTTTAGGCGCCAAGTCCCTGGCGCATGCATGATCTGGGAACATCTCAAGCAGCCACGGTCCGGGAGAGCCGGCCCGCCCGCCGACTCTCCCGGCCGTCATCCGCCTCACGCCAGGCCGAGGGTCGGCGCGAAGGCGTGGACGAAGCCGAGCGTGACGAGACCCGTCACGGCGAGGGCGGCGATTTGATCGACAAAACGGTTGATGGCGATGCGGTTCATGACGTACCTCTTTGGTGTTGACTGCCTCTTGTGAAGCCGGCCTGCCCGCCGTCTTCTCGATAAACAATAAGGCCTTATCGAAAAACGTCAAGCGTTTTTCGTTTTTCGATATGGCTTTTTGGTTGGCTTCGCGCAAGCCATTGAATCCAAAGCATTTTTCAGTGCAATTTTTGAGCGCCGGTCCGGCGTTCAGAACGCGATCAGCGCCATGATCATGGCGTAGACCACCGCCCCTGCTCCGATGAACACGAATTGGCGAAAGCGATTGGCGCGCGTCGCGTTCATCTTCAGGGCCATGGCGGCGGCGTCCGCGAGGGAGAAGGACACCACGTCCCGTTGGGACACGACCCCTTGATAGCGGCCGTCCGCGTGGACGATGGGCACGTGCCGAAAGCCGCCGGCCTGCATGATTTGGGCGACCTTGCTCAAATCATCCTCCGGGCGCGCGGTCTGCGGATCGGCGGTCATCGCCTCGCGCACGCGCACGCTGTTGGGGTCGAGGCCCTTTGCCACCACCCGATTCATCACGTCCCGCTCGGACACAACGCCGGCCAGCCGGTCGCCTTCGATCACCGGCAGAAAACCGATATTGGCCTCCGCCATGCGGGCGGCCGCTTCGGTCATGGTCATGTCCGGCGCGCCCAGAATGGTGCGGCGGTCGCGATAGCTCTCCAGATCTTCGACACGCATGGATGCGCTCCCCGTTCGGTTGTTATCTCCGGAGATACGTATGGCGGCCGCCCGAGGATGGGTCGGCGCATGCGCAAGGCGCGGCGCGATGATCGGCCGCCTCAAGGCGTTTTGAGAGAACGCCGTTTGACCGCAGTTAATGGAACGCCTGGAAAAGTCACGCCGACCCCGCTGCGAGCCCGGCCAGATGAGAACGGAAATTTCGGAATGAGCTTTCACCGTCCTGCCGACACGATGGTCGAGAACTTCATCACACAACCCTGATTACTTGGGAGCGAATTTTCGGTCGTTTTGCACCGGATTTGATAACGCCGTGTAACGTTCCGAAGGTTGGCGAAAATGGGCGCAAGCATGTCGCACGAAAGCCTGTGCTTTACCGTTTTGCGATAAAATCCGTGGCACGCTGTCTTTCTATATTTCAATGACTTAGCGACTTTCCGGTAGCCTTCCGGTAAAAAGTAAACGCCGGCGACCTCGCTAAACCGTTGATCGCAAACGCTTCGGCCATTTTCCCTTCTTAGCGCTTTGTGCGTTACGTGTACTGCCGGAGGGCCAAGCTGGGGCGGGCTTGGCGTCGATTCCTTCTCTGATCGTCGCGAAACCGGCTAAGCTGCTGAAAAAACCAAGGAAACGGCACTACGGTCGAAGGATCGATCGGATGGCAATGCCGATGTTAATGACATGCGCGCGATGTTAATTTGTGTTAATGAGAATGTTAATACATGTTAATGAAAATGCTAATATATGTTAATGTCGCCCTGATTTTGCGGATCGACTGTTGACGATCGGCCAAAAAAACTCGCCAGATTGCGGGTTAGTTGGGGGCGTGGGGGAATTTTTTAGAAAAGAATACCGATGATGGTCAATGGTCTGAGGACGCGCGAACAAACAAGGACCCATTGCGTCGTCGGGTTGACTTCAATGACGGTTGTCATGTCCTTGGTCCTGGGGATACGGCTCCAAGGGGATCGCCCTTGGGTCCAGGTTCTTAGAGGTCCGCGCCTTGTTGGGCCGCAGTCATCGTGCGCCCGCGTCATAATGGAAGCGTCGCGCCCAGCGTCTGTAGGTTTGGAAAATGTCGCCGCCCGTTGGGCGGCGGTCGCCTGGCGTGATGATCGTCGCGTCCGTCCGCTGTATGTCGAGGTTCCCGGGGATGGCGCGAACCACCCTTGGCTCCTGTGTCGTGCGCGAATGCACGGCGGCGTTTTCCCGTTCGGTGACGCGCGCGTAGAGGACCTCTAAGTGCATCCAATCCTCCTCAAAGGATCCGGGATCTCGAGCGTGGAATCCTCGCGACTGGCGATGCAATGGGTGATCCCGTCCAAGGCGTGAGACTGTTCAACAACACCAATGTGTCCGCTAACGCCTTGCGCTCCGTCGTTCAGATAGTCATTCCGTGTCGGTCGAGGGCCGCGTTTGCGGCTTCGTCGAACGGGTTGATGATTTCAACGCCGCCGATGACGGCGCGTGCGTCCATATCTTCCGTCACCAAAGCGGTGATTCCCCCTTTCGACAGCGTCGCGACAAGAAGCGCATCCCAATAGGAAAGGCGATCGCTATTCCACCAATTGAGCGCCAGATCGACCGCCCCTTTCGTTGCGGCCACGGTTTCGAAGGCCTGCAACCAGTCCTGCGCGGCGAGCGTGGCGTCCGATTTTGAAAGTACGCCCTTTCGCACGATTGCTGAGGCGAACTCACCGACCGTTTGAAGCGCCAAACTGCCGGATTTGGCATGCAACGCGTGACCAATGATGAGCCGGCACCGCGCTCGTTTCATCCCGTCACGATGGTCCATCGTGTAAAAAAGAATGTTGGCGTCGAACGCGATCCGACTGGCGGCGGACACTTGTTAAAGCGACCGATCATGAAGAGCGTCGCGGTCGCCTCGGAAAGTCCATCCGTCGTGAGAGCATCGCTTTTGATCCATCATCGCTTCGAGGCGCTTGACGGCGGCTTCGCGACGCGTCTCTGCAATCTGCTCGTCGCTTTCGATGGGCGTTATCCGCGCGATCGGGCGATTGTTCTTGGTCACGAGAAAGCGCGCCCCTTCCGCAACGCGGCCGATCAACTTCGAGAAATTTTGATTCGCCTCTCGAACGCTGATCTCTTGATCGCTTTTCCGATCTTGTTCGACCGCCATGGCCAAAACCTTCTCTGATGTAGCACGAAAGTAGCACGCCGTCAGGAAACGCGCAAATCACCGATGGCGCGCTCCGAAAGCGAGCGTTCGCCGTCCTCACTTTCCTGGCCGTATGCTTTGGGAACCGACTGCGCGCAGCGCCGGGACGCGCATTGCGTATCGTAAAGTCACGGAATTCTTTGAGAAGGCTCAGGGCATCCGCCTTTTGCGTCCGTCCGCCTTTTTGGCGCGAACGCCGGCGCTGCGGGCGGCGACCGCTTAGCGGCGATGGGGTGCGGCGCAGATCTCTTCGTCGGAGAGGCGCGCGCCGGCGAGGCCCGACGCGATATAGGCCCAGCCCGGCGCCAAGGCGCCGTCCGGGCCTTGAATGGCGACGCCCCAAGCGTCGCAAGCCTCGACGAAGGTCTTTTGCGTGACCGCGTAAACCCAGGCCTCGCCCCGGTCGGCGATCTCCGCACTCAAACGCACGCCGAGACGGTCGAGCACGTCCACCGCAGCCACCCATTCCGCGCGCGTGACGTCGCGTTCGTCCGGCGGCGATCCGTCCAAGCGGCGCACCTTGCCGAGTTCGCGCTGATAGGCCGCGACCACGTCCTCAAAGGCGATGCGGAAGCGCGGGCGGATCGGTTCGTAATTGATGGCGGCGAGATTCACCATGACCGACACTCTCTGGGGCGCCGTCACGCCGACGGCTGACGATTTCGTTTCTACCTCCGAAGTATGAACGATCCGTTGGGAAAGGATTGACCGCGCCTTAAGAGGCGGCCGCCCTCAATTGATCACCCGATAGTCCTTCAGCAGCCTGTCGATCGCGCCTTCGGCGCGCATGGCGGCGAGCGTGTCAGCCACCCGCGCGGCGAGCGCGTCACAGTTGCAGCTCTTCGCCCGAGCCAGGACCACCGGTTCCGTCCGCAATTCGAGCCAACCGCGCAACCGCACCCGGTTCTCACGCTCCGCCCAAGCCAGGCTCGCCATCGGGCCGGCGACGCCATCGAGCCTGCCGGCGGCGGCCGCCGGCATGAGTTCGGCGTAAGCCCCCTCCACCTTCTCGATCGCGTCCGCGGCGTCGAAGGCCGGTTCGTAGCGGCCGCCGGGCAGCACCCCGATGCGCTTGCCGTAAAGATCCGCCAATGTCGCGAAGCGGGCGCCCGGCGCGCCCCGCACGCCGATGGAGAGTTCGAGCACCACCACCTCCCGCTCGGCGACGGCGGCCAAGCGATCGGACCAAAACAACAGGGCGAAGTCCGCCGCGCCCTCATCAAACGCCGCAAAAATTTCTGCAGGTGCGCCCGTCGTAATCTCCACCTGCGCCCCTGTGCGACGGCCGACTTCTTCAAACAACTGATCCGTGATGCACGGCGCCGCGCCGCAAGCCCCGCCCCATGGCGGCGCCGCCAAGGCGATGGCGCGAATGCGATCCTCCGCCTCCGCGCGGCCGAATCCGAGCGCGCACACCCATGCGACGATCATCAGAAAACGCATCACCCCACCCTTCCTCGTAAGCCCTGGCGGACACTAAAAGGCTGATCCGCAGGCGCCATCATCAATTCGTATAGGAAGGAAGGCGTCGCAGGGCGCCGGGGAATGTCAGGAACGCGCACGACTCTTGCGTCGCTTAGATCAAGGCGTCCGTTTCGGCATCGAGCGAACGCGCGCCCGCATCCGCCTCGGCGAGGCCCGGCCGGCCTTCGGCGAGACCCGATTCCAAGAAATGCTGGAGATAGGTGATCAGGCCGAGATTGGACTCAGGGCCGGCGTTCACGAAATCGGCGACGTCCGGATTCTCCGCGGCGTAGAAGACCGGATCAAAGCCGACGAGCCCGTCCGTCGTCCGGTCGCCCGCCAGAATCTCCGCCTCGCCGAATTGCAGATAGTGGACGAACGGGTCGACCGGTTGGCCGTTCGTGTCCACGGCGGCGGCGATGTCCGGATTGGCGGCGCGGTAGGCCGCCGGGTCGAAAAAGGGATTGGGGTTGAACTGCCGGCCGCCCGAACCGTCCGGCGTGTCGAGGGCGGATCCTTCACGGACGTAGTGCTCGAGCGCGGTGTCGTAGGTGACGACGTCGAGGCTCGTTTGGGTCGAGGCGTCCTGCTCCAGATAAAAGGCCTCGTCGAACATCGCATCGACGGACAGAAGCGGCGAATATTCGCGCCCCTCCTCCAAGCCGACATCGAACCAATGGGCGAAGCCGTCCAGAGCCGTCGTCACCCCGGCCGCCGCAAGATCCGCGTTGCCGCCGCGGCCGAGATAGAACGCTTGATCGAAGAGGGCGACCTCGAATTCCCGCAGATCATCCGCTACGAACACCACCTGCTCCCAAGCACCCAACTCTTCCAAGAAGGTGATGCGAAGGCGCAGATCGCCTGCGGTCAGATCCGCGCCGCTCGGCATCAAGCCGCTCGGCACGTCGACGATCTGGTCCCAAGCATCGTCGCCATTAAGTTCGAAATAGAACCGAGGCGCCTGGCCGAGCCCGTCCGGCCCGGCCGCCGGATCGATCTCCACGATCGCAGCGTAAGGACTTGGCGCTTGCGCCGGATCGACGGTTCCGAGCGCCGTGGACGTCAATGTCTGAGGCTCCTGATCGCTGCGCGCCAGAATCGCGTCCTCGGCGCCAAAATCAAACCAAGTCGCGATCCGATCGATCGCGGGCGCGTCTGTCGGGGTCAACGCCCCGTCCACCAGCAAAAGATCCGGCCCCTCGTCGCCAAACAGGCTGAGCGGTCCGGCGAACCCCTCCAGACTGACCAGATCAAGCCCTTCCTGGGCGATCACCTGCACGCCCCCGAGCCCGGCGTCCGGGCCAAGCTGAACGAGGTCGTTGCCGCCCGTGCCGGTCAGACCGCCGGCGCGCAATCCGTCTTGGGCGACGTCCGCGGTGGTGAGGACCGGCGCATTGTCGCCGGCGTTCAACACGCCTCCGGCCTGGGGCGCGAGCGCCAACACCAATTGGTAGGCGCCGCCTTGGGGATCGAAGAAAAGCTCGGCCTGCAAGGTCTCCGCCGTCACGTCCGCGCCCACCCGAAAGGGCTGATCCGGAAAGATCACGCGATAATCCCAGATCGTATCGCCCGTCGCCTCCACGAACAGAATGGACAAGGGCTCCGGATCGAGCTCCGGAAAGACGCCGCGGGCCACGCCGACGTCATAAGGCGCGGCCGCAGCGGTCTCCGACACGTCGACCGCGCGGAGATCGCCCGGCTCCGCCGGCAAGACCACGATCAACTCATCCAAGGCGCTGAAACTCGGCAACAGCGCGTCGCCCGCGCCGAACGTCCCGGACGCGCCGTCCAGAGGCGCATCGCCCACGCCCACGCCGAAGGTGTCCGCGCCGGGGCCGCCATAAGCGACCGTCGGGCTTTGCCCAAGGCCGACGATGAGATCGTCGCCGTCGCCGCCGATCAACTGATTGACCCCGGTTCCGAGCGGAGTGAAGTCAAACAAATCGTCGCCGCCGCCCCCGAGGGCGAATTCGGTCTCCGCGGCGTTTTGTTCGCTGAAAGATCGCATGGCTCCGGCTCCTTAAGGGCTTCGCGTGAAAGGGGTTCGGCTGTCGGGCTGTTGCGCGGCGGCCCTGCGATCGGCGCGGGCCGCGTCTTTGGTACAGTCAGTCGCTGTACTTCCTGTAAAGCACAATGCGCCGCGCGACGAAACCGGGGCGCCGGCTTTGCGCGTCAGCTCGAGAGCATGGGCGCGCGGGTCCAGACCTCCGCGCCCAAAGTGCGCCCTTTCACTGTCGACCAGGCGCCGGCCATGCGGTCGTCTCCCGTCACCTCGAACAGGGCCGCGCCGCCATTGAACGCGATCGCCAGCGCCTTGGCGGAGGCGACCCCCAAGCCTTGATAGCTTTGGCCCTTCATGGCGCCGCTCTCTATGCGCCAATGCACGGCGTAGACATGGCCGGCAGGCCGGATGTCCACGGCCCCGGCGTAACGGGCACCGTTGGGCGCGAAGCCTTCGATCCGCCACCGGCCGATCAGATCGACCCGCGGCGCCGGTTCGGGCGCCGGCGCGGGGGTCGGGCGTTTGCGGAACCAGCCGGCGGCGCGCCGCCAGAGGTTATGGATCAGACGGAGCGGATCACGCGGGGCGGCCGCGGAGTCGCGGCGAAGGGTCGTCGTCGTCATGTCGTGTCGTCGTTCGGACGGATCAGGGGCGGCGCGCGGGATCATGCGATCGCATCAATCGGCAGGCCGAAAAAGGCGACCCCATCGTCGGCGAGGCCGTCGGCGACGCCCGCATCCCGCGCCTCTTCGCCGGGCGCATAGGTCAGATCCCCGGTGATCGGATCGCGCAGCCGGAAGACCGGCACGGCCCCGGCCGTCTCCTCCAGAACGCCGCCAAAGCCGACGCCCTCAAACCGGGCTTGGCCGAACAACGCGTCGCGCTCATCGGGATCGTCGGTGAACACATAGCTGCCGGTAGTCGGATCGAAGAGACGAAAGACAGGCACGCTGTCTTCCAGGCCGACGCGGTCGCTTGGGAACACTTGGATCGCGAAATCGGGATCGGCGAGGAAATCCGGCGAGGCGTCAAGCGCGGCCCGCTCGCTGGCGGTCGCGGTCAAGAGTTCGCCGCCGGCGGCGAGATTGTCAAAGGCGGTGAGCGTCACCGGCGCAGTGAGATCGAAGAGCGGCTCGCCCTCCACGTCATAGACGTAGAAGGCGATCCCTTCGAAGCGGAAGGAGGCGGGATCGAAGAATTGCGAGGTGCCGACCGCGGCGGTGGTGTAGAAATGGGAGCCGCGATTGAGATCGAAAAAGCGCACAATGGCCGTCGCGCCGTCAAAGGCCTCCGGGAAGGCGGAGAACACCGCCGCCTCGAATTGGAAGCGCGGATCGGCGATCACCGCGTCCCGCTCGACCGGATCGATCGTGAAGAAATGGGTTCCGGTTTCAAGATTGACGAAGCGGAAGACGAGTTCGGAGCCGCCGAGGCCGGCGTCCGCGGCGTTCAGGGTCAACAGATCGAGGGGCTCGTCGTCGAAGGCCGGCGATGCGTCGAGCGCCGCTTGCTCCTCCGGGCTGACGGAGAACAGGAAGTCGCTCGCCGACGGATTGAAATAGCCCGGCACGATCACCGCCCGATCCTCCACCGTGCGCGGATCGGTTTCGTCTCCCACAAGGTCGAGAATTTCGATCGTCAGCGCGCGGCTGTCGCCGGTCACCGCGCCGTCCCGCGCCGCGACCGTGATCTCATAGAAATTGTCGCCATTCGCGTCCGCAGGCGCTTCGAAATCGGCGCGCGCGGCGAAGATCAGATCGCCGGTGAGCGGATCTACGAGAAAATCCGCCGCATCCGGCCCGCCCAAAATGACGAGGTCCGGATCATCGCCCGGATCGGGATCAAAGGCGGAGACCGCCGCCACGCCGCGGCTGTTTTCAAGCACGCGAATGATCCCGTCCTCGCCGGTCTGACCCAGTTCCGGATCGACGATCACGGTCGGCAGATCGTCCACGCCCGTGACCGTGACCTGAATCTCGGACTCCGCGACCCCGCCTCGGGCGTCCAGGACGGCGTAGGTCGCGACGTCGAGCGCGCTTTCGCCCGGCAGGAGCACGTCAAAGGCCCCGTTCGGGTCATAGGCGAAGAAGCCGT
Source organism: uncultured Caulobacterales bacterium (assembly GCA_964412525.1). Lineage (GTDB taxonomy): Bacteria > Pseudomonadota > Alphaproteobacteria > Caulobacterales > CAYPOX01 > CAYPOX01. Next base: position 28,456 of record CAYPOX010000002.1, read on the forward strand.
CATTGCCGACCGTGAGGATCGCGCCGGACGGCAAGATGAGAGGCGCGTCCACGGCCTCGGCGAGACCGTCCACGGCGGTCACCACGAAGGGATCGCCGTTCGGATCGAAATCGTTGAAGAAGGCGTTGCCGTTCAAGACTTGGTCCGCCGGCGTCGTCACGTCGTCGACGCGCGCGGTCGGCGGATCGTTCTCCGCCACCTGGATCGTCACCGGGCCGGTGGAGAGGCCTTGGGGATCCTTCAACTCCACGTCGAAGCTGCCCATCCGCATTTGCGGATTGGCGAGCACGAAGATGATCTCTCCCGCGGCGATCTCGGAGGAGGCGATCTCGATCGCGACCGCTTCGGGATCGGAGGTGCGCGCGAGAAAGCCGTTGGTGGCGTTCGAGACGAAGAAGATGAGCTCGTCCTGGGTCGCGTCCGGATCAACGCCGATCAGATCCTCGGCCGTGACCGGCACCACCGGCACGCTTTCGATCGTGACGGTGCGATCGCCTTCGATGACGGGGACGTCGTTCTCGCCTTCGATCGTCAGCGTCACACGGCCGAAGCTGATCCGATCGGTCGTGTCGATGATCGCGTATTGGAAGCTGTCTTCGGCGGTCTCTCCGTCAAGGAGGAAATCAAAGGCGTCGAGAGGATCGTAGAAAACGTCGCCGTCCTGGACGAGCTGCACGAAGGCGCCGGAATTCAGATCTGCGTCCAGGCGCAATTCCGGTTCGAACACCAGCGTGCCGATCCCATCCTTGAAGGGCCCGAACAGATCGACCCGGATGAAGTCGCCGTCGACGTCGAAATCGTTTTCAAGCACGTCGAGGGAGAGGATTTCATTCTCCCCCACCCGGCCGTCTTCGCCCACCTCGACCACATCGTCGATCGCCGTCGGATCGTCCTCCACCGGCGTCACGGTGAGATTGATCGTGATTTGGGCGGTCTCCTGATCGTCGGTGACCTCGACGATCAGGGAGTCGCTGCCGAAGAAATCCGGGTTCGGCGTGTAGAGGAGCTTCGTCGTCGGGGTGACGGGGTCGATCTCGGTCGTCGGCTCGAGCTTCGCCGCCTCAACAGTCTCCCGCACATTAAGAAAGAGATTGGTCTCGCCGTTTGCGGGCGCCGTCACGATCCGCCAGGACAAGCGGTCTCCGTCATCCGGATCGAACACCTCAAGCAAGGAGGTTAGATCGACATCGACGGAGTCCTCCGGGAGGGTTAGCGACGCCGTCGCGCCTTCCGTAAAGACCGGCGCGTCGTTCACCGGCAGGATGGTGACGTCGACTTTGAGGGTCGCGGTCAGCCCCGCGCTGTCCGTGGCGCGGATGACGAAAACGTCCGTCCCGGTCTCGTTCAAATTTGGTATATATTCGATGCCTGTCGGCGTGTTGCCGACTTTGTCGATGCTTGGAACGACGAAGGGGACCCCCTCCACCACGCCGCGGGTCGGGAGAAGATTCGCGTCGGTCTCGTCGAAATCCCAGCGGATATTTTCGCCAAGATCGCGATCGTCGACGAGCAGCAAGGCGTCAAGATCGAAGGGCGTGTCCTCCGTCACCTCGATCGCAATCTCCGTGCGTTCGTCGAAATCGGGCGGCGATCCGCCGACGGGCGGCGCATCCGCCACGCCGGCGATCTCGATGGTGACGACCGACGTGTCCTTGTCGCCAAAGGCGTCGACGATCGTGACCTCAAAAGTGTCGATTCCAGGCGCGCCGCCCTCGACGAGGAAATCGAACTTCGCGTTCGGATCGTAGATGAGCGTTTGCGTGTCCTTGTCGAACAGAACCGCGCCTTTGGTTCCAGCCGTCGACACGCTGTCGATCACAAGATCGCCGCGCGGACCATCGATGTCGGAATCATTCCCAAGAATGGGCTCGTAAAGATTGTTCGTCCGTTCAATCTCCGAGCCGGCGAAGACATCATCAGCCGCCGTCGGCGCGTCGTTCTGGCCGGTGACGGTGACGAGCACCGCGCCGGTCGTTTGCTCGCCGTCGCCATTGCGCGCGGTGAAGGGAACACGGTCCGTCGCCGTTTGACCCTCCGCGAGGGTCTCGAAACCGCCGGCCGGATCGTAGCTCAAAATCCCCTTGTCAGCGTCGAAGATCGCCGTTCCCACCAAATTCGGCGCATCGAGCTCAAACTCAAAGATTTCATAGGATTCTGGAACGCCGTCAGGATCCGAGACAACCGCAAGCACTTCATTCAACGTGATCGTCGCCGCAGGACCGTCTTCCTTGGCGCTGAGCGGCGCCTCGCCCGCCACCAGCGGATCGTTGACGCCGATCAAGCGTATGACGCTGGTGACCTCGCTGACGCCGCCGACGCCGTCGGAGATCTCGACCGTGACGGAGTCGAAGAATTCGTCGCCCACGCGGACGAAGTTGAACTGATCGTTCGGGTCGTAAACATAGGTCCCGTCAGCCTGGACGGTGACGAGGGCGCCGGACGCGAGCGTCGTCTCCACGCCCACCGCGGCCGCCGATCCCTCCACCTTGCTGACAAAGATGATCTCGCCGTCGGCGTCGAAAGCGTCTTCGAGGAGTTCGCTCGCGACGGGCGGGCCGTCTTCAGTGGTCGAGACCTCCTCGTCCGGCGCAAAGGGCGCGTCGTTCTGGCCAGTGATGGTGACGACCACCAAGGCGGTCGCTTGGTTCCCGTCTTCATCCTCAATCGTGTAAGCGAAGGAGTCCGTCGCCGTTTCACCCTCGGCCAGGAACTCGAATAGGCCACGTCCGTCATAAACGACCGTGTCGGCGTCCGGATCATAAACGGCCGTTCCGATCGTGTCGGAATCGTCCACCCCGACAATGACCAGCGGGGAGCCTTCGGCGTCGCTGTCGTTCAAGATCAGCGTTTTCGAGCCGATGGTGAGGCGGGCGTTGTCCTCAAGCAGGCTCGCGGCGTCGTCCAAAGCGATCGGCGGCGTCGTCATAAAGGCATCCGTCATGGCGAGCGGGGCGACCTTCGGTATAAACCGTCCGTCGCCCGCGCCCTAGCCTTGGATCACTCCGTGAAGGCGGTCTCCAAAGGCAAACCGAACGCCTTCATCGCCGGTGCGGTGTTGACGAGGAAGCGATCGGCCTGCTTGCGCAACTCGGCCTTCGCCGCGTCGTCATTCTCAGCAGGCTTGCCTTCAATCATCACATTGCGTCCTTTGGATCTCAGATCCGCCAACACGCGATCGACGATGCCGTCCGCCGACCCGTCGCCGAAATGCTTGGCGTAGATCTGATCCATGGCGCTCATCGCGAACCCGGCGCCCAAGCCGGAGGCGAGCACGTGGACGGTGCGTTCCGTCAAAGTGCGGTCCAAGACCTCGCGGTTGAACGGCTTCGGCGGCGCGCCATCCTTCCGCATCACCGGCGACGCCTGGCCAGAGATCAAAAGCGCTTCGACGGCGCTGTAAGCCTTCTCAAAGGTGTCGGCCCCGGATGCGGCATGGAGTTCGCGGATCGTCTTCGGGCCGTCCGCCAGGGCCTCGACCGCGGCGCGCACGACCGGCGTGTCGAATTTGGCCTGCCGTCCCATGAGCTGGGCTTCGAACTTAATCCCCTCGCCGCCGACCCGTAGCGCGATCACGCTGTCGGCGAGAACGTCCCGCTGTTCATTGCGGCTCAATCGGCGACCGCCGCGGGTGTAAATGTCGCGCCGGAACTGGGCGTTGGTGCAGTAATCGCGCGCCAGCTCCCGCAACTCCATAGTGGGCAGCTCGTTGACAAGTTGGAGCTGATCCTGTGTCAACGTGTATCGGAAATTGTTTTCCGCAAACGTCGCCGACGCCGCGAAGGTGAGCTTCGCCTCCCCCATCTCCGCCATCGCTTGGGTGACGTAGAGCGGATACCAGGCCTGATTGAGATACTCCTGGGCGAGATAATTCACGGGCTTTTTCTCGAGCCCTTCCATCATCTTCGACATGCGCGCATTGGTGGCGAAAGCGACGGCCTTGGCGTCCTTCAGCTTCTCGCCGAATTGGATCGCCTGGCGCACCTTATGGGTGGATTGGCCCGGCACGATCGCCGCATATTCGGAAAACAGCCGCTGGAGCGGCGCGATCGTCGCCCAACCCGGCAGGGTGTTGTAGCTCACATAAACGAGCCCCCCCGGCGCCAAGAACTTCCGGATGAACTCCACCATCTCCCGGCGGTTCTCCGGCGTGATCCAGGAATAGACGCCATGGGTCACGATATAGTCGAACTGCGGAAAATCCGCATCGACCGCATCGGCGAAGGCCATTTCGTGAAACGCGACATTGCCGATATCGCCCTCCCGCGCGAGCCGTCGCGCATTGGAGATGTGCACGGGCATGAAATCGATCCCATGCACCTCCGCCTCCGGATTGGCCGCGGCGAAGACATTGGTGGACAGGCCGTTGCCGCAACCAAGTTCGCAATAGCGAAAGCGCGCGCCGTCATGCTCCGGCGGCGCGACGCCGCGCGTGACGGCGGCGAAGTTCAAATGCGCCGGGCCGAGCTCTTGGAAAAATTGGGTCGTGTATTCCTGATCGACAACATACCCGTCTGACCAATCGGACATGGGTGACATTCCTTTCCTTAAAGGCGAACGCGCGGGCGCGCCGACGCGCACGAGCTTTCGTCTCGCTTGAACCAGGCTTGCGCGCGCCGCGCAACACCCCTCGCCGCCGGACGGCGGCCCAAAAGAAAAGGGCGGGGCCGAAGCCCCGCCCTGAAGGCGTGATCCGACTGGATCCGATTAGAAGATGAAATCGGCCGTCGAGAAGCCGAGCGACGTCTCTGTAGAATTCAAATCGCCGTCGACCACGATATCGAACGCCAAGTCCGCGGCATCGAGATTGCCATCATTATTGACGTCGACAAAAACGCGGAAGACGTCGTCCAGCGTGGCGTCGCCAACAAAGTCCGCAACCGCGTCGTTGAATTCGACCTTGACGCCATCATCCGTGCCGCCGTCATCGAAGAAGTTAGCTCCCCCAGCGGCCGCCGTGAAAACGCCAACCGACGCGACCGTCCCGTTCACCGTCTGATTGGTGAGGCTCAAATTCGACAAATTGATCCGGTCGGACCCATCTTCGAAGTTGATAATCACGTCGCCCGTGCCGCCGGTGGCATTGGCTTCCGTCGACAAGATCGTGCCTGCGCCATCGTCGAAGAAGAACGTGTCCGCCGACGCGCCGCCGTCCAACACGTTCTGCGTGCCAGCCGCGCCAGAGCTGATCGTGTCCGCGAAGCCCGTGCCGATCACGTCGACAAAGCCCTCAAGACCGTCATCGTCCGCGCCGCCAACGAAGCCGTCAGTGTCGCCGAAGCCGCCGCCGGAAATGACAAGCTTCGTGTCGTCGCCGGACGTATCGTTGAACAGGTTCACCGTCACGCTCGTGGTGCCCAGCGAAAGGTCGAGAACCTCATCGCCCGTACCCGAAGCCTTATCCTGCTCGCCGTCCGGAGAGACGCGGAACGTGTCAACACCGCCAGCCGTGAGGGTGATGATGTCTTCACCACCGCCGTCGACAACAATGTTGTCGTCCGTTGAGTCAGCGACCTTATCGTCGCCGTCGCCGAGAATGATATTCTCGAGTTTGTTCGCTCCGAACGCCAGATTGCCCGCCGCTTCGATGTCGGTCGCGCCCGCCACCGTGCCGGCCGCGAGGTCGACGGTCAGATCCTCATTGTCTGCGGAAAGATCCGCCGTATCGCCGAGAACCTCATTGCCTTCCGCATCCGCCGACAGATCGACCGACGTTTCGTCCACGCCGTCATCCGACAGAATGATCAGATCATCGCCGTCGCCGCCAAGGATCGTGTCCGCACCGTCACCATCACGGATCGTGTCCTCGCCAGCGCCGCCATCAATCGTGTCATCGCCGGCGCCGCCCTCGATAATGTCATCTCCGGCGAGGCCCGTCAGCGTGTCGCCTCCTTCGCCGCCATAGAGTTCATCGTCTTGGAGGCCGCCGGTGAGCACGTCGTCGCCCTTCAGACCAAAGAAGATCTGCGGGGCGGACCCGCCAACGAACGTGTCGACTTGCGTCGCGTCGTCCGAACCGACGATGACCTCAATGTTGAGGATCGAGCCGTCGTCGATCGTAAACGCTCCTGAGAAATCCGTGTCGAAGTTGTCGGAGGAACCCACCGACAAATCGATCAGCAGGGCCTTGCCGACGACATCTCGAAGATCGAGGACGTCGAAATTGCCCGCGTTGCCGTTGAACACGTCGTCGCCGCCCAGATCATCGGTGAAGACCAGGAAGATGTCGTTCCCATCGCCGCCATTCGCCTGATCTTCGCCTTTGCCGCCAACAAGAACGTCGATCCCCTCGCCGCCAAACAACACGTCGTCTTCATCGTCGCCGATCAAAACGTCGTTTCCAGCGCCGCCGTCCAACGTGTCCGTGCCCGTGCCAGTGGTCAAAAGCTGGACCTTGTTTGAGCCGGTCGTCGGAAGACCAAGATCCACGACCAAATCGACATCGAACGGATCCGGATTGCCGTCGCGGTCCAGGTCAATCGTCGTCGTGGAAAGCACCCGGTCGCCCGTCTTCAGATCGATCGCGCTTAGGGCCAAAGCGACCTCGGCGTCGTCGATCTGCAGGCGGTTACCGCCAATCAAGATGTCGTCGCCGCCGCCGCCCGTAAACGAGTCGTTGCCGCCATCGCCGAGGAACAGGTTCTCGCCGGCAGTGCCCGCTTCCGTGTCGCCGTTCACCGTGCCGACGAAAATGATGTCGCCGATCGGCTCGAACTGAATCTCGCCAAGTTGGCCGCCATAATCGACGCGCAAACCGTTGGTGAAGAGATCCGCTTCGTTGAGATCGAATGCGAGATCCGTGTCTTCGTCAAAATCACCGTTACGGTCGAGGTCGACGAAAATCCGGAAATTGTTGATATCGCCGATCTCTGTGCCACCGAGCTGCTCCGCCACTATGACGACATCGCCGCCAAAGATTGTGGAGTTGAAGAAGTCGGCCTTGCTGTCCGTGGTGCCGGTCGTCGAACTGACGCGGACATCAAGAACCTGAAGGGCGTCATCAATGCCGTCGCCATTCTCCGCGCCCTTGCCGCCATCAAAGGCGGCGTCATCGTCGCCCGGCGATTCATTGCCTTTAACGCCATCGCCATCGACGTCGAAGATCGCGTCGCCACCGGTGTTCTCAAGGCCGCCAGCCTTGTTCTCGATCGAAAAATCGGAAATGTCGATCAGATCGTTGCCCGCAGTAAAGCCGACGATCGTGTCGATGCCTTCCGTCGTCGAGTCGAGCGCACCGCCCGGGTTGTTGTCGTCGAACACCAACTCCGCACGACCGTCATTAAACTCGAGATCGACCAGCGGGTCGACCGAGTCGGTGAACTCGATCCGGATCACCAAGTCCCGAGCCGAAATCGTGCCGGCGACGTCGTTGAGCTCCGAAACGAGCACCAAGGTGTCACCGGAGTCGATCGCCCCATTATTGTTGGTGTTTTCATAGTAGAAGATACCGACATCGTTGTCGCTATCTTTGACAACCAAGAAGATATCATCGCCATTATCAAGATCAGAGATCACGCCGAACTTGGCTGCAGCATCCCCAAGATCAAAATCTTCAATCTTAATGCCGATATTGTCTTCCAAGAAGAACACGCCGCCTTCATCAACATCAAAGCTGTTGATCGAACCGGCGTTGATCACGCCATTCGTGGTCAACACGTTCGTCAGTCCGCCCGAGAACACCACAAAGTCTTCCGAAGTCGTGAAGTTCGAAACCGAGTCCGCCGAACCCGTGCCGACTGAAAGGCCGCCACCGGTCGGAACCGTGTTGCCGTCCGACACAGACGTGTAGATCACCCGATCGACCAGCTCGCCCGCAGGCGCGCCACTATTGGCAAGGTCGATGACGTCGCCGCCTGCTTGGCCGGTGATCTCGTCCTCGCCTTGGCCAGCCACGATCGTGTCCGCACCGTCGCCGCCGAGCACAACGTCGTCGCCCTCGAAGGCGTTGATAACGTTCACTGCCGACGAGCCGGTGATCACGTCGTTATATTTTGTGGCGTTGACGTCCTCGAAGCTGACGAACGTCGTGGTGTCGAGATTGCCGTCTTGGACGACGCCAGTGACCAAGTTGATGAAAATTTCTTCGACGCCGTCATCGTCGAAGGTGTCGTCGTCGGTCGCGCTGTCCTTGAACGGATCGATGTTGAACGACAGGTCCGCGCCGCCATTACGAAGATCGATCAAGTCCGACTTACCCGTACCGATGAAGGTGATGTCGCCTTCATTCGCCACGTAATCAACGCCGCCGAGATTGCCGGTCGTGATCTTCGCGTATTGCTCGGCGTTCGTGTCGAAATCATTGACAAACCGACCAAGCGGATCGGCGTCGTCATTCGAGTTGCCGGTTAGATCGCCCGCGCCGTCGGATTCTTGGAATTCGCCCAAGAAAACCGTAATCGGCGCGCCGTCATTGGTGTTGTCGCCATCGTCCGAAAAGGTGTTGCCGGAGTAGTCGAGCACGTTCGCGCCGCCATTCAGGAAGAAGTCCTGATTACGGTCCGCCTCATTGTTAGTGAGACGGATCGTGTTGGCGAAATCGGAGCCGATCACGCGATCGAATTCGAAGTTGCCGCTGTCCTCGATGAACGTAACAAACAGCGTGTCGTCAGCGCCCGTACCCTCTTTAACCGTGACGGTCTCGAAGGACGTGTCCGCACTGTCCTCCTCGCCGTTTTCGTCCGCGACGTCGCCCGCATTGAACTGAACGGTCAGATTCTCGTCCGTGGACGAAAGGTCGATCGTGTTGACGCCGGTGCCGCCAACATACTGCTCAGCTCCGCCATCCTTGAAGAGATCCACACGATCCTTCGCGCTGCCGTTCAAGTTGTTATCGTCACCTTCATCAACGAGCACCCAATCGACGTCGGCGATAAAGTCCGCCTCTTCATCTACCGAGGTGATCACGAAGTTCAGATCCGAGCCCTCATTACGATAATCGCCGATATCCGTGCCGCCGGCCAGAGAGAATTGAAGCAGCACGACATTGTTCGCCGCCACTTCGCCGGCCACGTCGATCTTGCCGTCGCCGTCGTCGGCGATGCCGAACTCGGTCGTGAAGCCCAAAGCGGCTTCAAGGAAGCCAACCTTCAGACCCGCATCGTCGTCTTGGTTCACCTGATTGTCCGCCAAGATGACGCGGTCGTTGCCGGACGAACCCGTGACGCGCTCGAACTGAGTGATGCCGTCGATTTCAACGGTCTCATTGCCGAGGGTCGAGTCGTTCACCGTCACGCCGCCGGCCTCGAGAGTGTTGCCCTCCAGGATCGTCAGCGAGCTGACCGCGCCGTCCACGCCGCCCTTGGTGTCATCCAAGGCGACCGGGCCGCCGAAGTTGACCACCGCGCCGCCGAGATTGGAGACGTCAAGGACGTCTTGCCCAAAACGAACGTCCGCATCGTCGTCGTCGTCTAGATCAGTGAAGTCGATGCCGGTCGCCGCCAAGGTGGCGTCAAAGCGCTCGACATCCACCAACGTATCGTCGGACCCGCCAGCGTAGCTGATCACATCCGTTTCCGTCGCCGTTTCAACGGTGAAGGTGATCGTCGGCCGCACCGAAAGATCGTCTTCCGCGTCGCCCGCGACGCCGTCGCCGTCATTGTCCGCCGTGGACGTCACGTTGGAGTGGTCGACGGTGACCTTGTCGTCGTTCTCATTGCGGCCCGTGATGTCGCCGTCCGTCTGATCGCCGAGGGACAGCGTGTTGGCCACGCCGAGCTGCGACTGGTCGAGATAAACAAGATCGTTGGCTTTGCCGGTGATGATGTTTTCCGCACCGAGCACAAGCACCAGTCCGCCCAGGTCGACTTCATCCTTATCCGTAAAGATGTCGTCATTGGTCAGCGCGTCGTTGTCGTTGACGTCCTTGTCATAGGTGACGCCCGCATCGCCGGCGCCGTTGGTCTCCGTCGTCAGGCGGATGTTCAGACCTTCGAAGTCCGGTTGGTTGTCGCCGCCCGCGTTCACATTGTCGTCCGGACCGATGACGTTGTCGCCCGCACGGTCCGCCACGATGTCGTCGGACACCGCCGACAGATCGTAGGTGTCGTTCTTCGTGTTGGACAGCGTACGCAACGTCTCAACGTTGAGGAGGTTCGTCCGGTACTCGATCTCCGCATCCGCATCGACATTCACGTTCACCACGGTCGTTTGATCAGCCGCCAAGAGGCCCGGCGCGACGATCGTGAACTCCGCGAAGTCGCCGAACAGCTGCTCGTCGAACACGACATAGTCGTCGTCGCCGCCGCCGTCGATCGTGTCGGCGCCAATCAAGAGAACGGACTTCGTGCCGTAAATAAGGTCGTCGCCCGATCCGGCGTTGATGACGTCGTCAACGTCCGAACCGACGATCAGATCGTCGCCGTTCTTGCCGTTGGTGTTCTCGTCAAAGCCCGTGATCGTGCCTTTGAACAGCGAACCGTCCGCACGGTCTACAAGAATGCCGGCCACGGAGTCTTCGTCCTCGAACGTGTCGTTCGTGCCCGCGCCCACGAAGAGAATGTCCTCTTTCGTGAAACCGCCATCCGGATCGTTGCGCACGTCGAAGCCGAACAAATCGACCGCCACGCCGACCGCATCGTCCTGACCCGTATTGTCGAAGATCTTGACGAACTGCTCGCTCGCCGAGTCCACGTCGAGGAAGGCGACGTGACGGTTGGCGCCGCCGAACTGCGCGTCCGCCTGCGTCTCCAGACGGAATGCCAACTCGTCATTCGACTTGTCTTCGTCAAAGTCGAGCGTCGTCGCGCCGAGGCGCACGTCGATATTGGCCGCCTGTGAGTTCGGGTCACGGGATTCATCGGCGATCGAGTTGATAAACGTGTTGACGAAGAGTTCAAAGTCCGCAACGCCATTGTCGTTGTTGCCATCGGCCCCTCCTCCAGGGGCCCCCGTATTGTCCACAAACACCGTGCCGGCATAAGCCGCGCTTTCGAATTCGACGCCGTTGAGGGTGAGCTTCAACGTGTCGCCGACCGCAATCGTCGTTAGGTCGATGACGAACTCCACGATTTGGTCATTGGCGAGCGTCGTGCCGGTGTCGAGAACCCCATCCGCATCGAAATCGGACTGCACGGCGTCATTGCCGCCAAAGCGCTGCGCGCCGAAATCAATGACGAAGTCCGCGCCCTGGATGTCCAGATCGTTCGTCGTCTCATCGACGCGCGTATTGGTGTTCCGCGCGCTGTAGTCGACGAAAATCAGGCGGTCGCCGAGCAGAACCTCATCTAGGGTCGTAACGGCTTGAACGTCGAGCGGATCGTCGTCGATGTTGCCGGAGACCGAAGCGTTCTTGAAGGTGCGGCCAGCCGCATCCGTGATCGTGATGGTGGTCGCGCCGGCGACCGCCGTGATGTCCGGATCCGTGTTGGCTTCGTTGAACTCCGCCGCCAGCTCAGTCAGCGTCGTGGCGCCGCCCTCCAAGTCATTGATGCCGACATTGACGAGTTCGAAGCCGTCTTCGTCACTACCGATTTGGTAGCTGAAGAAGGTGATGTCGGGAATGTCGTCTTCGCCGCCGTCGACCGCATCGAAATTGAGGAATTGGTAGATGATCTGAGATTCCGCGTCGAGCTGGGCGCCGATGCGGTAATCCTTGGTGAACAGAAGCTCGCCAGTCGTCGGATCAACGTCTTGGAAGCCGTCACCGTTCAGATCGGCCTGGCGCCAGATCAGGTCGGCGTCATCGCTGACGGAGAACAGGAAGTCGTCCTTACCGTCATTGCCCGACAACAGGTCATCGCCTTCGCGGCCTTCCAGGACGTCGTCCCGGCCATTCGCATAGAGAGCGTTTTCGTTCGTGTCACCGCGCAGATCGAAGGGCTGGTTGATGCCGCCCAGATTGGCGCGCTCCGGAAGCACCTCAGCGTTACCGTCGCCGATGATGTTGTAATCAAAGCCGCCAAGGCCCGTCGTGATGACGTTTTCGAAGTTATCGATCTCAACCACGCCGCCGACCGCAAGCTCGGGCGCGACCGTCGATTGGAACGCCGTGCCGCCGACTTCAGAGTTGCCGTAATTGCGGAACGCCGCCAGGCCGGAGCCGACATTGCCGTCTCCGATGCCGTCTAAATTCGCGTCGCCGCCGGAACCGTTCTGGTTGCCGAGGTCGAAACGGATCGTGTTGTCCGAAAGACCCGCGCCAAGAGCGCCGCCGGACACGCCCGTCGTGCCGACGGTCGTGCCGACCGCCGCGCCGAGCGAGAACTCGGTGAGGAACAAGGTGTCGCCGTCATCAACCGGGTCGGCGTCATCGCGAATTTGGATCGAACCCAAATTGGTCGTGTCGTCGACGTTGCCGTCCGCCAAGCGGTCGGAAAGGTCGAACATTACGAAGTCATCGTCGGCGCCCGCATCGATCGAGTCCAACCCGTCGTCAAGAATCTTGCCGTCGGTGTCGTTGGCCGTCACGCGCACGGCGCCGAGCGTCGCCGCCGTTTCGAGGTCGCCTTGATCAAGCAGGTTCGAGTTGTTGCCGTTGCGGATCAAGAATTCGAGGTCGCCGCCGAGGATGACGTCATCCCCGTCGCCGGAACGGATCCGGTCATTGTCGTAGCCGCCGATGATGACGTTGCCCACCGGCGTGCCCTCAACAACGAGCTGCGCCGTGGAGCCCCGACCAAACGGCAGGAATGCGTCGCTCAAATCCCCGTCCTTATTGGGATCGGTCGCCGCGAGCGCGATATAGGTCTCGTCCGTGTCGCGCAGACCGCCAAGCTTCAGGCCCGCTTCAAAGAATTGCGCGCCGACCTCGGCGTCGAACACGCCGTAGAGGTTGCCCGAGGCGTCGAAGCTTTCGACGTCGATCAGGTCCGCCACCGTGACGCCCGACGAGTCCGTCACGTCCGCCGTGCCGGCGCCAGTGAACTGGCTGCCCGCGCCGCCTTCGTCGAGACGGACCGTGAACGGCTCTTCATCGTCCGTACCTTCGAAGAGCAAGAAGTCATTGTCCTGCAGCAGGGTGACTTCGTCGTCGCCGATGATGCGCTCGTCGTCGACCGTCGAGCCGCCGTCGATCACCGTGAAGCCTTGGTTGCCGATGACGTTCTGATCCGGGATCGAGCCTTCAATGAAGATGAAGTCCGTGTTCCGACCCGTTTGAACCCGGTCGCCGCCGCCATTGACGCTATTGCCCTGAGCGCCGTTGACGAAACCGCCCGGCGCGATGAAGTCGTTGCCGATGCCGGTCAGGATGTTGTCGCCGCCGAGACCGCCAAGGACCACGTTGCCGTCCGTCGCCGTGCCGTCGCCGCCGAAACCTTCGCCGCGGAAGTTCAACGACCCGATGAAGTTGTTGGTCGCGTCGAACGCGCCGCCATTCACGTTGCGCGGCGCGGCGTCGAACAGCTTGAAGTTCGTGACGTTCAGGATCTCGCGGGCGTTGAACTCAGCCTGGGTGTCGAACACGCCGTCGCCGTCAAGGTCGATCTGCTCGATCTGCTCGCCCGTGTCCGTGATGTCGACGGAGAGATTGGCGTCGCCCGTAACGCGCAGCAGCGCCAGATCGCCCTCGCCGGTGAGGTCGATTTCACCGTTGCCGTCCAGGTCGCCCTGCTCGGGGCGAAGCGGGTTTTGGCCGCCATTGGTGTTGACCGTGAAGGTGACGATCTCGCCGGACAGATCCGTGAAGCCTTGGGAAACCTCGCCGCCGGACGGGATGCCAGGCCGACCCTCAGAGAAGCCGATCTGAATGAAGTGCTGCAGGCCGGTTTGCAGGCCGAGCGTGCCGAATTCCGGCGCCGCGTCGACGAAAGCCGCCACGTCCGGGTTGTTGTTCAAATAGAAGACCGGATCAAAGCCTGGCGTGAAGCGCGCGTCGACACCCGGGGTGAAGACGTTGTCGCCGTTATTGTCCAGGAACGCCGGGCGCAGGCCTTGGCGGATTTCGCTCTCGCCGAATTCGAAATAGTGCAGATAGGCGTTGACGCCGGCCGCTGCGACATCCGGGTTCGCGGCGAGATAGGCCGCGGTGTCGAAGAACTGGTTCGGGTCGGCTTGCGGATCGGAACCGTCAAGGGCTTGCTGATCGTCGAGGGAGTCGAGGTCGTTGCCGAAGCGCACATAGTGTTCAAAGGCCGAGCCCACTTGGCCGGCGTCGATGGCGTCTTGCGCCGCCGGGTTGTTCGCCAGGTAGCTCGCGTCGTCGAACAGATCGTCGTTCGCCGGCTCCAGGAACGGCGAGAAGGGACGGCCTTCGTCATTGCCGAAAGCGATGAAGTGATCGAAGGCGTCGATGCGCACCTCTTCGACCGTCGTGCCGGGCTCCGCGTTTACGAAGAACGTTTCGCGGAGATCCGCGTTCGGGCCGACCGAGAGATAAAAGGTCGAGTCGAAGATCAAGATGTCGAAGTCAGTCATCGGGTGTCCCCTCTTTGCAAACCGATCAGCGAGCACAGCGCGCGCGCACGGACGCCGCACGCGCCGCACACTTGCCTACTCGGGTTGCGTAACTAACAAACACCCGTGAGTCTTCCAACCCGCCCAAGGCGCGATTGTGAATCTTTCTTTAGATTTTTTTTAACCAGATCCGCCCGGAACGGCGGCCTTGCTGAATTTGGATTCTAGCGCGATGGTTAGGAAGTTGCTATATAAGGACGGATGGCGACGCGGTCGCGGCCGCGCGCGGAGGCATTAGGACGAATCGCTCATGTATACGCATCCCCAACATGGCGCGGCCCAGCAGGCCCATGATTTGCGCCGCCGAGCCGGGCAGTGGCTGAAGCGCCTGCGCACGGAACAAGGCCTTTCTCAAAGGGAGCTCGCGCGGAAGCTCGACCTCGAGGCCTACACCTTCATCTCGCAACTGGAATCCGGCCGCGGTCGGATCCCCCCCGATCGGATGGAGCGTTGGGCGGCGGCTCTCGGCCAGGAGCCGGGCGATTTCGCCGCCGCGCTGATGCGCTTCTACGATCCCATCACCTTCCAACTTCTCTCACGCACCGGAAAATTGCAGGCGCCAGATCTCGACGTTTAAGTCGAGCCCGGATTAAACAGAACCCGAGTTCGGGGGGACGCGAATCATATGGCCTGCAGGCAGGCGATATATAAAGAGACGGAGCGCGCATCATGAGCGCCGCGCTGTTGGCCTTTCCGCAAGGCCCCGCGCCCTGGTCCAACCAGGAGCGCGCCGACGTTTATCGCGCCTTTCGTCTCCTGACCCAACAAGGCGCGGCGATCGAACTGGTCGAAGGCGCCGCCGAAGACGGCGCGCCCTGGTTCGCCTTCGTGGATGCGGAAACGGGCGAGTCCATCCTTCATCTTGGCCGGGAAGGCGCCGGCGTGACCGCAGTCGACCGCTTGGGCCGGGTGCTGGCCCGCGGCCGCGACATGCGCCAGGTGATCGACCAAGCCGCCGGCGCGCGGCTGGCGCCGGTCTCGCCCTTTGGCGGCGCCGGCGAGGTGTTCGCCCATCCCGCGACCGGGCTGGCCGCCCTCGTCATCTCGCTCGCCGTGGTGGCGGAGACCGAGGCCTATGCGCAATTGGCGCGCTTGGCGATCGACGCGGATGAGGCGGATCTCATTTCGGACGATCGGATGATCGTCGCCTCCGCGACGACGACCGTTGCGGCCGCTGCGCCTGACGCGGGTTCCGACGCCGCCCCGAAGACGACGCCGACGCCGGCCGAAGCGGCGCAGGCCGCGGTCGCGGCGGCCCTGCCTGCACCGGGCGCGGCGTCGATCGACATGGATTTGGCCGCGGTCTTGGCGTCCGCGATCGACGCGGCGCTGGCGGCGGCGACGTCCGCAGAGAGCTTGGCGCCCCTTCCCGCCCCCGAAACCGTGGCGGCGACGATCGATGCGGCGCGGCTGGAGCTCGACGGGCTTCGCGCGACGGCGGACGCCTTGCGCGCCGCCGCCGACGACGGATCGAGCGCCATTCTCGCGCAACGCCTTTTGGATGCCGCCGACATGGTCGATGCGCGCGTCGCGGCGGCGGAGGACCGGCTCGCCGAGGCGGAGGCGGCCTTGGAGACCGCCCTCGCCGAGGGCGAGACGACGGCGGCGCTTGAGAACGGCTCGGCGGTCCTGGGCGGCGACGGCGACGACGTGATCGCGGCCGGCGACGGCGACGACGTCATCTTGTCGGGCGCCGGCGCCGATTTGATCGACGCGGGCGACGGCGACGACGTGGTGTTCGCCGGCGTCGGAAGCGACGTGGTTCTGGGCGGCGACGGCGATGATCTGATTTCGGCCGGCGACGGCGACGACGTGGTGGACGGCGGCGACGGGAACGACGTGATCCAAGGCGGTGCGGGCGACGACGTGATCGCCACCGGCGCGGGGGATGACGTGGTGGACGCCGGAGACGGCGACGACGTGCTGTTCGTCGGCGACGGCCACAATGTCGTGGACGGCGGCGACGGACGCGACCTCTTCGTGCATGACGCGACGAACGGCGTCGCGGTCCTGCGCGGCGGCGAAGGCATCAACGAGTTCGTCGCGGAAAGCGGCGACGGCGTCTATGTCCTCACGCCCGGCGACATCGACGCCATCTATCTTCGAGGCGAAGAAGGCCATCTTGTCGTCGAGAACTTCGTCGTCGGCGAAGACTGGATCTATGTCGCCGATTCTCGGCTCGCCGACGTTTCTGTCGAATGGACCCATGGCGGCATTCGCATCGCTTTCAGCGAGGACGCCAGCCTGACCCTCGCCGGCTATGACGCCCTTCCGACGGCGCTCGACGATCTGTTGATCTGAATAGGGTGCGGCGTCTTTGACGGGCGCGCATGGATGCGCGTATGGCTGGCGCCGTCCGCGGAGCCGGCCCGGAGCGACCCGCGCCGAACGACGGAACGACCATTGAGGAACGAATTCTGATGTCGCGATCCCCTGCGCCCGTGGCGGCGCTGTTGAAAGAGGCTTTGTCCCAGGTCCGCCGCGCCCTGGTGATCGTCGGCGCCTTCAGCTTGGCCTTGAACCTGCTGATGCTGACGGCGCCGCTCTATATGTTCCAAGTTTTCGACCGGGTGCTCGGCTCCGGCCGGGTCGAGACGCTGTTGCTGCTCACCCTGATCGCGGGCTTCGCGCTGATGACCTATGGCGCGCTGGAAGCGATCCGCCAGCGCCTGCTCGCCCGGGTGTCGACCTGGCTGTCGCTCGCCGCCTCGGACGATCTGATCGACCGCTCCGTGCGCGCGGCGACCCGCGGCGCGCGCTTTGGCGGCCAGCCTTTGCGCGACCTGGCCACCATTCGCAGCTTTCTCGGCGGCCAGGGCGTGACGCCGCTCTTCGACGCCCCCTGGATGCCGATCTTTCTGGGCGTTCTCTTCCTGATGCACCCGATTCTGGGCATGCTGGCCGTGGGTGCGGCGATCATCCTGTTCTGCCTGGCGGTCCTGAACGAAGTTCTGACCCGCAAGCCCTTGGGCGAAGCCTCCGGCCTCCAGTCGACGCTTCTCAACCAGACCGACGCGGCGGTGGCCAACGCCGAAGTGCTCGAGGCCATGGGCATGACCAAGGGCCTGGTGAAGCGCTGGATGCGCCAGAACGCCGAAGTGCTGACCCGCCAGCAGGCCGCCGCCGATCGGTCGGGCATGCTGCTCGGAGCCACGAAATTCACCCGCCTGTTCGTGCAGGTCGGCATTCTGGGCGCCGGCGCCTATCTCGTCCTGCAAGGCCAGCTCACCTCCGGCGCGATGATCGCGGGCTCGGTGTTGATGAGCCGGGCGCTCGCCCCGGTGGAGCAGGCGATCGGCGCCTGGCGCCAGCTTGTCGCCGCCCGCACCGCCTATGATCGTCTGAAAAAGGTGATCGCCGCCCTGCCAGACCGAGAGCCGTCCATCGAGCTGCCCGAGCCCAAGGGCAAGCTTGAGGTGCAAGGCGTGGTCTACGCTCCGCCCGGCGCGGCGAAGCCGATCCTGAAAGGCGTCTCCTTCGCTTTGGCCCCCGGCGAGGCCATGGGCATGATCGGCCCGTCGGCTTCCGGCAAATCCACCTTGTGCCGGCTTCTGGTCGGCGCGGCGCCGCCTTCCTCCGGCTCGGTGCGCCTTGACGGAGCGGAGATGAGCCAATGGGACGCCGAAGCGCGCGGCCCCTATATCGGCTATCTCCCCCAAGACGTGGAGCTGTTCCAAGGCACGGTGCGCGACAACATCGCCCGGCTGCAGTCGGACGCGTCCGACGCGGACGTGGTCGACGCCGCCCAACGGGCGGGCGTGCATGAGATGATCCTGCATCTGCCCAAAGGCTATGACACGGAAATCGGGCCGCGCGGCGCCCAGCTCTCCGGCGGCCAGCGCCAGCGACTGGGCCTCGCCCGCGCCTTGTTCGGCGCGCCCAAACTGATCGTGCTCGACGAACCCAACGCCAGTCTCGACCAGGCCGGCGAGGCGGCGCTGCAGGACTCGATCTTAAAGGCCAAGGAAACCGGCGCCACGGTCATTCTCGTCGCCCACCGCCCGGCCATGATGAAGCATGTGGACAAGGTTCTGCTCATGCGGGACGGCCAGGTGGAGGCGTTCGGGCCGCGGGATCAGGTGCTCGCCAAGGTGATGCGCCCCGCCCCCGTGCCGACGCCCAAGGCGGGCGGCGGCCAAAGCGGTCCGGCCGGCTCGGACATGGTGACCATCACGGACATGGCGGGCGGCTGACGATTCGCCCGCCCCGCATCTTTTGCGAGACGCCTGACCTTCCCATCTATCCCGCGACCGCAAGGGAGTTCGCGAGACCATGAAACCGCCCTTCACCCTCACCGGATGGATTCCGAAAGGCGCGCCGTTCAGCCGCCGCGCCAAGAAAGAGGCCGACGCGCCGAATCTCGAGGCGATCGAGGACGCCGAAGCGCCGCCGCCGATGCCGGAAGGCCCTTCCCCCTTTGCGGAGAAGCCGCAACTCATCAGCCTGTCGAAATCCACCATCGCCGCCGGCGCGGTGGTGGTCGGCGTGTTCTTCGTCGGCTTTGGCGGCTGGGCGATGACCGCGCCGCTCTCCTCCGCCGCGATCGCGCCGGGCGTGATTTCGCCCAATGGCTATCGCCGGACGGTGCAGCATCTGGAAGGCGGCATCATCGCGGACATCCTTGTCGAGGACGGCGACACGGTGCGGGCGGGCGACCCGCTGGTCGTGCTCGACGACGTGCGCGCCCAGGCGAATTACGAAGTCATCCGGAACCAAACCTTCACCAATCTCGCCATCCAGGCGCGCCTGCTCGCCGAGCTGGCGGGCGACGTCGAGATTGGTTTTCCCGCCCAGGTCCGCGCCGCCATGAACCGCCCCCAGGTGGCCGACGTGGTGACCGCCCAAAGCAATCTCTTCGACGCCCGGCGCGAGTCCCGCACGAAGCAGATCGAGATCCTCCAGGCGCGCATCCGCCAATTGGACGAGCAAATCATCGGCTTTGAGGAGGAGATCGCCTCCCAGGATCGGCAGATCTCCATTTTGGACGAACAGATCGCCGACCAGCAGCAGCTCTGCGACAAAGAGCTTTGCCTGAAGTCCAATCTGCTCGGCCTGCAGCGCCTGCAAGCGGAGGTTGAAGGCGAACGCGCCCGCAACCGCGCCGCCATCGCCCAGGCCCGCCAATCGATCGGCGAGACCGAACTCCAGATCGCCGCGGTCGACACCGAGCGGCTGGACGAAATCAACACGCAGCTGACCCAGGTCCGCGGCGAACTCGCCGAGCTTGAGGAACGCCTGATCGTCGGCGAGGACACGGTGAAGCGCACCATCATCGCCGCCCCGATCGACGGCACGGTGGTCAATCTGCGCTACAAGACCTTGGGCGGCGTGATCCGCGCCGGTGAGCCGATCGTGGACGTGGTGCCCGACGACGAAGAGTTGTTGATCGACGCGCGGGTCTCGCCCGTGGACATCGACAACGTTAAGCCGGGCCTCAAAGCCTCGGTCGTGTTCTCCGCCTTCAAGCAGCGCAATATCGGCCGCATCGAAGGCGTGGTGCGCACGGTCTCCGCGGATGCGCTGGTCGACGAGAACACCGGCATGAGCTATTTCGCCGCCCGCATCGAGGTCGACGACGAGGTGGTGAAGCGCCAGCTTCCGCCCGATGCGGAGCTGACCCCGGGCATGCCGGCCGAGGCCTTCATCATGACCGGCGACGGCACCGTCTTCAGCTATCTCATGGATCCGGTGACCGGCACGCTGCGCCGGGCGATGCGGGAGTTCTAAGCGCCCGTCTGGACGCGCCGACCGCCCCCCGTCTAGGACCCTGGGCGGGGGATTTCATGACCATTTGGCCGCTCGGATTCCGTCTCGACGACGGCGCGCTCGACAAGGCGCGCGCCGAGCCGGCCCGCATCCTGCGGGTCGAGGGCTGGGCCGCCGGACCGCCGCCGCGCGTGCGGTTGCGGCCGGCCGCCGAGGCGCTTGCTCTGTCGCCGACCCTCGCCCTCAAGACCTGCCGGCCAGACGTGGCGCGCGACCATGAGGGGCTCGATTCCTGGTGCGGCGTGGCGCTTGAATGGCGCCGGCCGCCGCCGCTCGCCGACGGCGCGGCTCTCGTGCTTCCGGACGGCCGGCAGGCGCCTTTGCCGCCCGGCGCGCGCGCCGTGCTGAACGGTCCGGATCTTCCTTATGCGGGCCTGCTGGACGATCCCGCGCCATGGGGCCGGGACCAGCTTTACGGCCAGGGACCGCCAGATCCCGGCGTGGCGTCGGACTTCATCGATCTTGCGCGCAAGCTCACGCCGCCGGTGCTCGACGTGGGATGCGGCGCGGGACCTCTGGTGGCGGCGCTCCGCGCGGCCGGCGTCGACGCCTATGGGGTCGAGTTGGATCAGCCGCGGATCCGCGAGGCGCTTCTGCCCGAGGCGCGCCCCTATGTGACCCTGATCGATCCGGATCGGCCCCTGCCCTTCGCCGACAAGACCTTTGGCGGCGTTCTCGCCTTCGAGGTCTTGGAGCATGTGCCCGATTGGCGGCGGTTGGTCACGGAGATGCTGCGGCTGGCGCGCCGCGCCGTCGCCGTATCCGTACCGGATATGAGCGCGGTGCCCCGCGGCCATCCCCATGGCGCCGTGCCCTGGCATATTTTAGACAGCGACCATGTGCATTTTTTCACGCCCCCCGCCCTTGCGGCGCCGTTTCGCGCGCAGGGTTGCGCGCTCGAATGGCGGGCTTTGAATGCGGAACGACTGGAAGGCGGCGTTTGGCCGGGCAGTCTCGGTCTTTTGGCGCGTTTGCCCGGTTGAACTGAAGGCGTTTGACGATCGATACTGCCACGCGCAGCGAGCAACGGCGGAGGAACGGCATGGCGTCGCCGGAAGAACGTGCGAAAGCGGACATCGGCGGCGCGCCGGCCGGAAAACCGGGGGAATTCTCGGCGGATTTCGACGAGTTTTCGCCGGAACAGATGCGCGCCTATCTGGACGCCGTCGTCGCGGAGGCCAAGGCGGCCGGCCGGGAGGTGACCTCGATCTGCATGCCGCCGGATTTCGACGCCTTTCTGAAATCCGCGGGCGCCAGCTATCCCGGCGCAGAGCTGACGGTGGCGGCGGATTATGAAGGCATGGTCTACGGCGTCGCCTCGCCCGCTTGATCTGATGCGCGCCGGCGCTGCGGCGCGCCGGGACGCCGTAACGACGGAGTTTTCATGACCCTTTCTCCAGGGCTGGGCGGCCGCGCCGTCCGGCTCGACCTTGGCCTATCCGGCGAGTCCGGAACCCTCGACGCTGTCGTGATCGAACCGACCGGCGTGTTGCGCGCGCTCGGCTGGAGCGCCGATCGGGCCGGCCCGCCCGAAGCGCGGCTGCAGATCGATGCGGCGAGCCTTCCGCCCGACGCGGTTTATCGCACCCCGCGCCCGGACGTGCGCGCCACGCGTCCGGCCCTGCCCCTGTTCTCGGGCTTTGCGCTCGAATGGATCCGACCGCCGGCCGGCGGCCGGGGCGCGCTCGCCCTTGGGGTCGATCTGGTCGCCCGCCTGCCTGCGGAGGTGCTTGCGGCGCTGGACCGGCCGGCGCCCCATTATCCAGAGCTTCTCGACGCCGATGGGGTGTGGAGCCGGGACGACATCTACGCCTCCGGACCGCCGGATCCCTTCGTCCAGCCGGAGGTGCTGGAGCTCGCCCTCGGCCTGCCCGCGCCGATCCTTGATGTGGGCTGCGGGACGGGCGCGCTTGTGGCGGCGTTACGGCGTCGCGGCGTTGCGGCGTTCGGTTTGGAGCTCGACCGCCCGGAGATCGCCGCCGCTTTGGATCCCCAGGCGCGCGGCGCGGTCGCGTTTTATGACGGCGGCCGCATGCCCTTCGCCGACGAGGCGTTTGAAAGCGTGTTCGCGACGGAAGTGCTGGAGCATGTGCCCGCCTTCATGCCTCTGATCGACGAAATGGCCCGGATCGCCCGGCGCGGCCTTGGACTGACGGTTCCGGACATGAGCGCCGTGCCGGCCGGCGCCGCCGCGGGGATCGTCCCCTGGCATCTCTTGGAATCGACCCATGTGAATTTCTTCACCTGGCGGAGCTTGAAGGCGACGCTCGCGCGCCGGTTTCCGGACGTGACCCTGTTCCAGATTGGAGCGCGGCCCGTCGAAGGCGCGCATATGCCCGGCAGCCTCGGCGCCCTCGCCTTTAAACCGGGCGGACGTCCGCTCTTTCCGCAAGATCGCTGACCGCCGCAATCCCGTAATGACGGGGCACCGGCGCCCTGGATCATTGCTCGCGCCGAACAGCGAAGTGCCGTAACAACGGCGCGCCGTAATTGTTGTACTACAGTGTTACGATGTTACGTGGCGACGTGACGCCAGATTTCCGGTGTTGCGGACTGGCCGTGGCCTTTTCTTCTGTTTACGCTTGGGTCTCATGGTGATTCGCCTGCAAGGCAGGTATTCCTGTTTTCCGTAACATCGGTGTTACGGTGTTACGCAGTTGCGGATCACCTTTGTTACGTCATTACGGAGCGCTGTCATGCCAGTCGTGTCCTTCGCCTCCGCCAAGGGCGGAGTCGCCAAGACCACCACCGCCATGCTGTTGGGATCCGAGCTCGCCCGGCTCGGCGCCTCGGTCGTGTTCCTGGACGCCGACGCCAACCAGCCTCTTTCACGCTGGTGGGCGAAACGCTGGCGCGCCCTCGGCCCCGGGGCCGACTATCCGAACCTTCTTTGCGAGGCCGATGTCAGCCGCGAGCGCATGCTGCCTTTGATCAAGCAGCATCGCGACGCGGATCCCGCCCGTTGGATTTTGATCGACCTACCCGGCGAAAGCTCCCAGACGGTCACCTACGCCATGTCCCGCTCGGACATCGTGATCGTGCCCGCCCAAACCTCCGAAATGGACGCGAAAGAAGCCCACCGCGCCATCGCCTTTCTGCGGGAGGCGGAGGAGCTGTTCGGCCGCACGGTCTTTCACCGAGTCCTGTTCACCAAGGTTCACCCGTTCAAGACGCGGATCGGCGAGCATATGGAGGCCGAGTTCGAAAAGGCGGGCGTTCCGGTGTTCAACACCCGGATCGTCGAGCGGGTCGCCTTCCGTGAGATGACCTTGGACGGCGTGCCGCCCAGCTTCCGCAACCCCAAATCTTCGGCGGCGAAGAATGTCCGGGCCCTGTTCGACGAGTTGGTCAGCCTGCTCGAATCCGAACCGGCCGCGGCCCAAGCGGCCGAGTGAGAGATCGGCCGTTCCGCGCCGCGCCGCGCGCCTTTTTCACGCCGGCCCGGTGCGGGCCTCTGATGAGATGTCCATGACCAAAACCAAGAAAACGACCAAGCCCGACCTGCCGCCTGCGCTCCCCGACGATGACGAGGACGACGCCCGCTTCCGCTCCAAGCTCGAAGCGCTGTCCGCGCGATTCGGCTACGGCGCTGCGGAACCCCGGAATGACGGCGCGCCGTCGTCTGAGCCGTCCCCGGAGCCCCTCATGGCGGCTGAGCCGGAGCCCCGCCCAACGCCCGCGCCGCCGCCGCGCGCGCCAAAGGCGTCCGGCGGACCCGGGGAGGGGCGGCCCGCCCACCGCCAACGCAAGGTCACCTTCGAGGTCTCCGACGATCTTCTGCATCTGCTGGAGATGGAGGCCGCGCGCCGGCGCGTCTCCCAACGGCTCTTGCTGGTCGAGGGGCTCGCCGCCCTGGGCCTCGCCGTACCGGAGATCGACCGGCGCGATTGGCGCCGTCGCAGGCGGTGAGGCGCTGGCGACGGCTCTCTTCAACCGCTATCATCCTCATCATGACGCTGATGATCGACACGCTCGCTTTCACCAAAGAATTGGAGGCTGCGGGCGTGCCGCGCGCCCAGGCGGAGGCGCACGCCAGCGCGCTCAACCGCGTCGCCGCGGATCAGCTGACGACGAAATCAGACATCGCCGCACTCCGGCAACGAATCGATCAGGTCGAAACGCGTCTGTCCGGTGAGATCGCCCAAGTTCAAGGCGAGGTCGCACAAGTCCGGGGCGAGATCACGCAAGTCCGAGGCGAGATCACGCAAGTCCGAGGCGAGATCACGCAAGTCCGAGGCGACATGACGAAAATCGAAGGTCGGTTGATGATCCGGATTGGCGCATTGGCGGGCGGGATCGCTGCGCTCGCCGTTTTGGCCTCGCGCTTTCTGCCATCGCCATAAGGTTCGGCGCGCCGTAACGTCGCACCTCTTGCCGCCACGACGCTCCGCTGTCGGAAGGCTGGGGATGATCGCTCAATGTTTCGCAAAAGTTTCACGGAAGGCTGCTAGCTCCCGGCCATCAGGGGACACGGGTCCGTGGGTTGGCCACGACCCTCCGCGCGCCATCCGTCGACGGGTCATGCGGCGCGCGCCAAGGTTCAAAGGGGAGAACATCCATGTCGTTCCAGCTGCAGCTTTTGCACGCCTCCGACCTCGAAGGCGGCGTCGACGCAATCCAAAACGCGCCGAACTTCGCGGCCATCGCGAACTATTTCGAGACGACCTTCACGCCGGATGACGGCAACACCGGCGGCACGCTGATCATCTCGGCCGGCGACAACTACATCCCGGGCCCGTTCTTCGGCGCCGGCGCGGAGATCCGCAGCGAACAGCAAGACGTGTTCGAACGCTTCTACGGCCTTGAAGCCGGCACGCTCTCCCAACTCGAGGCCGACTCCGGCCGGGTCGACATCGGCATCATGAACATTATCGGGTTCGACGCCTCCGCGGTCGGCAACCACGAATTCGACGCCGGCACGAGCCTGTTCGAGCCGGGCAACTCATCCGCCACGGTTTCGCCGGAATTCGATTTCGGCAATTTCGACGGCGGCAACGGCCCGGGCCTCGGCGCGGATCCGATCAACGGCTTTGAGTGGTTCGGCGCCAACTTCCCCTATCTTTCGGTCAATCTCGACTGGTCGGCGGACGAAGCCGCGGGCGTCTTCACCGACGAGATCCGCCCGGTCGAGGCCTACATCACCAACCCGTCCGACCAGACCTTCATCGACAACGCGGTGAACACGCCGGAGAAAGTCGCGCCGTCCAGCTTTGCCGTCGTGGACGGCAATTTGGTCGGCATCATCGGCCTGACGACGCCGGCGGTGGAGAGCATCTCCTCCACGGGCCTCGTCGACGTGATCGATCCAGAGACGACGGATCAAAGCCTGATCCCGACAATCCTGCCGGGCGTCGCTGACCTCATCAACGCGGAAGTCGCACGTCACCGCGCGCTGGGCGTCGAGACGATCATCCTCACGAGCCACCTCCAGCAATTTGGTTTTGAAGAAGAACTCGCGCCGTTGCTCAACGGCGTCGACGTCATCATCGCCGGCGGCTCGGACACGATCCTGCTCGACGAAAACGACGTGGCGCGCGGCGGCGACACGGCCGATCGCAACGAGTATCCGGTGCTGACGACGAACGCCGAAGGCAATCCGGTCGCCATCGTCTCCACCAATGGCGAATACACCTATGTGGGCCGCCTCGTCGTGGAGTTCGACGAAAACGGCAACCTCGTCGCCGATTCGATCGATGCGGTGGAATCCGGGTCCTATGAGACGACGAATGACGGCGTGCTGCGCGTCGTCACCGACGGCTCGGCCACCGTGGATGGCGACTCGATCTCCTTTACGGAAAACTCCGTCGCCGACCTCGTTCAAGATCTCGCCGGCGCGGTCGAAGCGGTCGTCATCGAACGCGACGCGCTGATCCTGGCGGAATCGGACGTGTTCCTGGAAGGCCGCCGGACTCAGGTCCGCACGGAAGAGACCAACCTGTCCAACGCCATCGGCGACGGCCAGATCTTTTACGCCCAGCAGTTCGACCCGACTGTTCAAATCTCCATCCAGAACGGCGGCGGCATCCGCGCAGAGATCGGCTCGATCGAGAACGATCCGGACACGGGCGTCACGACGCTCGGCCCGACCGAGGCGAACCCGCTTTCGGGCAAAGAGGCCGGAGAAGTCTCCGCCCTCGACGTGGAGAACACGCTGCGCTTCGACAACGCGCTGACCTTGCTCACGCTGACTGCCGAGGAAATCCTCCAAGTGGTCGAGCACGGCGTGTCGTCCAGCTCGGAAGTCTTCGGCGAAGCGACGCCGGGCCAGTTCATCCAGGTCTCCGGCCTGACCTTCTCCTTCGACCCAAGCCTGCCGGCCAATGAGCGCGTCGGTTTCCTGGCGGTGACCGATGAAGACGGAAACATCATCGACGTGCTCGCCAACAATGGCGAAATCGTCGGCGACGCGAACCGCACTTATCGGATCGTGACGAACAGCTTCATCGCCGACGGCGGCGACGGCTATCCCTTTGCAGACTTCGCGGCGGCCGATCCGAGCCGGGTTAATGTCGTCGGCCTGCGCGACGAGGGCGTCGATCCGGCGACCTTCGATCCGGGCCGCGTCGAAGTCACGGAGACGGGCGGTCAACGCGACGCGTTCGCCGAATATCTCGCCTTCTTGTCCGAGCAGGGCACGACCTTCGACACGGCTGAAACGCCCGTCACCGAAGACCTGCGCATTCAGAACCTCACCCAGCGCGATTTCGCCTCGATCGATACGGACGCGGTGGTGACGGCGGTGGTCGGCGCCAATGGAGCCCCGACCTATGTCGCCGGCGCGGATACGGCGGACGGCACGGTCGCCGGTTCGTTCCAGGCGCTGCCGGACGACGCCGACCAAGGCGTCGACGTGTTCCGCTTCGTGAATGCTGCGAATGGCGACACGGTGCTGACGACCAGCACGGTTGAAGCTGACGCCATCCGTAGCGCCGGCCTTCTGACCGATGACGGCTCCGTGTTCAACGCCTTCGCGACTGACCAGGGCGACGCCACGATCCCGGTGTTCCGCGTCTTCTCGACCGGCCTCGGCCACGTCTACACGGCCGATGAAGCCGAACGCGACGCTTTCCTCGCCGACGGCTTCCTCGATGAGGGCGTCGCCTTCTTCGTCTTCGGCTCGGACGTCGATCTCATCGGCTAGGTCTCAGCCGCACAGTTTCCCGGCTACGGGGAAATGGGGGGAGGGGGCGCGTCTTCGGGCGCGCCCTCTTTTTTTTCGCTTTATCACGCAGTTGCGCGACTTGAGAGGTTTTTGCGCGCAACCCTGCGGCGTGCGCCGGCCTTGCGCTCTGGCCTCAACCGCCACGGCGCGCTAGGACCGGCGCTTTCCGATTCATGAAAAGGACCACGAGATGAGCGACAAATTCGCTTTGAACCCGGAGAGCGACCGCGGCGCCCGCGTGATCGAGATCCGCGACCAGATCGCCCGCCCGGCGTTGCAGCAGACGCTTAAAACGGCGAAAGACAAAGGCCATGACGAAAAGGACATTCTGAACGGCGTGTCCGCAGCCTATCAGCAAATGCTGATCGCCGTGCTCGGCCCGAAGGGCGCCGCCGCGCTCATGAAAGGCCATGCGGAGTTTCTGGCCGAGGCCGCGGAAAAGGCCGAAGCCGCGACCAAGAACTGAGCGGCGATCAGCCGGCTTGGCGGCGGTTGAAGCCCAAGGGCGCAAGACGGCGCTCGGGCACCGCCGGGCGCGACGGGTGGAGGCGCAAACCGCGTTCCTCCACATCCACCCGCGCGTCCGGATAAACGGCGAGGGCGAGCTTCAGGGCGTTCAAGAATTGCGGTTTGAAGTGGTGCACGGATTTATAGGCGCCGAACTGCTT
The DNA here is from genome assembly GCA_964412525.1 of uncultured Caulobacterales bacterium. GTDB lineage: Bacteria > Pseudomonadota > Alphaproteobacteria > Caulobacterales > CAYPOX01 > CAYPOX01. The sequence continues at coordinate 56,440 of CAYPOX010000002.1, forward strand.
CATCAGCGCGAGCCAGGACACGGAGATCGGCGCGTCGAGCGACCGCAATCGATAGGCGAGCCAAATATAAATATCGATCGCCAAGGATTTGCCCGAAATCCGCTTCAACGCCTCTTCCCAGATCGGCACTGGATGCGCTTTCAAGCTTTCAAAAAACGTCTCGGACAGCTCCACCACATCTGACCATAGTTCGCCTTGGGCTAGATCACGATCCGATTTCACTTGGATCGCGGAGGTGACGATTGGGTCTTGGCGGCGCGCCTTCACCCGATCGTCCTCCCAGAAAAAGGTGATCGAGCAGGCTGAAATCCGGTCCGCCTGATCGCGCACTTGGGCGTAGGTGTTGCCGCCGATCGAAAGTCCCATTCGGGTCAGCCAATCATGCATGGATCGGCCCAACTCCACTTTGCGGGAATTGGTCTGAAGCGAACGCGTCTGCAAATAAAGCAGGATCATGCGCGCCTTCGAACCATAGGGCACGCCTACCAAACTCTCATTTCGATCGACGCCGGACTGCACGATGAGCGTGATCTTATGGCCGTCGCGCTTCCATGTGGGCTCATTGATCTTCTTGTGAGGCAAGCCTGTCATGCAAAAGCCAGAGTAGGTGATGCCCAATCTCTGGCTTTCTTCAGCCAACACTTCGGCCGCCACGTCGATCGCCAAGCGATCATGGGCGGTTTTCGCTTCGGCGCGCGCTGCTGCGAGACCCTTTTCTAAGATGAGGTCATGAATTTCGGCCATAAGGCGAAGTCCTTGCCGGAGAGGCGTTGCTTTGAGCGGCTTCTTTGAGTCGTGTGACAGCTAAAACCGTGCAGGCGTCGGAGTCGATTTGGATTCTACCGTTTGGACTCTTCCGGGCGTTCAATAGGAATTTTGTAGGAATCTTATCTATTAGATTCCTCGGTAGAGTCCTGGGGACAACCTCATGAATCCGCGCTGGAGTCCAAATTTGTCTCGGCGCAATCCAAATTGACTCGGCAGAGTCCTGGGGACGACTCGGGTGATCTGTGGATAACTTTCTCAACCCCGTGCGGCGGAGTCCTGGGGACAAGTCGGAGCATCTGTGGATAACCATATATGTCTGCGCGCGAGGCGAGGGGGCCGAACCGGAACGGCGCCGATCCTCATCCGATTCTGAACCGGCTGTGACCCGATCGAAAACCCGCTTTCCGACCGTTTGGACTCTACCGCGCGAGTCCGGGCGCCCATAGGCCGTGGGGGGCGGCCTTTCCGCCGGTCCAATTCCCGCTCGGTAGAATCCAAACGCATTGTCGACGGGTCGACGAGCCTGCGCTAACTGCGCGTTGTTGGAGAAGATCGGGAGTGCACACGATTCAAGGGTTCCTCCATATAGGCCTCGGCAAATGCGCGAGCAGCTATCTGCAGACAGTGTGGGATCGTGACGCTGGGCATCACTCGTTCAACTTCCTCAAAGTCGCAAACGTCGTTCGAGAGTTGGTTGAGAAACGGGAGAACAGGCCGCTGTCATTCAATCTCCCGGTTTCGCCAGGAACCACGCGTGTCGCCACCTGTGAAGGCTTAACCTGGGGTTGGATCAATCAGTCGGCGCGGCACGATTTGATTCCTGAACTCCACCGTATGGGCGCGTCTTTGTTGGGACGCGCCGGCGCGCCGAAAACGGTTCTTCTGATGGTGCGCGATCCGATCGATTGGATCCGGGCCGCCCATGAGCAAAGCTTGAAGGAGGGGGGCGTTGACGCCCGCAGCGCCTTTCTCGTTTCCCACGATCGCTTCATTCGTCACGTGCTGAATCTTGAGAGCTTGGGCGCGGCCTATGAGGCTTGTGGCTTTCGGATCGTGATTCTCTCGGCCGACGAGTTGCGCGCGGACCCGGATGCGTTTTGGGCGCGTTATGAGGACCGCCTCGACGCACCGATTCCGAACGCTGCAATCCGTACGGAGGTCGGCGCAGACTCTATGCTGAGCAATACTGGTTTCGGTGCGCTCGCGCCGGCGCTCGCGGACATGAACCGCTTGTTCGACGCGCTGTTCCATTTCTTCGAAACACAAGGCAGCGCCGCCCAACAAGCGCAAAGCGTCCGCTTGCGACCGATCATGCGGCCCTTCGGCGCGGCCATGCTTCGTCGGCTGTCTGGTGCGGACGCCAATGCATTGCGCGCGCAGATCCGCGCCTTGGCCGCGGAGACGTCGTCCGTTGAATGGGCGCAAGCTTGCACCGCCGCGCTTGAAACTATGATGTCGGCCTGTGAAGCGAGCGGCGATCCGCGCGATGTCGCCTTTGTCGACGCGCTGCGCAATGCGTTCGGTCTTGTTGGTCCAACGGCTCTTTCTGTGCGCGGCGCGGAGGCTTTGGAGGCGGTGCAGGCGCGCTTGCCCGAGGCCGGTCCTCCGGATGACGAAGCGTTTTTCGAAGGTTCGCCGTCGCCCGATTTGCGCGATCATTTGAAGGCGCGCTTTCTTGCGCCGCTTCGCGCGAAGGCGGACATTCCGTCGGACATTTTGGATCGTTATTCGGCCGCGCTTGACGGGGCTTAGGCGCCGCGCCGCCAGGGTTTGTCGACACGGGGCGGGAAAGCTGGCCGGAAGATGAGGCCCGCCCGCGCCATGTTCGGGGAGTAATAGGGATCTTCCTCAACCCAAGATCCCCAGCGCGCCTTCATCACGGCGGCCTCTCGATCAAGGCGGGCGGCCTTCTCGGCGTCCATCATGTCGAGGCCGCGGCTTGCGGATTCATGGTGGATCAACAGGGCGCGCGGCTCGTAGATCACGTTCAGGCCCGCCTTGCGCACCTTCAGGCAGTAATCGATGTCGTTGAAGGCGACCTTCAAATGGTCCGCATCGAGCCCGCCCAGCCGGTCATAGACCGCCTTGCGGGTGAGCAGGCACGCGCCCGTCACCGCGCCGATCTCCTGGGCGAGATCCGCACGTCGAAAATAAGAATCGTCGCCGTTTTTCAGGCCGCAAAAGGCGTGGGAGCCGATCCCCCCCAGGCCCATCACCACGCCGGCATGCTGAATGCGCCGATCCGGATAGAGCAGCTTGGCGCCGACCGCCCCCACCTCCGGACGCATCGCTTGGGCGACGAGGGCGTCGAGCCAATGGGGCTCGACCATTTCGATGTCGTTGTTCAGAAGCAGCACGAGATCGCCGGACGCGGCGGCCGCCGCCCGGTTGTTGAGGGCGGAGAAGTTGAACGGGCCCGGCGCGTCGAGCACCCGCACCCGGTCGTCTTCGAGGATCTCCCGAAAATAGGCGCGGCTTTTCGCTTCGACCGAACCGTTGTCGATCACGATCACCTCAAGGTCCGGATAGGCGGTCTTCGAAAGGGCGCCGCTCACCGCCATGCGCAAAAGATCGACCCGATCCCGGGTCGGAATCAGAATGGACACTTTGGGGGCCGGATCCGGCCGCTCCCGCACGATCCGATGATAATCCGCCGGGCCGGGCTCGATCCGCGCCCGGATCCCGCAGGCGTCGAAATGGTCCGCGAGCGCGCGCCGGGCGGAGGCGGCCGTCGCCGCGCGCTTGCGGGTGGAATAGGTCGCCGCCCCATCGCCGATGCGCCAGTGATAGAGGACATGGGGGACGTGGCGGATCGCCTTCGAACCGACCCGGGCGAGGCAGCGCAACGCCAGGTCGTGATCCTGGCTGCCCTCATAGCCCTCCCGGAAGCCGCCCGCGGCCCGGGCCAGGCTCATCCGGTAGACGCCCAGATGGTTGATCAGGTTCTGCCCGTAAAACAGCTCCTCATTAAAGATCGGCTTGAAATGGGGCTGGCGGCGGCGACCTTGGGAGTCGAGGGCGTCTTCATCCGAATAGAGAATGTCCGGCTCCGGCTCCCCCTGCATGGCGCCGGCCATCACGGCCAGGGCGTGAGGCGCCAGAAGATCGTCATGGTCGAGAAGGGCCAGATAATCGCCCGTCGCCGCGGCGAGCCCGTCATTGGAGGCCGCCGAGATGTTGCCGTTGACGGGCCGATAGAGCGCGCGGATGCGCGGATCGCGGGCCTCGGCGGCGCGCAGGATCCGCCGGGGCGCGTCGGAGGGGGAGGCGTCGTCCACCAGGATCAGCTCCCAATCCGGGTAGAGCTGGGTCTCCACGCTGGCGATCGCCGCCTCCAAATGGGCGGGGTTTGACGCGTAGACCGGAACCAGGACGGAGAAGCGCGGCCGACGGCGAAAGCCGGCGATCCAGGTGCGGATCTGGGCTTCGTCCTCCGCCGTCAGCGTGTCGAATTCGACGATCCAACGGGCGTAATCGACCGCCTGCTCCGGGGCGGCGAGCGCTGTCATCAAACGGCCCAGGCCCGCTTTGGGGCCGCGCCGCAAGGCGAGGCCGAGCGCCGCGCGCGCCTCGCCGGGCCGGGCGCGCATCGCGTGGGCGAGCACCGCCGGCCAGGTGGTCTCGACCGCCTCCACATGACGAAACCGCGGCGTGGGGCCGGGCCGGTCATGGGGCAGGAGGTGAAGCGGCCGGCCGGCCGGCAGATGAACGAGCCGGCGATAGCGGCCGCCGCCGAGCCCGGGCAGGGGGATCGGATCGGCGCCTTCGGGCGCAAGATGCATATGCAGCGGCGGATCGTCGGGCTCGGTCGCCACCGTCACCCAGGTCCAACCCTCGGGCGGATGGTCGGCGGTCGCCAAGCGCAGGCGCGAGGCCCGCGCCTCGACCGCGATCCGCCCGTCGGGCTGGAGCCGCGTGCCCACATCCGGGCAGACGCGAAGCGCCACCCGGCGCGTGCGGAGAAGTTTCGATGCGCGGCTGCGAAGCATGGCGGGGCTCAATGTTCTCTTAAGGACGGGGCTTGGGCGGCTCGTTCCGCCGTCCGGGTCGACGCGCGTTCGAGCTGATCACGGCGCGGCGCCTTCACAACACGTCCGCGAAGGCTTTGCGGGTTTTGGCGAAAAGGAAATAGCCGATCCAGCAGCAGAGAAGGCCGATCCCGGCATGGCCGGCGGTGCGGGCGAGATCCGGGACGGCGCCGAAGAGGAGAGCGTCGCGCAGCCCGTCCACGCTCGGGGCGATGGGATTGATCGCCAGGAAAGGCCGCGCCGGCCCCGGCGCAAGTTCGGCCGGATAGAAGACCGGGCTCAAAAACAAGACGCCGGTGAGGATCGGAGGAAGGATCTGCTGCAGATCTCTGAGAAAGACGCCCAGCGCCCCTAGCGCGAAGGTGAGACCAAGCGCGATCAGGATGAGCGGCGCAAGGGCCAGGAGGGCCAAGGGCGCCGTCCAGGGCGGCGCGCCGGTCGTGATCACGACCGCGGCGAGGAGGATCAGGATTTGCGGCGCGGCGTTCATCAATCCGGCCGCCACGCTCGCCCAGGGCAGGATGTCCAAGGGAAAATTCGGTTGGGCGGCCAAGGTTCGATGTTTCAGCACAAGGACCGGCGCCCGGATCGCCGCATCGGCGAAGAGATTGAACACGATCAGGCCGGAGAACAGGATCACCACGGTCGGAACGCCGGTCTCCGCGCCGGGGGCCGGGGCGCCCCACCGGGCTTGAAACACTGCGCCGAACACGAAGGCGTAGACCCCCAGCATGAGAAGCGGCGTGATCAGGCCCCAGGCCGCGCCGAGCAAGGTTCCGCGCCGGGCCTCCGCCGCCTCCCGCACGGCGAAACGGCCGATCAAAGCGGGCCGGCGCAGGAGCGGGAAAAGAAAGGCCCAGGGCGCGCGGGCGGCGCGCTCATAGGCGCGCACCCGGTCATGATAGCTTGCGGACGCCGCCGCTTCGGTCGAAGCGGTCACCGCCGTCGGACCAGCTTGCGCACGGGCTCGGGCGTGACCCGGCGCGCGAGCCGGCCGAGGCCGCGCAGGGGCGCGGCGAGTTTCCAAGAGCGCGACCGATAGACCGCCCCCAGCCGGGTTTCGAGGGCGCCGAGCCGGGCCTTGAGGGCGGCGTGCTGTTGGGCCTCCGCCCGGGCGACGTCATGGGCGTGGTCGCAGGCGCGTTGAAGCTTGTCGCGTTCATGAACGAGCGCCGAAAGTTCCGTTGCGTAATCCGCGTCGCGCGTTTCCCGCTCCAGAGCGAAGGCGAGCCGCTCCGCGTCGAGCGCCGCCTCGGTTTCGCGGATGGCGTGATCGAAGGCGGCGCGGGACTCCGCCCATTGGGCGCGTTCCTGCTCGAAAGCCGCGCGTTCCTGCTCAAAACCCGCCCGTTCCGTCTCGAGCCGGGCCCGCCATTCGGCGAAGCGGGCCTCGAGCCCGGCGCGGGCCGCGCGTTCGCCTTCAAGCGCCGCGGCGGCGATCTCGGCGCGGCCGATATGGCGTTGGGCGTCCGCCTGGGCGGCGCGGATGGCGTCCTGGGCCTCCGCCCGCGCCTTCTGGGCGAGCGCCTCCGCGTCCGCGCGCGCCTGGGCGATGGCGCGGCCGGCCTCGTGATGCGCGGCCTCCGCATGGCGTTCCGCGCCCCGGACCGCCTCCGCCGCATCGGCGTGCGCTTTTTCGACGGCGGCGCGCAGACCGTCCCGCGCGGCCTTCTCCGCGGCGCGGGCGCGGCCCATGGCGCGCACCCCTTCGCCCAGACGGCCGAACAGCGCTCGGATTTGGTCCGCCTCCTCGGCCGGCGCGTCGAACAGGGGCGCGAGCGCTTTCGGGGCCTTTCCGGGGGCCAGCACGCCGAGGCCGTGCTCGTGACGGAAGGCGAAGGCGCGGCCGGGATGGGATTTTTCGAGATCGTCCCAGAGCGCCCAGACGCCGAAGCCGCGCTCGCGCACGTCGATGTCGTGGAACAGGACGACCCCTTCGGCGGTCAGCTTGGGCGTCCAGCTTTCAAGATCTCGGCGCACGGACTCCGCGTCATGGGCGCCGTCTATATGCAGAACATCGATCGTTCCGTCTTCAAAATGTTTCAGCGCCTCGTCGAAATCCGCGCGCACCAGGCGGGAGCGGGCGCCGTGGCGCGGCTCGTGAACGGCTTTCAGATCCTGATAGACGTCCTCGTCATAGAAGCCCGCATGGGCGTCGCCGCGCCAATGGTCGACGCCATAGACCCGGCTTCCGGAGAGGCCGAAGCGCTCCAGCGCCTCGCAAAAGGCGGTGAGCGAAAAGCCGTTATGGACGCCGAGCTCGACGATCCTTTTGGGTCTCAAAACGCCCGTCAGCCAAACCGCGAAGGGTCCGTGACCGAGCCAAGAGGAGTCCGGCAGGCGTTCAGGGGTCCAGAGCACGGCTTCGGGGAAGACCGGGCCGAGCCTGGCGAGGGCGCGCGGCGTGGGGCCGTCTGCGGAACCGCCCGTCGGGGCGTCCGGCGTCACGCGGCCGCGTTTCGGGGCGCTCCGGCTTTTTGAGGAAGGGGTTCGAGAACGATCGCCTCCATCGGCGCTCCCACCAGCCCGCGGGCCACGTGGCTCGACAGCACGCGTAGAAATAAGCAGTCCTCCATCCACACGCAGATGCGGTGGTTTTCCTGGGCGCCGTCGGCGACGGCCGCCGCCACCGCGTAATCCCCGGTCTTGAGATAAGGCAAGCGAAAGCGGAAGCGCGCTTCGAAGGCTTGACCTTCCGCCACCGCCGGCGCGGCGTCCTGATAGGTGAGCCAGGTGTTGTCGCCGAACAATTCCTGGCCCAGCGAGTCGCGCAGAAAGAAGCCGACGATCGGGCGCGCAAGGGGGGTTTGAGCGCGGGCCCGAACCACGAGCGTCACGGCCTCGCCCCCGCGCAAGGTCGCGGTCGCGGCGCCGTCGGCGCCGTCGAGACGCACCGCCTCAATGACCGCGCCCCCATCGCCGCGCCGGGGGGCGTCCGGATCGAAGGCGAAGGCCTGGACGTCGTTGCGCAGGGCCGAGCGTTCGAGAAGTTGGCGGCGATGATCGTCGACGGCCGGCGGATCCCCGACCGGGGGCGGGGCGGCGCGTCGGCCTTCAA
>CAYPOX010000003.1:0-54811 GCA_964412525.1 uncultured Caulobacterales bacterium
GTCGCGGCTCGAGGTCGACGGCGGACGCATCCAGGGGGCGGCCACGCTGACGCCATCGACCTGGCCGAAGATCGCGAACGTTTCCAACGCCTCTTGGATCGTTTGGGCCTCAAACAACCCCGGAACGCGATCGCGCGCTCGCGCGACGAGGCGATCACAGGCGCGGCCATCGTCGGTTATCCCGTGCTGTTGCGTCCATCTTACGTTCTTGGCGGGCGCGCCATGCGGGTTGTGCATGACGACGCGGAGTTGGCGGAATATGTCGATCAAGCGGTCGTCGTAAGCGGTTCGAATCCGGTTCTGATCGACGCATTTCTCCGGGACGCGGTCGAGGTGGATGTGGACGCCGTGAGCGACGGGGAGACCGTGGTGATCGCCGGCGTGCTCGAACACATTGAGGAAGCGGGCGTGCATTCGGGCGATTCGGCGTGCTCCATGCCGCCTTATACGCTCAGCGACTCCGTCGTTGTGGAATTGAGAGCCCAAACCGCCCAATTGGCCAAGGCGCTTGGCGTCATTGGTCTGATGAATGTGCAGTTCGCGATCCAAGGCGACGACATCTACATTTTGGAGGTGAACCCGCGCGCCAGTCGAACAGTGCCTTTCGTCGCGAAAGCGGCCGGCCGGCCGATCGCGAAGATCGCCATGCACGCCATGCTCGGACGTGCGTTGACGGAGGCGGAGCGTGCGGAGCCGACGCCGCTCGGAACCGCGGTGAAAGAGGTGGTGTTTCCGTTCGCGCGTTTCGCCGGCGTCGATACGGTGCTCGGTCCGGAGATGCGCTCAACCGGCGAAGTCATGGGGCTGGACGTCGACTTCGATCGTGCGCGGGCGAAGAGCCTAATCGCCGCCGGCGTCAAAGTCCCGACCCAGGGATGCGTGTTCGTCTCGGTGCGCGATCAAGACAAAGAGACCATTACCGAGATCGCAGAGAAGCTGATTGAGTTGGGCTTTTCGGTCGTGGCCACGGGCGGCACGGCGGAGCATCTTGCGGCGTTGGGCGTGCCGGTTCGCCGAATCAATAAGGTTTTGGAGGGGCGCCCCCATATCGTCGACGCCTTGAAGAACGGCGAGATCGATTTGATCTTCAACACGACGGAAGGCGCGCAATCCCTGAAGGATTCGTTCTCCATTCGGCGCACGGCGCTCGCCCAGAAAGTGCCGTGCATCACCACACTTCCAGGCGCGCGCGCGGCGGTTCGCGCCATCCAGTGCCTGCAAGCCGATGAGCTGCAAGCGAAACCGTTGCAGGCCTATGGGCCGACGTCGAACGGCGCCGCTTGAAGGCGCCCGTCCGCGCCATTAGTCTACGTGGCTCGCTTTCGCACGAGGGTCCCTTCATCCCCTTTCTGGAGTCACAATCGCCTTTATGGAACGCATACCCATGACCGCCGCTGGCTACGGCATGCTTGAGTCTGAATTGAAACGTTTGAAGAATGTCGAGCGCCCAGCCGTCATCCAGCAAATCGCAGAGGCGCGCAGCCACGGCGATCTGTCCGAAAACGCCGAATATCACGCGGCGAAGGAGAAGCAGAGCTTTATTGAGGGGCGTCTGCAGGAACTGGAGGACCAAATCGCCCGCGCCGAGGTCATCGACCCGACAAAGCTTTCCGGAGAGTCGGTGAAGTTCGGCGCGACGGTGACCTTGGTGGACGAAGACACCGAAGAAGAGGTCAAATATCAGATCGTGGGCGACGTGGAGGCGGACGTGAAACTCGGCCGTATCTCCATCTCCTCGCCGATCGCTCGCGCGCTGATCGGCAAAGCCGTCGGCGATTCGGTGGAGGTGGCGACGCCGGGCGGCGGTCGCTCCTATGAAATCTTGATGGTCGAGTATCGCTGACCCCCTGCCCGGCCCGGCCTCCATTTGGACCGTCACCGACGGTCGCGCCGGGATTGAAAACCAGGCTCTGGGTCTGGCCGAGGCGATACGCGCGGAGCGACCGACAGCGACCATCGCGACCAAACGAATCGGTTTGACCTCCCCTTGGCGCGCCGCGCCCGCGCCGGTCGTGTTGGCGGCGGGAGATCCCTTCAAGCGGCTTGCACCGGGATCGGACACGCTCGCCGCGCCATGGCCGGACATTTGGATCGGGTGCGGCCGCGCCAGCGTGCCCTTGTCCGCGTCCGCGCACGCTCGCGGCGACAGTCCAGGCATGGTCGTCCAACTGCAGAATCCGCGCATCTCCGCCAAGCATTTCGATTTGGTGATCGCACCGGATCACGACCGACTGTCCGGACGAAACATCGTGTCGATTCTTGGGGCGACCCACCGTGTCCGCCGTGCGGATGCGCTCGCCGACGCGGAGACGCTGGCCCCGTTCATCGCGCATCTTCCCCGCCCGCATATCGCGGTGCTGATCGGCGGCGCCACCAAGCGCGCCAAGCTCGACGCGCCGACGGTTTTCCAATGGATCGACGCCCTTCACGCCCTGACGGAGACGGGCGCCGGCTTGATGATCACCACATCCCGGCGGACAGGCGCGATGGCCGAGTCACGGCTGCGCACCGCGCTTGAAGGTCGACCGGTCTTGTTTTGGGACGGGCGCCCGATCGGGTCGTTGGAGAATCCCTATCGGGCCTTTCTTGGCGCGGCGGATCATATTCTCGTGACGTCGGAATCGGTGAACATGGCGACCGAAGCCGCCGCCATGGGCAAACCGGTTCATTTTCTCGAGGGCGCAGATCCCTCTCCAAAGTTGCAACGCTTTCGCGAGGCCTTGATCGAGCGGGGCATGGCGCGCCCGCTCGACCTACCTTTGCAAAGCTGGAAACCCGCCCCGATGGATGAGACCCGGCGCGCGGCGCACGCGGTCTTGCAAGCGTGGGACGCTCGCGGGCACACTTGAACCTCCGGCCTCAAACCCCATTTCCGCGGCCGAGACCGCGCCGGACGCCTCGGCGCGCATAGAGAAAGCGAGGCAGTCATGAGCGACGTACGACGCGCACCGGTGATCATCGTCGGCGGAGGCCCCGCGGGCTACACCGCCGCCATCTATGCGGCGCGCGCCATGCTGCAGCCGATCGTCATTGAGGGCATGCAGCCGGGCGGACAACTGACGATCACCACCGATGTCGAGAACTATCCCGGCTTCGCAGATGTCATCCAAGGCCCTTGGCTCATGGAGCAAATGAAGGCGCAGGCGGCTCATGTCGGATCCGAAATGGTTTCGGATCATATTGTCAACGCCGACCTCTCCCACCGGCCCTTTCGGCTTGAAGGCGATTCCGGCGCGATTTACGAAGCCGATACGCTGATCATCGCAACAGGCGCCCAAGCCAAATGGCTTGGCCTGCCGTCGGAAGAGCGCTATCGCGGCTTCGGCGTTTCGGCCTGCGCCACCTGCGATGGATTTTTCTATCGCGGCAAGCGCGTCATCGTGGTGGGCGGCGGCAACACCGCCGTGGAAGAAGCGCTGTTCCTGACGAATTTCGCCGAGAAGGTGACTCTCGTACACCGGAGGGACAGCCTGCGGGCGGAGAAGATCCTTCAACAACGCCTCCTCAATCACCCCAAGGTCGAGGTCATTTGGAATGCTGTGGTCGAGGAAGTGCTGGGCGGCGGGGAACCCGCCGCGGTCACAGGCGCACGTCTCAAAGACACGAAAGACGGTCGAAGCTGGGACGTCGACGCGGACGGCGTGTTCATCGCGATCGGCCACGCTCCGGCCACCTCGCTTTTTTCCGAACAGTTGGAGACCAAGCAAGGCGGGTACATCATCACCGAACCTGACTCGACGGCGACGAGCACGCCGGGCGTGTTCGCGGCGGGCGACGTCACCGACGACATATACCGCCAAGCGGTGACGGCGGCGGGCATGGGCTGCATGGCGGCGCTCGAAGCCGAAAAGTTCCTCGCCGAGGCCGCCATTGAGCCGGCGCAGGCCGCCGAGTAACGCACGTCAGGCGACGACATGGATTGGGAAAAGCTCCGGGCGTTCGCCGCGTCCGCGGAGTCGGGCAGCCTCACCGCTGCGGCGGAGCGCTTGGGCCTCTCCCAATCGGCGCTGAGCCGGAAGGTCGCCGCGCTTGAACGGGATCTCTCCACGCCGCTTTTCCATCGGCATGCGCGCGGTCTTGTGCCGACGGGCCCGGGGCAGCTTCTGCTCGACGTGGTGAAGGATGTCGCGCTGCGTCTCGATCACGCGGAACGGCGGATTCGGGACAGCGGCGCCCGTCCCGTGGGCGATTTGACCGTCACGGCGCCCGTCGCGCTGGGCGCCATGTGGCTGACGCCTCGCCTCCAGCCCTTCCTCAACGCGAACCCGGAACTGGACCTGCGGCTCGTGCTCGACGATCGAGAATTGGACCTTGGCATGTTGGAGGCGGATGTGGCGATCCGCCCCTGGACCCCGACCCAACCGGATCTGATTCGCCGCCGGCTTTTCACCATGACGACCCATCTCTATGCGGCCGAGGGCTTTTTCGACGGCGAGCCGCCGACAAGCGTCGACGAAATCGATCCTCGACATGTGCTTGCGCTCGGACGCGAAGCTCCGTCTTGGATGCGCCGGGCGGATTGGCTTGGCGAGGATCGGCGTCACCATGGGCGTCCGGCCCTCGAATGCACGAGTTATGTTGGGCTCGCCCAAGCGGCGCAGGCCGGCTTAGGCGTGGCGAGTTTGCCGGACTATCTGGCGGCGGCGGCGCCTGGCCTCCGGCGCGTGCTGCCCGATCGCGACGGCCCGTCCTTTGACGTGTTCATGGTCTACGCGGCGGAACTCAAACGATCCAAACGCCTTTTGGTCCTTGGAGAGTTTCTTTCCGAGGAAGCGCGTCGTTGGAGCGAATGCGCAGGTTCGCAATGATCCGTCGGCGGAGCCATGCATAAAACGCATGGTCGTTATGGTCTGATCTGGGCGCCGCCAACATTCGCGCAACGATACAACACGAACTGGCCGGTCGTTTTGACCCCTTTTCACGACCGCGAGGCGCGCCTCGGCCGTCCGTTCCCGGATTGGATGTCCAAAACTTAGAGCCGGGCCTCAGGGTCCGGCTTTTTCTTTAAGACGCGGCGGCGCTGAACTCCTGAATGCGTTGGCACGCGGTCTGCAACGCCGCGTCGGATGTGGCGTAAGAGATCCGAAAATGTCCTGGCGCGCCGAACGCTTCACCTGGCACCGCCGCGACATGGGCCTCGTCCAACAAGGCGGCGCAATAGGCCACGTCGCTGTCGATCAAAGCCCCGCCTTTGGAGCGTTTTCCAGTGAGCGCCTCACACGACGCGAAAACGTAAAACGCGCCCACCGGTGTCTCGGCTGCGAGCCCGTCAGCCTTGCGAATCTCCTGCACGACGAGATCGCGCCGACGCTTATAGGCGGCGCGCCAATCGTCCAGAAAATCATGCGCGCCGTTCAATGCGGCGACGGTCGCCCATTGCGCGATCGAGCAGGGATTCGACGTGGTTTGCCCCATTAACTTCGCCGCCGCTCGCGCGATCGTCTCGGGCGCGCCGCAATATCCGATACGCCACCCAGTCATGGCGTAGGCCTTGGAGGCGCCGTTCATGGTGACGATCCGGTCTTTCAAATCGGGCGCGACCGCCGCCATGGTTTCGAAGGCGAAGCCGTCATAGACCAAATGCTCGTAGATATCGTCGGAAAGGACGAGGATGTCCGGGCGCGTGCGCAGCCACGCGGCCAAAGCGAGCAACTCGTCACGGGTGTAGCCCGCCCCGGAAGGATTGGAGGGGGAGTTCAGGATGAGCCAGCGCGTGCGGGCCGTCGACGCCGCCTCCAGCTGTTCCGCAAGGGCCTTGAAGCCGTCGTCGGCGCGCGTCTCCACAATGACCGGAACGCCGTCCGCCAATTGGACCATGGCCGGATAGGACACCCAATAGGGCGTGGGTATGAGCACTTCGTCGCCCGGATTCACAGTCGCGGTCAGCACGTTGTAGAGCACCGCTTTGCCGCCGGGACACGCGATGATCTCCGCCGGTTCGTATTCGACGCCATTGTCTCGGCGGAATTTGGCTTGGATCGCCGCTTTCAGTTCCGGCACGCCGTCCACGGGCGTGTATTTCGTTTCTCCGCGCCGGATCGCCTCGATCGCCGCCTCTTTGATGTGGTCCGGCGTGTCGAAATCCGGCTCGCCGGCGCTCAAACTGACGACCGCGACGCCTTGCGCTTTCAATTCGCGCGCTCTTTGCGTGATCGCCATGGTCGCAGAGGGTGCGACCCGGCGAAGGCGTTCCGCCACCCGCTCAACCACCGACGCCGCCCCCCGCGACAATCACCGCGCGCCCTGGCTGCTTGGATTGGTCACCGTCAAGGATTCGACGCCGGGCGCACGCGGCGGATTCCGAATCGCCCGCGCCAAGCGCAACTCGTTGCGCAGAACATAGGGCGCGGTCGCCACGTCAAGAAAGCGAACCTCCTTGCGCCGAATCATCGTGTCGCCATTGATGGTGTACAGGATGCGAATGTCCGCGGGCCGATCGGCCTCGCGCGCGGTGGTGGTTAAGGTCGCATCAACGCGTCCGCCGTTTCGGCTCACGGTGATGCGCTCCACATTGTAGCGAAACGCCTCGACGGCGCCTTCGCGCGCATAGGTTTCCGTCACGACCTCGTCCGACGCCGTCACGATCGTCGCCGCGAAAATGTACAAGGTGGGATCAAGATAGGTCGTCTCCATCACCGCATAGGAGCCGTCGGCGGGGGTTCGGCCCGTGATCGCCACCGGCACCTGCACGGTTCGGCGCGGCGCGCTGGTCTCCACATAAGTGATCACGCCGCGCCATTCCCCAGCCAGTTGCGCCAGGAAAATCTCCTTCGGGCCGGGAACGAACGCATCCGGGTCCTCCGGCTCCGCCGTTTGCGCGCCGGCTGCGGACACGACCAAAAAAGCCGCCCCTAAGATGCCACCGATGGTTTTCAGCATGCCGTCCTCCCGCCGTCGCGCGTGCACATCATGCGCAAACTCGACGCCGCGCGCCAGACGCGCGTTAGGATTCAAGCAACTCCTTGATGTTGGCGAGGCTCTGTTCCGCATCGTCCGAAGCCCAGCCCTTCGATGCGAGCCCGAGATAACGCGCCACGAGATCCCAGCCATATTGCTCGGAGTAGCGCCATGTCAGGCGCGAGCCCGAACCCGAGGGCGCAATCAGAAAGCGGTACTCGGGGTCTTGTGCGCCCGCCACTTGCGCGGCGATGACCACACGATCCGGCGGATCCACGTCGATGATCTCAAGGCGCCCGGATCGCAGGCGCGGATTGTTCGATTCCCATTCCAGCGAAGCGCCGCGCCCTTCAAATGCGCCGGCGAGGGTGAAGCCGGGCGGCGGCGACACGTTCGACCAAGGGGACCATTGCTTGAACGTTTCAAAGTCGTCGAGCGCGTCGTAAACGCGCTCCGGCGGCGCGTCGATGACGATGTCGCGCTCGACCACGAACTCTGACGTCATGAATTGCCCGACGCCGACCAAGAGGATCGCGACCGCCGTCAAAAACAACGTGAACCCACGCCAGATTTTTCTTATCATCAGTCGTTCCCCGTCCCGCAAAGGTTGCGTCTCGCCTCTATGCGCGACGCCCGATTGCATGCGACTTTTGACATATGGTGTTGCGTCGCCCTTCGGCGCGCGTCAACCCTCGCCGATGCAGGATGGGGTGTGTGAAAGGCCGCATAATCCCTTCGGCCCCGAGGTGTTCGATGTCCCCACGTTTGGAGCGATGGCGTGCGGCGGCGGAGTCGTTCGATCACGGCGGACGGCGCTATGCGTATTGGAGCGCAGGCGACCCCGACCGGCCAACCCTTTTTCTGTTTCACGGATTCCCGACCGCCTCGTTTGATTGGAAAAGGATCTGGCCCTTCCTGTCTGCGCTGTTCTCGCTCCTGGCGTTCGATTTTCTTGGCTTCGGCTTCTCCGAGAAGCCACGGAAGACCGGTTTCACCATCGCCATGCAAGCCGACGCCGCCCAAGCGTTGCTACGACGGATGAGCCGATCGACCTTTCACATCATCGCCCATGATTATGGTGTGACCGTCGCGCAAGAATTGATGGCGCGGGACGGCGAGCGCCTTGATCCGCAAATCCGATCCGTTTGTTTCCTGAATGGCGGCATCTTTCCTGAGGCGCACAAAGCGCGACCGCTTCAGAAGCTCCTGGCGAGCCCCATTGGGCCGTTTCTGACCAAACGCATGACGCAAGAGCGTTTCAGCCAAGAATTCGCGGCGATCTTTGGCGCGGACACCCAACCTGAGCCGGAGGAACTGCAGGATTTTTGGAGTTTGATCGCCCATGACGACGGCTTCGCGCTCATCCCCAAGCTGCTCCACTACATGCGCGAGAGGCGGACGCATCGCGACCGATGGGTGACGCCGCTCATGCGCGTCCATCCTCCGACCCGGCTGATCAACGGCGTGTCGGATCCAATCTCCGGCGAGCACATGGCGGACATGTTTGAATGGACCGTTCCCCGCGCCGATGTCGTGCGCCTGTCATGCGGCCACTATCCCCAATGGGAAGCGCCCAGGTCGACGCTGCAAGCGATCATGCAGTTTCACGATCGGATCAGTTCATCGTGATGGATTCGGGAGGCTCAACCGCCCAACGCGCTGGAGGCCGCCATGGCGGAACCGAGCGCCGAGGCGTCATCCGCGCGATAAAGCTCGTCGCGCGTATCCCGGTCGAATACCGCGATCCGCGTGATGTCAGCGCCGCCGGCAAGCGCGTTGGCCGGCAGGGAGTCGAGCCGCGCTGGCTGCACGTCGGTCGGAACGACGCCCAATTCGACCACGACGGTCGGATCAGCATCGCCCGCAGCCTTTCTTTGCTGTTGGTAAGCCCAGCCGGCTCTCGGCTCCATCGGAAGCGACACAAGATCGGGATCGTTGAGATCCAACACATAGAGTCGACCGCGGAAATCCTTCGCCAAGACGCCCTCACCGCCTTCTGGAACCACAAGCCGAAACGCTCCGGCGACGGGATCATAGGAACCGAGCCGGGCGAAGAAACGCACCGTCAGTTCGCTGGCGCCGCCTTCCGCGGGTTGCGCCTTCGCCACGCCGGCGGACATAACGAAAGCGGCGATGCAGAACAACGCACCGCCCAATGCACCTCGCTTCGACACGACGGACTTCCTTTCTCTGACACTTATCCAACCAGAAGTCGTAGGCTGTACCACCTTGGCCTAACAAGCCATTAATCAACGACGACCAGACCCGAAAAAACAATGTTATTCAAATGCGTTCAAACCCGACGACGATGGGCCTCGCGCTTGAAATTTGTAAACGAGCGATATTGTGGTCACAACAAAAATCATTTATTAACAAATCGTTGACGCTGTGGTCAATTCGTTCAATTTTCTGACCGGTCCCCTCGCCCATGTCTGAAATCGTCATTCACGTTCCCAATTGTCAGGCGCGCATTGATGCGGCGCGTCGGAGACTGTCGTTCATCTATCACAGCAATCTTACCAATATCGAAGAAGTGGAAGTTTTGTTCGCAAAAGTTAGCGAGCACTCTTCAGCAATTGATGGCGGGTTTGATCTAATCTCCGTTTTTAAGTCAAGCATGCGCTCTGTCACCGAGGGCGAACTTTCCCAGTGCCGCGCAGCCTATTCTGCTATGGTCGCGTCAGGTCTGCGTCAGATCATCCGAGTCGTGGAGCCTGGTTGCCCCTACGAAATCGAGAGATTGGACGCGTTGGCTGAAGAAGCGGAGATCCCGGTCCGGTATGCGCGCGATCTTGACGAAGCCCATGGCCTGCTGGACGCGCAACCGATCGCTGGAAAAGCGCAGGAAAGCGCCGCCGCCCAGGCGGCGCGCTGAACGGCTGGGCGCGTCATGCCTCCATTCGAGGCGCCAGACGGGCCGCCAACCACGTTTGGCGGCGCCACGCCGCAAGCCGGACATCACTTTTCCCTCGCTGAATGCGCGTCAAC
Organism: uncultured Caulobacterales bacterium; assembly: GCA_964412525.1. Classification (GTDB taxonomy): domain Bacteria; phylum Pseudomonadota; class Alphaproteobacteria; order Caulobacterales; family CAYPOX01; genus CAYPOX01. Next base: position 9,886 of record CAYPOX010000003.1, read on the forward strand.
ACGTTAACGTCGCAATGCGGGCGGCCGGAATACGCCTGATGGATTGATTTGCCTAATCGCGTGCGACGCGCGCGGATTGCGGTCGGCTCCTGATGCATTGACGGCCTTTGTGCGGGCGAAGCTCGCGAAATGGCGCGCCGACTGTCGCTCGCCCGCTCGACGGATCGGCGCGCATCGCCATCAGGAGACCATTATGGCGACGGGTGTCGTGAAGTTTTTCGACCAAACCAAGGGGTTCGGTTTCATCAAGCCGGATGACGGCGGCAAGGACGTGTTCGTGCACATCTCCGCCGTGCAGGCGTCTGGACTGCCGCCGCTTACAGACGGACAAAAAGTCTCGTTCGACACGGAACCGGATCGCCGGGGCAAAGGCCCGAAAGCCGTCAATCTGAAGCTGGCGTAAGGCGAACCGATCGACCGCCCGCCGCCCCGCGTCGGCTGAAATCGTTGACGCCTGTTAACGAATTGATGAGACTCTCGGCTTAAATATGGAGGGATCGTGAAATTGCAGCACGCGATCGGGCGAGTCGCATTATGACCATTGATTCTTGTTTCGATATTCGAAAGCGCGATGACGGCGACTGGGAATGGCGCGCTTACGCGGCGGACGGTTCACTGCTCGCGCAGGGCGGCGGCTTCAAGAACCGAGAAGCCGCAGAAAAAGACGCGTTGGACGTTCTTGAAAACCTTCCGGGGCATTCGGCCCCTGACGAGAGCGTGTACGGCGTCGCCTATCAGCCGAGCTGGACCCCTTAGCGGCGCGCTTACCGCTCGCAATATCGCCGGCGCCGCGCTATATCCCGCCCTCGCCGCACAGGAGAGGATGAACCTATGGCGTTTGCATTACTTGGCGCGTTTATCGTCGTTTTCGCGTTGTTGAACCTGATTGAGTTCCGTCGGATCGACTGACGGCGGATCGTGCTTTTCGACATTGGAGCCTTCATCGCCGGCCTCGTGATGCTGATCGCCGGGGGGGAGGCGCTTGTCCGCGGCGCAGTGGCGCTAGGGCGCGCCATGCGCGTGCCCTCACTGTTGGTGGGGCTGACCGTGGTGGCTTTCGGCACGTCGGCGCCGGAACTGGTCGTATCGATCAACGCGGTCATCCGTGACGCCGCGGGCGTCGCTTACGGCAATATAGTCGGCTCCAACATCGCCAATGTCGGTTTGGCGTTAAGCCTTCCGGCGCTCATCCACCCTGTTCAGCCACCGCAAAAGGGCGCCGCGCGCAGCGCCACGGCGATGCTCGTAAGCAGCCTAATATTCGCTGCGTTCATGCTGTTCACAGGCGGCGTGACCGGGGTGTCCGGCGCGATTTTGATCGCGGGTCTGATCGTTTATCTGGCCGTCCTCTGGCGAGATGCGCGCTCTGGAGATGCGCCTCCAGAGCTCGCCGAATTGGAGGACGACGCGCCCGCCGACCATGGACCGCGATTGAAAATGGCGGGCTATCTGTTGTTCGGGCTGGTGGCGCTGCCGCTCGGCTCCGATTGGCTGGTCACGGCGGCGATCAATCTGGCGTCGGATGTCGGCGTCAGCGATGAGGTGATCGGCTTGACGGCTGTGGCCGTCGGTACGTCTCTTCCGGAAATCGCGACGGTGACCGCCTCGGCCCTCAAGCGCGAATCCGGCCTGACGCTCGGCAATGTCATGGGCTCCAACATCTTCAACGTTCTGGCGGTGGGCGGCGGTCTTGGCGTCGCCGCACAGGCGGCGGGAAAGACCGCGTCGACGCCGCTGGGCTTTCAATGGGATTTGGGCGCCATGCTCGCCATGGTGGCGCTTTGCGCCGTCGCAGTTTATGTCCGGCGCCCTCTCGGGCGGGTCGTCGGCGTCAGCCTGCTCGCTTTGTTTTGCGTCTATGTGGTTTCTGTCGGCATACGGAGCTTCAGCGCATGACGGCCCAACCCGTTTTTGAGCGGAAGGTCGCCTTGATCACGGGCGGGGCCAAGCGATTGGGCCGCGCCATGGCGGAGGGGCTCGCCCAAGACGGCTGGCGCATTGTCCTCCACTATCGCGGGTCTCGTGGCGACGCCGATGATTTGGTGACCGCCATATGCGGAGCCGGCGGTCAGGCCGCCGCGCTCTCGGCGGATCTGTCGAGCGAAGCGGAAACCGCCGAGCTCGCCCGCCGCGCCGCCGAGCCGTTCGGACCGCTCGATTTGCTCGTCAACAACGCATCGATTTTTGAGCATGACGACGCGTTCACCTGCGAACGGGCGGACTGGGACCGCCATATGGAGACCAATCTCCGCGCGCCCTTCGTGCTGTCCCAAGCCTTTGCGCGCCATCGACCGCAAGGGGACGCCCTGATCGTCAACATGCTGGACCAGCGGGTTTGGAAGCTGACGCCTCAGTTTTTAAGCTACACCCTTTCCAAAGCCGCCTTGTGGACCCTGACGCAGACCTTGGCTCAGGCGTTCGGCCCCCTAGGCGTCCGCGTCAATGGAATCGGACCCGGCCCCACCATGAGAAACGCGCGCCAGTCGCCGGATGATTTCGCAGAGCAGAGTCGCGCCACGATCCTTGAACGCGGCGCGACGCCCCACGACGTCGTCAACGCGCTGCGCTTTCTGATCTCAAACTCTTCCGTCACCGGACAGATGATCGCCGTCGATGCGGGCCAACACTTGGCCTGGCGCACGCCGGACGTGACGGTGCCCGAATGACCGGCCTCGCCTCTTCAGACGCACCCAATCTTGACGGAGAGCGCGCAATCATCGTGCGTGACCTTGATGCGCCCGCGCGCCTGGGCGTCCATCCGCACGAGAAGAACGGACCGCAATTGGTGCGGATCAATCTGCAAATTGCGGTCGTCGACGCGACCTTTGAGGATCGGATTGATCACGTCACCGACTATGAAACGCTGGTCGCCGACATCCGCAAGGTCGCGCTCAAGGCGCATATCGCGTTGGTGGAGACTCTGGCCGAACGTGTCATGGGCGTGTGCTTCGATCGTCCTGAAGTGCGCGCCGTTCGGGTTCGGATCGAAAAATTGGAGGCGATCGAGGATTGCGGCGGCGTCGGAGTGGAGATGTTTCGCCGACGCGGGCCCAGTTCGCTTCGGTCATCCGGCATCTGAGTTGTGCACACGCCCCGCTTTCGCCGCATCGGCTTGACCAAAAGCGCCCGCGAGTCAATCGCATCATCGTGCGTGGCATGGTGGCGCAAGACTAAGTCATTGATTCTTCAACAGTTCAACAATCGACGCATCAAGAGTCATTCGAGGCGAGATCCTTGGAATCTCCTAGGGTTCCGACGGATCGACCGGTGTTTGTCGACATTGTTATCCACAGCTTGGCGCCTCAATTGGAAGACCGCGCGCGGATTCGACGATGTGGCAACAAGTTAACTTCGATCGTCCGATATGAGAGAAATGGAAGACAAGCCGCGGCGCGGCGTCGATGTCGTCAAAGCGCATTTGAAGACGCTGCCCGCCAAGCCCGGCGTCTATCGGATGTACGACGCCGACGGCGCGCTGCTCTATGTCGGCAAGGCGAAAAACCTCAAGGCGCGGGTCGCGAGCTACGCCACGCTTGCAGGGCACAACAACCGCATCGCCACGATGATCGACTCCATTCGATCGATGGAGTTCACCATCACAAATGCGGAAACCGAGGCGTTGCTCCTTGAAGCGAACCTGATCAAGCGCTTGCGGCCGCGTTTCAACGTCATCCTGCGCGACGACAAGTCGTTTCCCCTGATCCTCATCGCGCGCGACCATTGGGCGCCTCAGATCCTCAAGCATCGCGGCGCCAAGGCGCGCCCAGGCGACTATTTCGGCCCCTTCGCCTCGGCGGGATCGGTCAATCGCACGCTCAACACGCTGCAAAAGGCCTTTCTGCTGCGCACATGCTCCGACAGCGTGTTCGAGACGCGCACCCGTCCCTGTTTGTTGCATCAAATCAAACGCTGCGCGGCCCCCTGCGTCGGCTATGTCAGCGAGGCCGCCTATGGGGAACTTGTGTCGCAAGCGAGGGATTTTCTCAGTGGGCGGAGCGGAAATCTCCGTAAACGGCTGATTTCGGAGATGGAAGAGGCCGCCCAATCCGAAGCCTTCGAACGCGCGGCGCGCTTGCGGGACCGGATTCGCGCCCTCGCCGCCATTCAGGCGAACCAAGACATCAATTTAGAGGATCTTCCCGAAGCGGACGTTTTCGCGGTGGCGGCCGCAGGCGGCGCGTCTTGCGTTCAAGCCTATTTCTACCGTGCTGGCCAGAATTGGGGCAATCGCGCGTATTTCCCCAAACATGAACGAGATGCGGACGAGAAAGCGGTTCTGTCCGCATTTCTCGCGCAATTCTATGATGACCGGGACCCACCGAAACTGATCCTTCTCGACCGAGACGTTCCGGATGCAGACCTTCTCTCCGAAGCGCTGACCGTCCGCGCCGGGCGCAAAGTGCAGCTTCTCGCGCCCCAGCGCGGACGCAAACGCGCTTTGGTGCAAAACGCGGGGGACAATGCGCGCGAAGCGCTCGGTCGGAAGCTGGCCGAAACGGACAGCCAACGCCGTCTCTTGGATCAGGTTCGCGACGTTTTCGGGCTGGAGGAGACGCCGGAACGGATCGAAATCTATGACAACAGCCATATCCAAGGCACCGATCCCGTCGGCGCCATGGTGGTGGCCGGCCCGGACGGATTCGACAAGCGCGCCTATCGAAAGTTCAACATGAAGGCGGCGGACCTGTCGCCGGGCGACGACTACGCGATGATGCGCGCCATGCTGACCCGACGCTTCAAGCGGATCGGCGGCCCAGACGCCACGGACGCGTCGACGGCGGCCCCGGATCTGATCCTGATCGACGGAGGGCCCGGCCAGTTGTCCGCCGCTCTGGGCGTGATGGTCGAAGCCGGAGTCGAAAGTCTTCCTGTCGTCGCAATCGCCAAAGGGCCTGACCGCGACGCAGGCCGAGAACGCTTTTTCATGCCAGGCCGGGAGGCGTTCGGACTTGACCCGAAAAGTCCCGCTTTGTTCTTCCTCCAAAGGCTTCGCGACGAAGCGCACCGTTTCGCCATCGGGGCGCACACCGCCAAGCGGAAGAAGCGAGCCGGTGCAAACCCCTTGGACGATGTCCCTGGTGTGGGCGCGAAGCGAAAATCGGCCCTCCTTCGCCATTTCGGATCCGCACGTTCGGTCGCCCGAGCGGGCATGGAGGATCTGGAGTCGGTGGACGGCGTCAGCCGGGAGCTCGCCCAGCGCATCTACGACCATTTCCACGGGGGCGCGTGACCGATATGCTCCGTTTCCTGCCGAACGCCCTCACTTGGGCGCGGATCGCGCTTGCGCCGCTGGTGGTGGCCGCCGCCGCGGCCGCGGCCCATGGCTGTGGAGAGGCGTTCGCCCACGCCTGCCCCTCCACAACCTTATTTCAAGGGATCGCATTCAGCCTGTTTGCGGCCACCGGCCTTTTGGACGTCGCGGATGGTTGGAGCGCGCGCTTGCTGCGTGCGGAATCCGAGTACGGACGGATGCTTGATCCGGTTGCGGATAAAATCGCCACCGGCGCGGGTCTCCTTGTCGCCCTGACCTTTGGCGCGCCCGGTCTTTCCGGAGCCGCCTTCCTTGCGCCCGCCACCATCATTTTGGGACGAGATTCGCTCGTGAACGGCATGCGTGCGGACGCGGCGCGGCGGGGCCGCGACATTCCGCCCTCACGGCTCGCCAAGGCGAAAACGGCCTTGGAGTTCGTGGCCTTGGCGGTCGTGATCGGGGCGCCGCTCGCGCCGCTGCCGGAGAGGTCGGCCTGGATCGGCTACGCACTCCTTTGGGCCGCGGCGCTGATGGCCGCCGGCACCGGCGCGGCCTATTTCACGTCGGACATGCGCGCACGGCGACGCTCGCCCCCAAACGACCCTTTGCGCTAGTCTGTCCTGCCATGACCGCGCCCGCGCACCTTCTGGTCGTCGATGACGACGAGCGCCTGCGAAACCTGATCACGCGCTATCTGCGCGGAGAGGGCTTCCGCGTGACCGCCGCCGCGGACGCCGCAGAGGCGCGCACGCAAATGGGCGCCATGCAGTACGATCTCATCGTTCTCGACGTGATGATGCCGGGCGAGTCGGGTCTCGAATTCGCCAGCAGCCTCCGCGCCTTTTCGGACCTGCCTGTTTTGATGCTGACCGCCCGGACGTTTCCCGAGGACCGCATCGCCGGCCTGGAGGCGGGCGCCGACGACTATTTGGCGAAGCCCTTCGAACCGCGGGAGTTGGCGTTGCGCGTCCGCGCGCTCTTGCGCCGGGTCGCGCCGCCCCGGGTCGCCGCGCCGCCAGCCCGCGTGGCCTTCGGGCCCTATCGATTTGACGCCGAAGCGGGCGTCCTGGAGCGCGACGGCGCGCCGGTGGCCCTCACCGACGCCGAACGCGCCGTCCTGGCGGTTTTGGCGCGGCGTCCCGGGGAGGCGATCAGCCGGCTTCAATTGGCGAAAGACGTTGATGCTGAAAACGAGCGCGCGGTCGATGTGCGCGTGGCGCGCCTGCGCCGAAAGATCGAGGACGACGCCCGCGAACCACGACATCTCCGAACCGTCCGAGGGGTGGGATACGCGCTCGCCGCGGCTTTCGACTGATGCTGCGTCGTCTCCTCCCAAAGAGCCTTTTTCAGCGCGCGTTCCTCATCATCGTGCTGCCGGTCGCCGCCATGCAGGCGATTGTGACATTCGGTTTTTTCGAAAGGCATTGGACCTCCACGACCCAACGATTGGCCGCTTCGGTCGCGGGCGACGTGGCGTTCGTGATGGAGCTTTGGAAGCGCGGCGACGACGCGGACGCGCTCGCCGCCATGGCCGAGGACGCGGTCGACCTGTCCATGGCCTTTCGGCCAGGCGAAAGCTTGCCGTCCGGCCCCCGCAACAGCCTAGTTCAGGCGCCCGACGCGTCACTCCGCGCCGAGCTCCGCGCGCGTTTGGACGATCCGTTCTGGGTCGACGCCACCCGTTACCCCGCTTACGTCGAGATTCGCGTGGCCGTCGACGGCGGCGTGATCCGCTTTCTGATCCTCAAAGACCGCGCATTTGCGGAGACAGGTTATGTCTTCGTCATTTGGCTGGTCGGGGCCACCCTCACCTTGCTCGCCGTCGCCGCCATTTTCCTTCGCAATCAGGTCAAGCCGATCGTGCGCCTGGCGCGCGCGGCGGAGGAGTTCGGCAAGGGGCGCGATGTCGAGGGCTTCAAACCCGCAGGCGCGATGGAGGTGCGGCGCGCCGCCGCGGCGTTCATCAAAATGCGCGCAAGGATCAAGCGGCACCTCGCCCAAAGGACGGTTTTGCTCGCCGGCGTCGGACATGACCTCCGCACCCCCCTGACACGCCTGAAATTGGAGCTGGCGATGCTGGGCGATCATCCCGCACGCGCATCCATGGCGGCGGACTTGGAGGACATGGAGCGACTTCTGGAGGATTACCTTGACTTTGCGCGTGACCAAACGTCTGCGCCCGCGGAGCCCACGGATCTGACCGCGCTGCTCCAAGAGGCCGCCCTGGAAGCGGCCGCCGAGGGCGCCGTGGTGGAGGTCGACGCGCCCTCTTCCTTGACCGCGCCGGCGCGCGCGGTCGCCTTGCGTCGATGCGTCGTCAATCTGATCTGCAACGCCGCCCGTCACGCCAAAACCGTCAAAATCGCCGCCCGCGCCGGGCGCGCACAGGTGGAGATCACCATTGACGACGACGGACCCGGGATCCCGGCGGACATGCGCACAAAAGCCCTCAAGCCGTTCCGACAATTGGATGCTAAGGGCTCAGGCGTCGCCGGACTTGGTCTCGCCATCGCTCGCGACATCGCGCTCGCCCATGGCGGCGCATTGACGTTGGAGGACGCACCGATCGGCGGTTTACGCTGCCGTTTGACTCTCCCGGCGTGACGGATCGAGCCGAAGGCCGAGAACTCGACCGCTCGGTCCCTCGAACATCGTGCGAATTTTTTCGTCTAAAGCCGCCATGGTTTTCGATTGGCCTTCATCGTCGAACACCCAAACGCGCAACACCGCTTCGAAGGTGGAGCTAAGCCGCCGAACCCGGAGGGCGCCGCGCCATCCGCCGGCGGATACGCCGGACGCCTCAAGCGCGAGACGTGCGAAACGCACCATGGCGCGGAGCACGGGAGCCGCGGCGCTCACCTCCCAACGCAGGTCGCGAAGCGCCGCCGCCATGGCCGCTTTTTCCCCCTTCATCGCGTCAAAACGCGCCATCACGATTTCAAACAATCGGTCGCGAACCGGGTCATGGGGGCCAAAATCTCCGGAGGCGGCCAACATCGCCTGGTCGAGACGCGCGCCATAGAGATCGAGAAGATCCGCAGGAGCCGACACGTCGGGCGGAAGCTCCGCCAAAGGCTTGCCCGCGCGCTCAGCGATCGCGCGAAGAGTGAGGCCGCGCCAGCCCTCTTGGCCCGCCAAGTCCAACGCCGCGTCCAAAAAGGCGTCCGCCGCCGAACTGTCTTTCGTCGTCATCATCACCTCCAAGCGCGCTTCCCAAAGTCGAACCGCATTTCGACTCGGATCCCAATGCAGGCCCGTGGCCCGCGGTGCGGCGCTGCTCCCAGAGATTATGCTTCGCCGACGGTCTCAAACAAGGCGGCGTCCAGCGCGTCGCGGGGCGACTTGCCGGCCCAGACGAGAAAGTTGAAGGCGGAATGGAACCGTTCGCAGGCGTCGCGCGCCGCGTCGATCACCTGGAGCGCCTGCGGCGCCGTGAAGTGAGCCCCGCCACCCAACGACACGCTGTGCCGATGGACCAAAATGCCGTTGTCGGACCAAATGTCGAAATTGCCGACAAGAAGACGCTCATTCACCATCACGACGAGCTTGGCCGCCGCGTCAAACCGGTTCGAAGGGATCTTCAAATCGAAGCTGGTGCATAGGAGCAGCGTTTCGATTTCGGGGCGCCAGGTGACGAAAACCTGGATATCGCAGGCCGAGCCCGAGTAGAGCAACCGGATCTCGTCCTCATCGAAACGTTCATATTCGGCGTTGGTTTCGATCGCCGCTCGCTCCACGGCTTCCAAAGGGTCCGCGACGGCGACTTCGTGGTCGAGTGCGCTGGTCCGCATGGGGCGCCTCCTTCATGTTCGCGTGCGGGCGTTCGCCGCCCGCCAAGGGCAACCTAATGGTCGTGAGAGATTCGAGCAAACGCCATTCGGCGCTGTTCAGCCCTTCTTGGCCTCGAGTTCGTCGACTCGGGCTTCCAGAGCCTCTACGCGCGCCAAGGCGTCCCGCGCCAGGTCCGCCATCGCGTCATATTCTTCTCGCGTCACGACGTCCAAGCGGGCCAGGATCCGCTCGGCCTGGGAACGCGCCAAAGCGTCCGCCTCTCGGGCGACGCCCCGCGCCATGTCCGCGGCGGACAAGGCGGCCTGCGCAAGATCGTCCAAAAACGGATTTCGTGTCTGCATGGTTCGACTTCATCCTTCGTGCGAACGTGTGATACGCCTCGCGCGCCGTCGGGAGCAACCCCGCGCCGGTCCCAACCGCCCAATGAGCCTTCGTGACGCCTGATCTCCTTTCGCCTGGTCTCCCTTACCCAGAGATTGATCCGGTCCTGATCCGGCTCGGTCCCTTGCCGATTCGTTGGTACGCGCTGGCCTATCTGGCCGGGATCATCGCCGGCTGGCGCTATGCCCGCGCGCTTGGGGCGCGCATTTCGCTTTGGGACCCGCGCGCGACGCCGTCGGCGACGTCCATCGACGACATGCTGGTCTCCGCAGCTTTCGGCATCATTCTTGGCGGCCGTCTGGGCTATGTGGCGTTTTATCACCCCGATTGGTTTTTAGGGGATCTGCAAATTTTGTTCGGGCTGTTCTCGGACGGCCTGGCGGGCGTCGGCGATCGCCTTGCATCCGTGCGCACCTGGCGCATCTGGGATGGCGGCATGGCGTTTCACGGTGGCCTGATCGGCGTCGGGGTCGCTCTGGCGTGGCAGGCGCGTCGTTCGGCGATTTCGACGCTCGCACTCGCGGACGTGGTGGCGCCGGCCGCGCCGATCGGTCTGTTTTTCGGGCGCGTGGCCAATTTCATCAATGGCGAGCTCTGGGGCCGGCCGTGGAACGGCCCTTGGTCCATGATCTTTCCCGCCGATCCGTTGCAGGTGCCCCGCCACCCAAGCCAGCTCTATGAGGCGGCGCTGGAAGGCCTCGTCCTCTTTTTGGCGTTGAGCGCCGCTGTTTGGCTCGGCGGCGCATTGCGGCGGTCGGGACTGACGACCGGGCTATTTCTCGTCGGCTACGCCCTGGCGCGTCTCCTGGTGGAAGGCGTACGCGAACCGGACGCCCACATGCCCGAATTTCCGCTCGGGCTCACCATGGGCATGATGCTGTCCGTCCCCATGGCCATCGTCGGCGTTGCGCTGATCGCCCGCGCATATCGCGAACAACCGGCCGTCATTCGATGACGTTGCTAGACGAGACGCCGCTGGAGCACGAGATCGCCGAGCGAATTCGTATCGAAGGATCGTTGCCGCTCCCAGAATATATGGCGGCTGTGTCCTTCCATCCCAAATACGGACGATACGCGGCCACGGCGCCGGTCGGCGCGTCCGGGGACTTCACGACGTCGCCGGAGATCAGTCAGATCTTCGGGGAAATGATCGGCCTCGCGCTTGTTCAAGCCTGGGCGGACATGGGCGCGCCGGACCCGTTTCACCTCATCGAACTCGGTCCGGGACGCGGCACGCTCATGGCGGATCTGCTGCGTGCGGCCGCCTTACGACCCGATTTCATCAAGGCCGCCCGGCTCGAATTCGTCGAGGGCAGCGCGCCGCTGCGCGCGCTGCAGGCGGAGAAGTTGGGCGGCGCGCCTTTGTCCGCGACCTGGCGCCGCCGGTATGAAGACACGCCGGAAGGGCCGACCCTATTGGTCGCCAACGAGTTTTTCGATTGCCTGCCGATCCGACAATTCGAGCGTTGCGGCGGCGCGTGGCGCGAGCGCTGCGTCGTTCTTGACGACCATGACCGTCTGACGTTCGGCCTTCGTCCCGAACCGACCGATCTCTCCAAGACGCTTCCCGAAGACGTGCGCGCGCCGCGCGAGGGCGATATCTTCGAGTTCTGTCCCGCCGCCTTCGCGTTCGGGCGCGTGTTCGGCGAACGGGCGGCGCGGTTTCCAGCCGCCGCGCTGATCATTGATTACGGACACGCCCGGACCGGCTATGGCGACACCCTGCAAGCGATCCACCGACACGGAATCGTGGACGTGTTCAGCCGTCCGGGTGAGGCGGACGTCTCCGCTTATGTGGATTTTGAGATGCTTGCGCGGGCCGTGGCGCTGGGCGGCGGCCGCCCCTGGCGACCGCTGACCCAAGGAGAGTGGCTCAACGCCGTCGGGGCGAGGACCCGCGCCGCCGCCCTCGCCGCCGCCACGCCTTCCGCGGCCGACAATATTGAGGCGGGTCTGCGTCGCTTGATCGGCGACGACGCCATGGGCGCGCTCTTTCTGGCGATGGCCGCGACCCATCGCGGCGCCACGCCGCCCGCAGGCTTCTCATGAGAACCGACCGCCCGCCCCTGCGCCATGTCGCGGACGTTCTTCTTGCACCAGGCGTCCACCATGGCTTTTTCGGGCGCCCGGACGGCGCGTCCCAAGGCGATTTCGCCGGCTTGAACGGCGCCTATGGCGAGGACGAACCCGCCGCCGTGTCCGCGAACCGCGCCGCGGCGGCGAACGCCTTGGGCGCGGACGCACTGGTCACGGCGCGTCAGGTGCATGGTCTGCGCGCGGTCATCGCGGACGCCGCATGGCGCCCTGAGGACGCGCCGGACGCAGACGCCCTGGTGACGACGCAACCCGGCTTGGCCGTCGCCGTCTTGACCGCCGATTGCGCGCCGATCCTCCTGGCCGACGCCGCCGCGGGCGTGGTCGCCGCCGCCCATGCCGGTTGGCGCGGCGCGACCGCCGGCGTGATTGAATCCGCCTTGGCCGAGATGGAGCGCGCTGGGGCCGATCGGGCGCGAATCGCGGCGGCCGTGGGGCCCTGCATCGCGCCCCCATCCTATGAGGTGAAGGCCGACTTTCGCGACGCCGTGGCCGCGGCGGACATCGCAACGCTCGGATTTCTATGGGAAACCGATGCGGGCATGCGTTTCGACCTTCCTGGCTACGCCGCCCATCGCTTGGAGCGCGCCGGCATCGGCATGGTCGACGCCCTTGCGATCGACGTGCGCGCCCATCATCCGGCTTGGTTCAGTCGGCGCGCCGCCTTGGCCCAGCGGCGCGCGCGCTATGGCGCGAACATCGCGGCGATCGCCCGCACGCCATGATGGCGTTGCGGACGGTGTTGGCGTTGACGGCGGTCGTCTTTGCGCTCGCGGCCTGCACCATGGCGTCGCGAACCAAGGACATGTTCACGGGCAGCCAAGACATCGCCGCCGCGCGCCCGTTCCAAGGCACGGCGAGGAACGACGCCCTGTTGGACGATCCCCTGTTGCGGGGCGGTTTGGTGGTGAGCCCGATCGAAGGATTGCCTCCGGCGGACGGGGCCGCGGCGGCCGAGGCCGTGGCCGCCGCCCTGCGCCGACTGGACGTCGCCGCCGTGGTCGATTCCGCCGACGCCGGGCCTGCGGTTCTTCTTGGACGGCGGATGGCGGGCGATCGGTTGGAATGGACCCTGCGACGCGACGACGGACGCATGATCGCGCGGTTTGACGGCGCGGTCGCCCCCTTGCGGCCGGATGACGTCGCTGCGCGCGTGGATCGCGCCATCCGGATGGAGCAAGGCGGCCCCACCAACGTCGCCGCTGCGACGCCGGTGGCCGTGCGGCCGGTGGAGGGCGCTCCGGGCGACGGCCGAATCGCGCTCACCGTGGCGATCAAGGCGGCCTTGCAGCGGCTCGACCGCGCGGCGAATCTGCGCGTCATCGACGCGCCGGAGCCGTTCGCGCCGCCGCCCGGCGCCTTTTGGGTGGAGTGCCGCGGGCTGGCCCTGCCCTTGAACGAAAGCGCTTTGGGGGTTCGCTTGGAGTGGATCCTGCGGGACCCGAGCGGCGCGTTTGTGGGCCGTGTGGTCCAAGAGAACGTCGTGCCGGCGGACGCCTTTGACGAGGGCTGGGGCGCGTCGGCCTTTGACGCGGCGATCGCCGCGGCGGAGGGCCTCGCCAACTTGCTTGTCGAAGCGCGCGAGGCGAAGAATGTATCGGCGGGCGGATGATTCAGGCGGAGGCGCAGCGATGAAGCTGCTTTCGGGCAACTCCAATTTGGCGTTGGCGGATGCGATGTCCGATTATCTCGGCGTTCGGCCCACCAAAGCCAAGGTGCAGCGCTTCGCGGACAATGAGATTTTCGTCGAAATCCAGGAGAACGTCCGGGGGGAGGACGTCTTCGTCGTCCAGTCGACGTCCTATCCGGCGAATGACAATCTCATGGAGCTGTTGATCATGATGGACGCGCTGAAACGCGCGTCCGCGCGCCGAATCACGGCGGTGTTGCCCTATTTCGGCTACGCCCGTCAGGATCGAAAAACCGGCGGCCGCACGCCGATCTCCGCCAAGCTGGTCGCCAATCTGATCACGACGGCCGGCGCCGACCGCGTTCTGACCATGGATCTCCATGCGGGCCAGATCCAAGGCTTTTTCGACGTGCCCACGGACAACCTCTTCGCGGCCCCAGTGGTGGAGCGGGACGTGCGCGAACGCTTCCATGACGAGCGGCTCATGGTGGTCTCGCCCGATGTGGGCGGCGTGGTGCGCGCCAGGGCGCTGGCCAACCGACTGGAGGCGGACCTCGCCATCGTGGACAAGCGCCGGGAGAAGGCGGGCGTGTCCGAAGCCATGAACATCATCGGCGACGTGAAGGACCGGGTCTGCATCCTCCATGACGACATCGTGGATTCCGGCGGCACTTTGGTGAACGCCGGCGAGGCCCTGCTGGAGGCGGGCGCCGCCTCTGTCGCGGCCTATTGCAGCCATGGCGTGCTTTCGGGCGGGGCGGTGGAGCGGATCGACAAATCCGATCTCATCGAAGTGGTGGTCACCGACTCGATCGAGGCCACCGAGGCGGTGCGCAGCGGCGCGAAGCTTCGCCAAATGAGCGTGGCCCCCCTCATCGCCGAAGCCATCCGCCGCATCGCCCACGAGGAGTCAGTTTCGAGCCTGTTTGATTGAGGGGGGTGCGGGTCCGGGCCCCGCCAATTGGCGCACCTGCACTTCAATGGAGGCCCGGCCCTCCTTCATGCGCGAAACCAGCGTTTGGTAACGCACGAAACCACCCAACTCGATGGCGATATCTACAGCCGGCAAGCGCGCGATCACGTCATTGCTTGCATCGTCATCGCGGCCGAATTCGAATGAAACGATCGGGCCTGCGGCGAAACGCTGGGACGGCACGAGATCCAGTTTGCCGCCCAGCCCGGTCAGATCAGCCTGAAAGCCCCGATAGGCGATGGAGTCCGCGATGAAGGGCACGAGCTGGAGATCCTCTGCGCCGGTTTATTCCGGCAAGACCGCCGCACCAAAAGCGACAAACCCGTTCGGCTCTGGGTTGGGCGGCGGCTCGCCAGCATCTTGTGCGCGGGCCACGCCCGTGCCTGCCAACAGGATCATGGCGATGGCGGCCGGGCTGCGGCTCCCTGACGCAAGTGAGAATGACTTGCATGCGTAAAAGGACCGGCGTAGGCTGCACCCATGATCGTTTGTATCTGCAACCGCATCAATGAACGCATGGTCCGCGCCGCGGCCATGGAAGGGGCCGCCTCGGTGGAGGATGTCCACGACTTTCACGACACCGCCGTGTGCTGCGGCCAATGCGTCCCCATGATGAAGGAGATGCTGGCGGAGCACGGAGGCTGCGACGCAGCGCCCGCATTGATCCCGGCCGAGTAAGCGCGTAACGCTCAGGCTATCCGATCAGGGGGCGCATATGAAGGCTGATCCAAAAGTCTTGGAATTCTTGAACGCGGTCTTGCGCAATGAGTTGACCGCCATCAACCAATATTTCTTGCATGCGCGCATGCTGAAGGATTGGGGCGTGCTTGGCCTCGCCGATCATGAGTATCATGAGTCCATTGAAGAGATGAATCACGCCGATTGGGTGATCGAGCGGATTTTGTTCCTCGAAGGCCTGCCCAATCTTCAAGATTTGAACAAGTTGCGCATCGGCGAGGACGTGAAAGAGATCCTGGAATGCGATCTCGCCTTGGAGCATGACGCCATTCCCGTGCTGCGCGACGGTATTCACCATGCGGAATCCGTTCGCGACTACGTCTCTCGGGACCTCTTCCGCCGCATCCTCGACAATGAAGAAGAGCACGTCGATTATCTTGAAACCCAATTGGATCTGATCAACCGCATCGGTCTGGAGCGCTACACCCTCCTCAACGCTCGCTCGAAAGACGAGGACGGCGGCGACTGACCGCGCGGCGCGGCTTGCGTGCGGGGCGCGGCTTCGCTATAGGCCGGCGCTTACTTCAGTTGACACGAGCGCGCGTCGCGGGGTCCGCGGGCGCGCGCTAGGACGGAGATCGTCACGCCATGGCGGAGACACATATTTTTGCGGCGGAGCGCCGGGCGCGCACGGGTACGGGCGGGGCGCGCGCAGATCGTCGCGCCGGTCTCGTGCCGGCGGTCGTGTATGGCGGCGACGAAGCCCCGATGCACGTCACGGTGCGCTACAACGAAGTGCTGAAGGAGCTCAATAAGGGCCACCTTCTGGCGACGGTGTATGAGTTGGAGCTTGAGGGCGCCAAACACAAGGTGATCCCCCGGGACGTGCAGGTCGATGTGGTCAAGGATCTCCCGACCCATGTCGATTTCCAGCGCGTGTCTGAGTCCACACGCGTTCCTGTCATGGTGCCCGTGCGTTTCAAGAACGAGGACGATTGCCCAGGTTTGAAACGCGGCGGCGTGTTGGAGGCGGTTCGGCGCGAGGTCGAGTTGCTGTGCCCGGCGGGCTCCATTCCGGACTTCATCGAGGCGGATTTGGCGGGCCTGCAGATCAACGACGTGATCCACATTTCGGCCTTCACTTTGCCGTCCAACGTCACCCCGACCATCACGGATCGGAACTTCACCGTCGCCACGATCTCCGCGCCGTCCGGCATGAAGATGGATGCGGAAGACGCGGACGAAGCCGACGAGGACGGCGAGGACTGATCCTCCGCCGCGCCGGGCTATGGTGCTTTTGGTCGGCCTCGGCAATCCCGGTCCAAAATATGCGGGACACCGACACAATGTGGGCTTCATGGCGATTGATGCGATCGCCGAGGCCCACGGCTTCGGGCCGTTTCGCAAAAAGTTTCAAGGGGAAATCGCAGACGGCCGCTTGGGCGACGCGCCGGCGCGACTTCTGAAACCGCTGACCTTCATGAACGAATCCGGCCGTTCCGCCGGGGAGGCCGCGCGCTTCTTCAAAATCCCGAACGACCAGATCATCGTCTTCTATGACGAGTTGGATTTGGCCCCGGGCAAGGTTCGGGTGAAACGCGGCGGCGGCGCCGCAGGCCATAACGGCATCCGTTCCCTTCACGCCCATTTGGGCCCCGACTATAAGCGCGTGCGGATCGGCATTGGCCATCCGGGCGCGAAGCCGAAGGTGATCGGCCATGTGCTGGGAGATTTCTCCAAGGCGGATCAGGACTGGCTTCCGGACCTTTTGAACGCGATCGCCGCCGCGGCGCCGCACCTCGCCGCCGGCGCGGACGACAAGTTTCAAACCGACATCGCCCATCGCGCGCCCGCGCCCCGCGCCGCGGCGGAGGATGCGCCCCGGACCCTCCCAACGGCCCTCCCGCCGCGCGAACCGGCCGCGCCTGCAACGCCCGCGGCCCCTGCCGCGCAATCGCGCGATGGGGTTCGGTCTCCGTCCAGTTCTCCCTTTGATGCGCTCAAAGGCCTTCTCGGCAAGCGGGATTGACCTGCCCGCCGCCGCTCAAGAGTTTCCGTCCACCGGACCATCATCTCGACTTCAAGTGAGTTTCACCATGGGTTTCAAACTTGGCATTGTCGGCCTTCCAAATGTCGGCAAATCGACGCTTTTCAACGCACTGACGCAGACGGCCGCCGCGCAAGCCGAAAACTATCCTTTCTGCACCATCGAGCCGAATGTGGGCGACGTGGCCGTGCCGGATCCGCGCCTGTTCCAGCTGGCTGACATCGCGAAATCGGCCGAGACGATCCCCGCGCGCATCAATTTCGTGGACATCGCGGGGCTGGTCGCCGGGGCGTCCAAGGGCGAAGGGCTGGGCAACCAGTTTCTGGCCAACATCCGCGAAACCGACGCCATCGCCTATGTGCTGCGCTGTTTCGAGGATGACGACGTCACCCATGTCGCCGGAAAGGTGGATCCGTTGGCGGACGCGGAGACGGTCGAAACCGAACTGATGCTCGCGGATCTCGAAAGCCTGGAGAAGCGCCGCGCCAATCTTGAGAAAAAGGCGAAGGGGCAAGACAAGGAGGCGAAGGCCTTGCTTCCCCTTGTCGACCGCGCCTTAAGCCTGTTGCGTGACGGCAAGCCCGCGCGGCTCGCGGAAATCGACG
This sequence comes from uncultured Caulobacterales bacterium, assembly GCA_964412525.1. Taxonomy (GTDB): domain Bacteria; phylum Pseudomonadota; class Alphaproteobacteria; order Caulobacterales; family CAYPOX01; genus CAYPOX01. The sequence continues at coordinate 27,337 of CAYPOX010000003.1, forward strand.
ACGACGAACGCCCGCTCTGGCGCTTGCTGCAACTTTTAACGGCGAAACCCGTGCTCTATGTGGCCAATGTGGATGAAGCGTCGGCCGCAGACGGCAACGATTTATCCCGCCAAGTCGCTGCGCGCGCCGCCCAGGAAGGCGCCTCTTGCGTGGTGATCTCCGCAAAGATCGAGGCGGAGCTGGCGCAGCTCGACGGCGCGGAGCGATCCGAATATCTCGCCGATCTCGGATTGTCCGAAGCAGGCCTCGATCGATTGATCCGCACGGGCTACGAGCTTCTTGGCCTGCGGACCTATTTCACCGCCGGCCCGAAGGAAGCGCGCGCATGGACGATCCACGCCGGGTGGACGGCGCCGAAGGCCGCCGGCGTAATCCATACGGATTTTGAAAAGGGCTTTATCCGGGCCGAAACGATCACGTTTGAGGACTATGTGAGCCTTGGCGGCGAAGGACCGTCCAAAGACGCCGGAAAGATGCGCCTTGAGGGAAAAGATTACATCGTCCAAGAAGGCGATGTGATGCATTTCCGGTTTGCAAATTGAATGGCCGTTGCGGGGCGAGGATCGGATGGCGCGCATCTTTGGAACACAGCGGACACACATGGCAACGTTTGATCAGATCCGCCCGACGGTCCGCGATCGCCCGCTGATTCTCCGAGCGCGCGGATGAACCAAGGCGACGTCATCGAACTCGGCCAGTTGGCGCTTGGCGCGGCTGAAATCATCGCATTTGCACGGGCCTATGACCCCCAGCCGCAGCATGTCGATCAGGAAGCCGCCAAGGCCACCATGCTTGGCGGATTGTGCGCCAGCGGTTGGCACACGGCGGCGGCGCTCAACCGCATGCTGCGCGATGGATTGGGCGCGCGCCTGCCAGGCTGGCGACTGGCGCGGGCGGATGAAATGGCGTGGAAAGCGCCGCTCTACGCGGATGCGCCGATGACCGTGCGCGCGACTGTCGAAGCCATGGATGACACAGAGATCCGCATCGCCGTCACGGCGGAAGACGGCGCGGGAACGCCCGCCGCAACGCTTGTCGCCATTTATGCGCCGGAGACGGCGGCGTGACGCGTTATGAAGACTTGGTCGTCGGCCATGCCGAAGAGATCGGTGAACATCACTTTTCGGAAGCGGAGATTCGCGACTTCCGGGAACAATTCGATCCCCTGCCCGATGGCGCGCCTTTGACGGTTTCGCTCTGGCACCTGACCGCGACTTGGATGGGCTTCAACATCCGGCGCGCCCAAGCCCTGTCTGAATCCTATATGTTCTCCCCTGGCGTTCGCGACATTCAGCCCGGCGCGCCCGTGGTTCCGGGAGATCGGATCGCCTTTCGAACGACCATCCTGTCCAAGCGCGAGTCACGATCGCGCCAGGGCCTCGGTTTGGTGGAGAACCTTTCGGAGGGGATGCACGCCGACGGCCGCTTGGCCGTTCGTTTCGTCGGCGCGGGATTCATGCCGATCGACTGAGGCCGGATCGCGGACTCCTAATGCCCTTCAAACGCGACCAACGCCTCAGCCTTCACGCCTGCGTCCTCAACGCGCGCCAATCCGCCCAGCTCAGGCAAGTCGATCACGAAACTTGCGCCGACGACATCGCCCCCGACCCGGCGGATCAAATCGATCGCCGCCAAAGCGGTCCCTCCGGTCGCGATCAAATCGTCCACAAGCAAAACGCGATGGCCATTGGAGATGGCGTCCACATGGAGCTCCACCGTCGCTTGGCCATATTCCAGTTCATAGGTCTGTGCGTGCACGTCTCCCGGCAGCTTGCCGGCCTTCCGCACGGGCACGAAACCAACAGACAGCTGGTGTGCGATTGCCCCGCCCAAAATGAATCCACGCGCTTCAATGCCGGCGACTTTGTCGATCTTCGCGCCGGCATGGGGTTGCACCATCAGATCCACCGCCGACCGGAAGGCGCGGGCATTGTTCAACAGGGTGGTGATGTCTCGGAATTGGATCCCCGGCTTGGGGAAGTCCGGGATCGTCCGGATCGCGTCTTTCAAATTCATGAGGCTTTGAGAACCCGTCCCGCCACTGCATCAAGTTTCGCCATCAGCGTCGGATCGCGCGCCTCCGGTGGGGTGAGAATGGCGTGCTCCAACGCTCGATCCGCTCCAATGGGGCACGACACCCGTGTCGGCCCCAGGATCGGGGCCACGGCGCGAACCAATGCGCGCGCTTTGTCGGCGTTGGTGGAAATCACCTTCAAGACGTCCGCCACCTCGACCGAGTCGCCCTCCCGCCAGGAATCGAAATCCGTCACCATCGCCACGGTCGCATAGGGGATCTCCGCTTCGCGCGCCAGCTTCGCCTCCGGAAGATTGGTCATGCCGATGACGTCGCACCCCCAGGACTTATAGAGCCGAGATTCGGCGACCGTCGAGAATTGCGGCCCTTCAATCGCGACGTAGACGCCGCCACGGAACGCCGAGACGCCAATTTCGCCGCAAGCCCTGTCCAACGCGTCAAGCAGATTGGGGCACACGGGATGGGCCATGGAGACATGCGCCACGCAGCCCAAACCGAAAAAGCTCGTTTCGCGATTGTGCGTCCGGTCGATGAACTGATCGATCAAAACAAAACTGCCCGGCGGCAAATCCTCACGAAACGAGCCGCATGCGGACAGCGAAATTAAGTCGGTCACGCCGACGCGCTTCAAGGCGTCAATATTGGCGCGGTAATTGATTTCGCTTGGCGGGACGCGGTGGCCGCGGCCGTGGCGCGGCAGAAACGCCGCACGCACGCCGCCGATCTCGCCCTGATAAATAGCGTCGGAGGCCTCTCCCCACGGCGTGTCGACGTGGGACCAGCCCGCCCCGACCTCCGAAACGAAAGCCTCGTACAGACCGCTGCCGCCCAAGATGCCGAGAACGCGTTCCTCGTCCGCCATCGCCCCGATCCCCCAGCGCCGAAAACGCCGCGGCTAAAGCGAAGGCGCGCGCGTCAATGTTCGACGTTGCGCCAAAGCCGCTTGTAGGACAGGTACAACAAGCCCGCGAGAATGACGAGATAGATCATCGTCACCAGTCCCGTCGCCTTGCGCTGCTCCAATTTGGGCTCGGCCGCCCAATGGAGAAACGCGGTGACGTCCTTGGCCATCTGATCCGGCGTCGCCTCCACGCCGTCATCATACTCGACGATGCCTGGATAAAGTTGCTGGGGCATGCCGATCCAACCGCCCGCATAATAGGGATTGTAGTAGAGCCGCTGGGCGAACTAGTCGTCTCTGCCTTCCGGCGGCTCCGCGTCATATCCTATGAGCAGCGAGTAGATGTACTCGGGACCGCCCATCCGCGCCTTCGTGATCAAAGACAGATCGACCGGGTAAGCGCCATTGTTGGCGGCGCGGGCCGCAGCCTGATTGGCGAATGGGGACAAAAACGGATCGGTCGCTTTCCGGGCGCGCATGAACATGTCGCCGTAATCATCCGGACCATCTTCGATCTGATAGGCCCAGCTCGACGCGATCGTCTGAACATAGGGGTTCTCAGCAGGCGACACGCCCGCTTCATAGAACGGCCCGCCCTTTTGACCCAGATTGCGGTAATAGACGTGCTCCATTCCGTGGCAGTTCGCGCACACATTTTGGTACACTTTAAGGCCGCGCTGAAGCTGCGCCTTGTCGAACTTCCCAAAGGGCCCATCGAAGCTGAAGGCGATTTCCTTCGGATGTTTCGCTTCATCCGCGGCGAACGCGCCGCCGGTGAAGGCGGCGGCCGCCAAGGCCGCCGCTGCGATGCTTCGCGTCACTGTCGTCACTGTCATCGCCATCACTCCGCCGGAGCGGCCGCCGCGCCGCCCGATTTCTGCGCCCGCGCCAACACAGCCTGCGAAATCGAGACCGGCAACGGGTTCGGTTTCTCCACCATGCCGAGCACCGGCAAGATCACGAGGAAGTAGGCGAAATAGTAGATCGTCGCGACCCGACCGATGGTGATGTACGGCTCCTCAGCGACCGCGCCGCCGACCCACATCAAGACCCCGAACGCGATGACCAGCAGAATGAAGCACTGGCGCGCGACCGGCCGATAGCGCATGGATCGCACCTTCGACGTGTCGAGCCAGGGCAGCGCGAACCAGATCAGGATCGAACTGAACATGGCGACGACGCCGCCCAGCTTGTCCGGAACCGCCCGCAGGATCGCGTAGAACGGCAGGAAGTACCATTCCGGCACGATGTGCGCAGGCGTCACCAACGGATCCGCCGGAATATAGTTGTCCGGGTGACCCAACGCATTCGGCATGTAGAACACGAAGGCCGCAAACAGGATCACGAACAGGGACAGCGCGAAGAAATCTTTCACCGTGTAGTAGGGGTGAAACGGCACCGTGTCCTTCTTCGACTGAACGCCGACGCCGAGCGGATTGTTGTTGCCCGGTACGTGGAGCGCCCAAACGTGCAGCACGACGACGCCCAAGATCAGGAACGGCACCAGATAGTGCAGTGAGAAGAACCGCGTCAGGGTCGGGTTGTCGACCGAGAAGCCGCCCCACAACCAGGTGACGATCGAGTTCCCGATGAATGGGATCGCGCCGAACAATTGCGTGATCACGGTTGCGCCCCAAAAGGACATTTGCCCCCAAGGCAGCACGTAACCCATGAACGCGGCGGCCATCATCAGCAGGAAGATGACCACGCCAAGCATCCAGAGAATTTCCCGAGGCGCTTTGTAAGACCCGTAATAAAGGCCTCGGAAAATGTGTATGTAGACGGCGAGGAAGAACATGGAGGCGCCGACCGCATGGATGTAGCGCAGCAACCATCCATAGTTCACATCGCGCATGATGCGTTCGACCGATGCGAAAGCGGTGTTCACATCCGCCGTATAGTGCATGGCCAGCACAATCCCCGTGCCGATCTGCACCATCAAGCAGAAGCTGAGGATCGCCCCAAACGTGTACCAATAATTCAGATTCTTCGGCGCTGGAAAATCAACGAAATTATCGTAACCCCAGCGAACCAGCGGCAGACGGGTGTCGAGCCATTTCTCAAACCCCGTTTTCGGCTGGTAAGTGCTCTCTCCGCTCATCACGCCCTCTTCGCGTTGAACTCAAACTCTCAGCGCACCTAGCGCACGTCGATCCGTTCGACCAGCGACCGACCGCCGCGCGATCAACCAATCTTGATGCGCGTGTCGGACACGTATTCGTATGGCGGCAGATCCAGATTGCGCGGCGCGGGCCCCTTCCGGATGCGCCCCGCCGTGTCGTAGTGGGAACCGTGGCACGGACAGAACCATCCGTCATAGTCCCCTTGCTCGCCCAACGGCACGCAACCCAAATGGGTGCAGATGCCGACCATGACGAGAAACTCCTTCTTGAGCTGCCCGTCCGGTCCCGCGATGACGCGTTCATCGTCCGCCTGCGGATCCGGCAAGGACGAAAGCTCGACCGACTCCGCCGCCGCGATCTCTTCCGGCGTACGCCGCCGGATGAAGATCGGCTTGCCGCGCCAGATCGCTTTGATCTGTTGGCCGACCCGCACGCTCGAAATGTCGACCTCGATCGACACAAGCGCGCGCACCGCCGCCGACGGGTTCATTTGATCAATGAACGGCCAAGCGACAGCCGCGCCGCCGACCGCCGCGAACGCGCCGGTCGCAATGTAGATGAAATCACGTCGCGTCTCGCCCGCGCCGTGTTCGTCCGTCGCCGCATCCGTCATGATGCACCTCCTCGCATATATCGAGGATCCGATATCTAACGGCCTCGCCCGCCAAGTCCAGATCGCACCGCCCTATCATGCACCCGCTGCTGCAATTCGTCCTCGTCCATCCGGATATCCCTCAAAATGTCGGCGCCTGTATCCGATTGGCGGCTTGCTTCGAGGCGACCATGCATGTGGTGGAGCCCTGCGGCTTTCCTTTCGGACCCGCATCTTGGCGGCGGGTGGCGATGGATTATGAGTCGTTGACGGCCCCTCGGCGGCACGCGTCATGGACTGAGTTTCAAGCGTCGGCCTCGGGCCGGACCATTCTGTTCACGACCCGAGGCGAGATCGGTCACGCCGAGGTCGCTTACCAATCCGGCGACATCTTAATGTTCGGTTCGGAAAGCGCCGGCGCGCCGAAGTCGGTTCGCGACGCGGCGGACTTGCGCGTTCGCATTCCCATCGCCAAGGACGCACGGTCTTTGAATTTGGCGACCGCGGTCGCCGTGGGGCTCGCTGAAGCCCGCCGTCAGCTAGGAGGCTTGCCATGACCGAACCCGCTTCCCTTCGCGATCGCGTGCGCGATCGTTGGCGCGATCTTCGTGACCGCTTATGCGGCGCCTTTGAAGCGATCGAAGACGAGGCGGCTGGTCTCGACCTCTACCCGTCGGGCGCGCCGGGGCGTTTTGAGCGCACCGCGTGGCGGCGTCCGGAGGAGAACGGCCAAGACGCCGGCGGCGGCGTCATGTCCGTCATGCGCGGCCGCGTGTTTGAGAAAGTCGGGGTCAATTTTTCGGAAGTCTTTGGCGATTTCTCGCCGGAGTTCGCGAAACAGATCCCAGGCGCCGACGAAAATCCGTCTTTTTGGGCCTGCGGCGTTTCGCTCGTCGCGCATATGCGCAATCCGCGGACGCCTTCGGCGCATATGAATGTGCGGCGTATTGAGACCGCGAAGGGATGGTTTGGAGGCGGGGGCGATTTGAACCCGATGCTCGACGCCATGCGCGGCCGCGAACATGAAGACGCCGTCGCCTTCCATAATCGCTTCAAGCAGACCTGTGACGCATTTGATCCAAGCTATTACGAGAAATTCGCGGCCTGGGCGGACGAGTACTTTTTCAACAAACACCGCAACGAACCGCGCGGCGTCGGCGGGATCTTTTTCGACTATCACGACACCGGCGACGTGGAACGCGATTTCGATTTTGCTGCGGATGTCGGGCAAGCGTTCCTGGAGGGCTTCACCGCCGCCGTCCGACGTCGCATGGCCGAACCCTGGAGCGCTGAGGAAAAAGAAGAGCAGCTCGTGCGGAGGGGACGTTACGCCGAGTTCAACTTGGTGTGGGACCGCGGAACGAAATTTGGCCTCAACACAGGCGGCAATGTCGAAGCGATACTGATGTCGCTGCCGCCCGAAGCGAAGTGGCCATAAACCAAAAAAGAAGATGCTTGCATGTCTGCGGGAGTCACATGGCCTGTGCGGCGCTTAAGTGGATCAAACGGCTTTCAAAGAACATTGCTCGCATGGCGTTCTACGTCTTTTGGATCGGCCTTCCTATACGTGAGGCGGGTTGCCGGCGCGCGAAATAGCGAGGAGGTTTACAATTCTTGAGAAACTGCGATCGCTCGTGTCGCATTCGAAAATCGGCAAATGATGGCGTTTGAGGCTTCTAACTTGCTTTAATGAGCGTTGCGCCATGTCGTCAGCTTACCCATTTTTTAACAAGCACGGCAGTACTGGGAATGAAGTTGATTTGCGGGGCGAGTGATGACTGGAAAAGATGACGAGTTTAATTCAACTTATCCGGATCTTGACGCGGAAGCCGATGGGGATATCAAAGAGATGATACGTGCGCTTGCGGCGGCGGGCGGCGTGTTTTTGGGCGGCGACGACATTTTTGTCCCCGGGGCCACGATCACCATGATTGCGGATGGGAAGACCATGATCACCGGGCCGGCGGCGGCGGACAAATTGCTCATGGAACGCGATTTGACCGCGCTTGAGTCCGGGTTTCACACCCTCGTGCGCCTGACGGTCGATCCGCCCTTCGCCGATTCGGCCTCGACATTGCATGTGGCGGATGGCGGCAAGCTTCGCGTCGCCGCGTCGCTCATCTACAGTGAAGATGGTTGGCGCGTGACCGGGCTGCGCGCCGCACGCGAACACGCGACCGCATGACCTTGTCGCGAATGCGACCGAGCGTGCATCGCCATTAAGGGTTTGTTTTCCTGATGGCCGCAACGTGAAGTGGTCTGAGCGCGAGTCGCGCCTGACAGCGGCCAGAAGGACGACGAATGTTGAACGCGGCGGTTAAAGGCGACCCATCGATTCTTGATGACGATCCCTCGGACCAGGACTTGGTCCGCGAAGCCGTCGAAATGGTTCTTAACGGGGCTGCGATCGGGGATCCGCAACCGGTCGCGCGCCACACCATGCGCGACGCCTGCTGCGTCTTGATTCATCACGGGGGCGCCGTCTCCGTAAGCGTCGCCGATTTGGCGGGCGCGGTGTTCGCCGCCGGGGAAACGGCGCGCGAGCCCGAGATCGTCTGGCGGCGGCTGAATTGCGACGCCCAAGTGGCGGAAACCGAGGCGGATTTCACAGAAGCCGGCGGTTCACGCTTGCGCGCCAATATGACCCTCATTCGCCATGGACGGCGCTGGCGGGCGACGACGATCGTGTTGCGCACGGTGGAGACGCCGATTCGCCGTCAAGGCGCGACGCACTGATCTTCGTCTGCGGCATGGTTGCAGCGCGCGTCGCGCCGCGGCACACACGTCGTCATGAGCCAAGACGATGACTCCACGAATGAACCGCCCCTCACGGTGGGCTGGGAAGAATGGGTGCGGCTGCCGGAACTGAAGATTCCGGCGATCCGCGCCAAGGTTGATACGGGCGCGCGAACATCCGCGCTGCACGCCTTCAATGTGACGCCCTATCGCGCCAAAGGGCGCGACCGGGTGCGGTTTGGGCTCCATCCCCTCTTTGATCGACCGGACTTGGAGCTTTACTGCTCCGCCCCATTGATCGACCAGCGGGAGATCACGAGTTCGAACGGCGAGGTCGAACTTCGCTACGTCATCGAAACCACGATCGAACTGGGCGGACGCCGGTGGCCGATCGAACTCTCTCTCGCGAACCGCGAGACGATGGCGTACCGCATGCTGCTCGGCCGCCAGGCCCTGAACGCCCGCGCGGTGGTCGATCCGGAACGGTCATGCGTTCAAGGCAATCCGGATTTGGACGCTCTCTATGCGTCCCACGGCGAAGGCGGCGATCCGTCACGCACGCTGCGCGTGGCGCTCCTCACCCGCGAGCCGAACAGCTATTCCAGCCGTCGGATCGTGGCGGCGACCGAGGCCCGCGAACATATGATCGAAGTGGTCGATACGGCGCGATGCTCCATCGCGATCGACGCGGCCACGCCGGAGGTCCGTTTCGACGGCCGCGTCTTGCCCCGATATGACGCGGTGATCCCAAGGATCGGCGCCTCGATCACCCATTACGGGGCCGCAGTCGTCCGCCAGTTCGAATTGACTGGCGCTTATGTGTTGAACAGCTCGGACGCGATTTTGCGCTCCCGCGACAAATTGTTGGCTCACCAATTGATGGCGCGCTTCGGGATCGGCATGCCCAAGACCGGCTTCGCCCGCAGCCCGAAAGACACCGCCGACCTCATCGGCTCCGTCGGCGGCGCGCCTTTGGTGGTGAAGCTGTTGTCCGGCACCCACGGCCAGGGCGTCGTTTTGGCGGAGACGGCGAAGGCCGCCGAATCGGTGATCGCCGCGTTTCGCGGCTTGGACGCCGACTTCCTGGTCCAACGTTTCGTGAAAGAGGCCAGCGGCGAAGACCTTCGCTGCTTCGTCGTCGGGGGCAAGGTCGTCGCGTCCATGCTGCGCAAGGCGGCCGAGGGCGAATATCGCGCCAACCTCCATCGGGGCGGCGTGGCGCTGAAAGTTCGCCTTTCCAAGGAAGAGCGCGACACCGCGCAACGCGCCGCCCGCGCCCTTGGGCTTCAGGTTGCGGGCGTCGACATGTTGCGGGGATCCGAAGGCCCAGCCGTGCTGGAGGTGAATTCATCTCCAGGGCTGGAGGGCATCGAGAAGACCTCGGGCAAGGATGTCGCTGCGCTGATCGTCGAGCACTTGGAACGGCGCGCGCGCCCGCCGCGCCGGCGAAAAATCTGAACGCTCCCCGTTTTCGGGGGCTGTGAACCGGGTTTCGCGAAGGCCCGCGCCCGCGGGCGACGCAGCCACGGGGCGCCCGCCTGTACGCGCATTGGTCAACGCACGAGGCGTTCAAACCCGTCTACCATCCGTTTGTTTGCGAGCATGCGTCGCCCGGCGCCAGGGCGGCGCTTTCAATCGTGCCGGTGGGGGCGCGCGAAAACGTCCTTGAGCGCTGTATGCGACGTCGCCGTTCACGCCTTGAGTTGGATTGATCCCCCACCCCTCTGGGAAACGCCGTTTCGGAACCCGATTGGGGCGGACGACGCAAAAAGACCTCGCCGCGCACCGTCGGGGGCGGCGTGAGCATGATGTCACGTTCAATGGCAAACTACGATTCACAATTATTAAATATGCAATCTATGGTTGCCGCCTGCATGATTTATTATACTTATGTATATGCCACATAAAATTTTCTTGTCTTTGTAGCTGTTTGCATTATTAATTGCTTTACAAGGCGCGTTCGGGAAATTGGACAGTGATCAGAAAACCTACAGGCGTGTTGGGGCTCGTTACGGCCTTCATGATTTCGCCGCCATTCTTTCTTGATCAAGCTCTTGCTCAGGAAGAGGCGTCACGAACGTTGTTCACCGCGACACGCGCCCTGCGCTTTGTCGAGTCCGCTGGAAAACAGTCTGTCGCCTCGATCATTTACAATCCAAGTAATCAAACGTCTTTGAACGAGGCTCAAGCGATTTTGAGTCACTATAAAGAACGTGATAGCCTGCAAATTGACGGCCAAACCATTCGTCTGTCTTTGACGCCTGTCGACGACGTCTCAAGCGCCCGCAACGCCCGTATCGCCTATGTCACGCACGGTCTATCCACGGAAACACACAAGGCCCTCGCCGAGGGCTTAGCGGGCGCCGAAGTGATCACCATCACCGGCGATCTCGCCTGCGTCGAAAACGGCCACTGCGTCATGGGCGTTCGCGTGATCCCGCGCGTGGAATTTTACATTTCGGAGACTGCCGCTCAACGCGCCACCGTGCGTTTTCAGGCCGCCTTCAAGATCTTGGCGAAGGAGCTCTAAGCATGCGTAGCGTCCTCATGATTTCGGCCGCGTGTTGGGTCCTAGCCTCCGCCGATCGCGCACAGGGTCAGTCGCTCGACTATGAAGGCCTCGAAGCAGCCTTCGGCGAACCCATCACCTTGTCCGCAACCGGCGCGCCGAAGACCGCATCCAGCGCGCCCGCAAATTTGCGCATTATCAGCGGAGAAGACATCCGCCGATCCGGCGCCGTCGATATCGCCGAAGTGCTCGATCGGTTTCCGGGAGTCCAAGTCACGCGCACGCTCGCCGGCGCACCCGAGGTCTCGATCCGAGGTTACATTCAAGGCATCAACAGACAACTTCTTGTTCTAGTCGATGGCCGTGAAGTCTACCTCAATCATTTCGCAAGCACGCTGTGGTCCTCATTTCCCGTTTCTATGGAGGAAATCCAACAAATTGAATTGGTTCTTGGCCCCTCGGCCGCGATTTTTGGACCCAACGCATATGCGGGCGTCATTAATGTCATTACAAAGAATGCGCTCCCGCAACCAACCAACGCCATCACGCTACGCTACGGAGCTGCAGATTTCGCATCCGGCGAAGCCACGGCGACACTCGCTCTCAACGACAACCATGCCGCGCGTTTGGCGATCGGCGGTTTTCGCGCAGACAGCTTTGACGACCCGAATCTTCCGCCCATCGCCTTCGTCAGGTTCGAAGAACCCGATGCTGGATTCATGGCGTTGCGCAGTTCTCATCGATTCTCGGATGCGCTGAACGGCGTCACGGAATTCACTTTTTCGAGGCAAACCGTGACAAACTACTTCCGAAACAATACCCAACCCTTCGACACCTCTCGCTTTACAAGTAAACTTGGTCTCACTTGGAGTGGCGATTCGACGATCCTCGCGGGTAACGTCGTATATGAACGGACGATCCAAGATTTTGAGTTTGCGACCGTTCCGCGTTTCCGCTTTGAGAACGACTATGTTCGCGGCCAGTTGAGCGCCATCCAGGATTTCGGTCGCTGGGGCGTTCTCCGTGGCGGGTTGGAGTACCGACGCGATTCGATGCCGACCGCCGTAGTCGGGATCGACAACGGTTCGGTTTCGGTCAGCAGCGTGTCCGCCTCCTCGGGTTGGGATGTCAACGTCACGTCTCGGCTTGCATTCAGCGGAGCGTTTCGGGTCGATGTTTTCGATCAATCCGCGGAACGGACGCCGGTTTTCGCAACCCGCGAAAACAGTTCCGGCGAACGGGTTCGGGCGAGCATCAGCGCCAACGCCGGCCTGACATTCAATCTGACGAGCAAAGATACGCTTCGATTGTTGTACGGACGCGCCAGCGCTCAACCGAACATTGTTGAGACAAACGCTCTGCAAGGCTTCAACCCCATTCCAATGGGACCCACGGTTTTCTTCGGCGCCAATCCGGAGTTGGAACCGATGGTGGCGACCAATTACGAGTTCAATTACGTACGGACATTGACGAGGTTTCGCGGGTCAGCCGGAATAGCGATGTTTTACAGGCAACAACACAAAATCATTGATGCGTTTCCGAATCAATTAGACTTTTTTCCACCTGGAACGATATTTAATATCTATGACAATATTGGTGACTCCGAGTCCGTGGGCGGTGAAGTGTTTCTTGAAGGACGCCATCGGGATCATTGGCGATATGGGGTCAATTACGCCTTCATTGATATAGAAGATGACTTGTTCGCCACCCTATTCGGCATGCGCGTGCCTCGGATCGGCGTGGACCCCGAAACACAGATCGAGTCCCCGCTGGAGGACAGCCACTACTTTGAAGGCGGCTCGCCAAAACACGAAGTCAATTTGCATGTCGGATATGAACGCGGCTGCGCCTCGTTCGATCTGTATGGCGCCTATTTGTCGGATTTCAGGCTACCTTTAACTTATATTAATGAGATTCCGTTTCAGGCGCCCGGATCGTTCAGCAGCGCTTTCATCGACATCGACTCCCGTTTCGAGCTCGGCGGCCGGCTTGCCTATCGACCGTTCAAGCATGTCGAAGCCGCAATCCAAGTGAACAACGTCTTGGATGACCAGTTCCGCGAAGGCCCACTCCAGGAGGCCGAGCGGCGATGGTTCGCCTCCCTCACCGTTCGCTGGTGAGGAAGGCGACCAAACCCCGGCCGCGTGCGTGACGCCCTCGCCCAACACGCGCACGCGGTCGGGGACCCGATTGGGTCCCAAATGTTTGCATTCGTAAAGCTCTGATTGCGATTGTTTTGTGAGTTTTTGGATCTTTTTCGTCGAAACCGATATCTGCGGTCGAATACGAATTCCTAACCCTCAGCTTCTAGGACCCATGGCTTAGCCGCGTCGGTTGAGTCGACGCGAATCCGATGAAGGAGGCGCAAATGAGCATTGAACTCGCCGCTCTCGCCGCGGGAGCCGTCACGGCGACCTCCGTGGCCGCCATTACAGGATGGATCGGCCGCGCGCCGGTTGACGGCGCTTCCTTGCGTCGCGCCGTTGTCTGCAAGACCGGCGACCGTGCGGTCGTGTCCTGCACGATCCATTGCGATGCGGAGCCGGATCCAAGTCGTGGGGCGACGGCGCGCGCCGTCGCCCGGCAATGGGGCGATCGCGTGGAAGGGCGCATGGGGGCCATCCTCCAGCATGCCGTGAGCGACGCCGCCGAGGGTTTTTCAGCCCATGCGGTTCTCCATGACGCGGACGCGTTTCATGCAGCCTGCGAACACATCTTGGCGACGGAGTTCGACCCGCTTGGACGGCGAGTCGCCCGCTTCGAGGTGACGGAGACGCGTCTTTTGAAGTCTCTTTCGCCGGTACCAGATCCGAGTTCGGTCGCACCGCCGGCGCTGGCGGCCTAGACACGCCGTATCGCCCCGGAGCCGTCGGCGCACATCGCTCTTGTCAGGTCAAAACGCCCCTTTCTTGTCCGCACATGGCGGGCGGTTCGGATCGTGATCGCATCCATAAGCGTGCATTGAGGGGTGCGTTCGTGCGCGCGGCGCGCTAGGAGCGTCCGTTCCGATCGCAGCGCGCGCCCATGACCGACCGACCACCCCTCTTCCGACGCCCCATATCCGCTCTCGCCTTGGCGGCCTTTCGCAAACCGCGGCTGGCCTTGGCGTGCGTGGTGGTCGGGGCGGTGTTGGCCGCGCTTTACGCGGTCATGACGATGTCGGTCTCCACCCAAACCACCGATTTGATCGACGCCGACGTTCCCTACCGCCAAGCGTCTTTGGAGTATCGGGCGGCGTTCGGGCGTTCGGCGGACAAAATCGTCGCCGTGATCGATGCGGAGAGCGCCGAGGAAGCGGATATGGCCGCCTCCCGCCTGCTCCAAGCGCTGCGTGATCGTGAAACGGCGTTTGAAAGCATCGAGGCGCCCGCCTTCGATCCCTTTTTCCTTCGGAACGGCCTTCTCTATCGGAGCGCGGAGACCCTAGAGCAAACGGTCGACCTTCTCGCCGAAGCTCAAGGCTTCCTGTCTTCGGTGGCTCAAGAGCCCAATTTGAAAGGATTGTTCGACCCGCTGATCGCGGCGGCCGAAGCCGCCGAGCGCGGCGACATCGACCCGGAAGACGTGACGCCCATATTGACCGCCCTTGCGGAGTCCGCGCGCAGCCAAGCGCAAGGCGCACCGCTCGCACTGCCCTGGAGCCAGGTTTTTTCCCGCGGCGCAGCCGAGTCGGCGCAGCGTTTCATTCTCGTCACGCCGAAACTCGCAAAGACGCGGATCGGCCGCGCCAAGGCCGCCCTCGCCGCCTTTGACGAGGCCATGGACGAGGCGGCGGCGGCGCGCCCGTCCGCCCGGTTTCGGGCCACAGGCCAGCCCTTGATCCGCCAAGCGGAAGTGGCGGCGGTGTTGGAGGGCCTTTCAACCGCAGGCCTGGTGTCCTTCATCGCCGTCAGCGCCATCCTGGCCCTCGGCTTACGTTCGGCGATTCTCAGTTTCGCCCTGGGCTTAGCCTTGGTGGCGGGCACGGCGCTCACGGTCGGCCTCGGCGCGGTCACTGTCGGCCAACTCAATCTTATCTCCGTCGCTTTCATCGTCTTGTTCATCGGCTTGTCTGTGGATTTCGGCATCCATTTCAGCCTGCGCTTGGCCGAGGAGGCGCGTGCGGGCGCAAAGCCGCAGGACGCCGTCGAAACGGCGGCCTACAGCGTCGGCGGCGCCTTAACCCTTTCCGCCGCCTGCGCCGCCGCCGGCTTTTTGTCCTTTCTCCCAACGGCCTATCGCGGATTGGCGGAACTCGGCGTGATCGCCGCGGGAGGCATGTTGGTCGCCTTGCTGCTCAATGTGGTCACCCCCTCAGCCGTCATGGGGTTGAGGGCGCCGAGAGCTCGAGAGACGCCGAAACCGGAAGAGCCCGCACATGGCCTATCTCAAAGGCTGCGCGCCCATGCGGGGATGGTGACGAGCGCAACCGCGGTGCTCTCCGCCGCGGCGATTTTCGGGGCGATGCAAGCGCGGATCGACGTCAATCCGCTCAATCTCGCGCCGGTCTCTGAGGCGGTGACGACCTATGAGAGCCTTGCGGCGGACTCACGCACGAACCCTTACGTGTCCAATCACCTGGCGGACAGCCTTGGGGCCGCGGCGGACCTGAGATCGCGTCTCGCCGAATTGCCCGAAGTTCTGGAGACGCGGGACGTGAGCGTGTTCGTCCCGACAAATCAGGAGTTGAAACTCCTGATATTGGAGGATCTCGCCTACATCGCGCCGCCGCCGGTCGCCGGCGACGTGGGCGCGGAGGATGACGCCGCGCGCATTGCGGCGATTTCTTCCCTACGCGACGCAATGGCCGACGCGCCCAATCTCGGCGTCCCAGGCCGCATCCTCAACGCCGCGCTCACCAGCCTGTTGCAGAACGGTCCCGGACCCCGCGCCGCGTTTGAACGCGACGCCGTCGCGCCCTTGGCGCGTTTGATCGACGTGACGGCCCAAGCGCCGAGCATTGTGGAACTGACGCTCGACGACATCCCGCAACGGATCCGCGCCGATTGGATCGCGCCGGATGGCCGCGTGCGCGTGGAGGCCACGCCGGCGCAGGACGTCAACGATCCGGACGCGATGCAGGCCTTCGCGGACGCCGTTTTGAGCGTCGATCCAAAGGCGTCCGGCGCGTCGGTGACGGTGGTCGAGGCTGGCCGAGTGGTGCGGGACTCCTTCATTTTCGCGAGCCTCGTCTCCGTCATCCTCGTGACGGGGATTTTGGCGATCGTCCTGCGCGATCTGACCGGCGTCGGATTGGCCCTGGCGACACCGATCATCGCGGCGCTTTGGACGACCGCCCTGGCGGGAATCACAGGCGTTCCGTTCAATTTCGCCAATGTGATCGTGCTGCCCCTCCTTTTCGGGTTGGGCGCTTCGGCGAGCATTCACATGGTCGTGCGCTTTCGGCGTCGGGGCGCCGGCGAAGGCGAAGGCGTCTTCGCCACCTCAACCCCGCTCGCGGTCACTTTGAGCGCGCTGACCACGCTGGCGTCCTTCGGCAGCCTGCTTCTGTCGCCCCACCGCGGGATGCAAAGCATGGGGTTGCTGCTCACGATCGCGATCGCCGCCATTCTGGTGGTGGCGCTCATCGCCTTGCCGTCCCTTATGAGCCTGGCCGATCGCCTGCGCGCCGTGCGTCAACGTCACGCCAAGGCGTGATCCCGCATCCATTGGACCGCATCCGCCAGCGCGGCGCCGGCGGTGCCGGATCGCAGTCCGAGACGCGCGCGGCTCCAAGACACGTCAAACGGCCGAGCGCGCAAAGCGCTCAACACGCCCGCCTTCGGCGCCGCCGGCGCGGGCCCGCCCAATGCGGCCAGCCCCTCGCTGGCCGATGCGGCGACAAGCGCCGCGACGTCCGGAATGCGGCGCGTCGGCGCGGCGCGACCGGAGATTTCCTCCAACTCCGCGAGTATGGCGGACAAACGTCGATTTTCGTCGCCGATCAGATATCGCGCGCCCGCTTCTCCCCGATCACGCGCCGCAATCAGCCCGTCGGCGAGCGCTCTGACGTCGATCACGTTCATCCATGTCTCGAGAAAGGCCGGGAACCGACCGCGAAGCACGTCCCGGACCAAACGGGTCGGCGGGGTCATGCCGTGATCGCCTGGACCGATGGGGACGGTCGGCGTGGCGATGACGATGTCCGCGCCGCCCGCGGCCAGGCGCATGGCGGCCGCGTCCGCCCGCGCCTTTGATTGCGGATAGCCGCGCGGCAACTCTTCGGGCGGCGCGGCGTCCGTTTCCGTCAAAGGCCGCGCCTGCGCGGCGCAGGCCTTTGACGCATACACCGTCGGACTGGAGATATGGACCGCGCGCACCCGCCTCTCATGCGCGGCTTCAAAGACCCGCCGCGCGCCATGATGGTTCAAACGTTCGAACACCGCCGCGTCGCGCGCCCATAGGTGCGGATACGCGGCGCAGTGAAAGACGCTCGTGACCCCTCGCAGCGCCGTATCCAAGACAGCGTCGTCCAAAATCGAGCCCATGTGCAGATCCGCGCCGTTCAGAGCGTCGCGTGGAGGCTTCAAATCCAAGACCCGGACATGCTCGCCGCGGGCGAGAAGGGCCGCGGCCACATGCGAACCGATAAAGCCCGTCCCGCCGGTGACGAGCGCGGTCACGACCGCAATCGACAGATCGCAAGGCCGGGCGCCGTCGCCGACCCGACCGCCACGTCGCCGCCGCCCAGTGCGACGGCGCTTGTCGCCCCGTTCAGCAAATCGCCCTCACGATCGTCGAGCAAGATGCGCGCAGTTGATCCGCTCATCTCCACGATGCGGGACCCGGAGCGACGGCCTGGGCCGTGGCGCGCCCACGCATAGACAGGCAAATTGTTGTGCAGAGCTGCAAGGACGCGCCCGTCGTCGTCAGCGGTCAAGTTGTCCGGGGCGCCGGGCAAGCGGATCTCGCCGAATGTCTGAACCGGCAAGGGGCTCTCCTCCAAAATCGCTTCTGGATAAGCGCGCACGGCCCGGCCCCGGGTTTCCGCCACATAGACGGTCTTTCCCGCCGCGACGACGCCGTTGGCGAAGTGCAGGCCGTCGGCGACGGTGGCCGATCGACCGCTTTCCAGGTCGAAGCGCATCACCGACCCGGTGCGCGCGGCGGTCGCCTGCCGCCAGAGAGTCGGCCAAAAGCCGCCGGACGCCCGGTCGAATGTTACATACAGATCGCCGGTCTTCGACCACTCCAGGTCATTGGCGCGTATGAAAAACGGGTTGCGCAGGATCGCGCTCGTTCGAAAGGCCCGGGCGTCCGCCGCGTAGACGCGGATCGTCGCATCCGACAAGGCGCCGTCGTGATATTGACGCGCAACGACCGCCAATCGGTCATTCTGAAACGCGATCCCGTGGGGCGCGTCGACCTCGAAGTCGCCCAAAGCGGCGCGGGAGACGCGCAACTCCGCGTCCGCACCCGCCACGCGCGCCACAGGCGCGATGAACACGCCCCCATCCGGGGCGTCCCCCGCTTCGGCGGCCCGACGGTCATAAATGGAGAGAAACAGGCGGTCGCGGCCTTGATCGATCGCAAGGTCTTCCGCTTGTCCGGCGAGCGTTTCGCCGGTGTCCGCGTTGATCAGTGGGACGCGTCGGCACGCGGCGGCGACGTCGAATGCGGCCTGGGGGATCGCAGATTGTTGCGTCCAGGCATAGATCGTCCCGCCTACGGTCAGGGCGGCGATCAGGACCAAGAAACGGCGAAACCGCCGGCGCGGACGACACCATGTATTGGGGCGACCGCGATCTTTGAACCGGGCGCTCACGCAGCCTTCGCATCCGGGCGCTCATAGCCCCAGCGGCGAACCCATTCGCCCCAATGCGCCTCCACCTTCGTCGCCGCTTCGTCCGAATAAGCGAAACGGTTCTTCGCAAAGCTCTTCACAGACGCCAGATAGGTCTCGAAAGCCGGACGGGCCGCTTCAAAGCCGTCGATCTCCAACTGATCATAGATGAAGCGCACCGCGTCGATCGGATCGCGATCCAAACGCTCATATTCGATCTCGGCCAAAGCGTCCGGCGGTAAGGCGGCCGCGTCCCGTTCATAGACGCGCATCATCCGCGCATAGGTTCGAAGGATCACGCCGTCCACGTCCACCTCGGCGAAATCCTGCAGCGCCATCTCCTGGAGAAGCTTTGCGTAGAAATTGCGCATGGAGGCGAACACTTCATAGGGATTGCGGCGGATATGGATGAAGCGCGCATCCGGAAACATCGCCCTCAACACGCCCGCGCGGGCTGTGTAAACGGGATTCTTGATCAAAAGACGGCGACCGCCTTGGGTCGCGATGATTTTTTTGAAGAAACGCCGCGCCGCCCGCCGCCATTGTGCACGCAAACCGGCGGACGCGCCGTCCATGAACACGCCGCGATCGATCCAAGCGTCGAAGCGGTGCGGAAAATAGATGCCATGGAAAAACGACAGGGTCGTCATGTTCGCGATCGCCGTTTCATCTTCCTGGGGGCTGTCGCCATGCACGGGGATGGCGTCGATGAACCGATCCGGGGGAAGGGTCTTGGCGATCGGCCCCTGGAGCCACCGCGCCAAGGTGGTCGTCTCCCACGGCATGCCCGTGTCCACTGGCGGAACGAAGGCGAATTGGGGGTCCTTCGCCATGATGTTGTAAAGATGCGTCGTGCCGGAACGCCAATGGCCGAGAATGAAAATTGGGCGCGAGATCGGCGTGCGTCCCCAACTGAACGGCCCGATCGCTTGATCCAAGACGGTGAAGGGCGCACGGCCGAGGGCCGAAAGCGCGGCGAATGCGGCGCGCATGCGGCTTTCCCTGGCGACGCCGCCCGAACCGAGATACAGGCGACCCAGAGTCCATAGATCCGCGCCCGCCAAAGGATGTCGCAGTGATCTCCGCATGCTCATGTCCGCCATCGCAAGGTCGCGGGCCGCACCGGGTTCTCAAAAGGAACGCCCTCGTCGACCGCTTTACGCCAAGCGCGCTTTAAGGCGAGATACCAGCGTTGCTGGGCGTCCGCATCCATCACCAACATCGTTTTGGGCGCAAAGGCGAGCCCGCGGTTTTGCACCGCCACGATCGCCTGATCTTGGCCTAGAAAACGGCGGGCGAGAAGGCTCATGAGGGGCTTGAAGACGTCCAGAACCGGGTTGGTCCAGTAAAGCAGGTTCAGGGCGCGGGTGCGCGTGGCGCTGATGGGCGTCATGGCCGTCACATTGGCGATGACATGGCGGCCGACACGGATATGTTCGCAGCGCCATCCGGGAATCCGAAACGTGATCTCCGTGGTGCGATCGCCGCCCAACAATTTGTAAATGAACGCGTTGGATGAGGGCGGATGGCGCACCATCCTGAAACCGTCGTCGACGGGTTCGAAAGCCTTGGACTTCAGCTGCAAGGCTTCGGGCGAACGCCACAGGCGGCTTTGATGGACATAGGGCCCATGGGCCGGGTCGAGCAATCCGAACACCGCATTGTCCATATCCGTTTCAAAGATCAGCTCCGTCGCCACTTTCGGGCGCACATTGCCCAAGTCCTGCGCGGACGGCGGCTCGTCCGGCCCAGCTCCGGGCGCGCGCACCCACACGATCCCCTGGCGTTCGCGCACGTCATAGACTGGGGTTCGGAACTTTGAGATATCGACCTCTTGATCCGGCGCAAGCGACGGTACGCCGGCGCAGGTTCCGTCCGTCCGGAACCGCCAGCCGTGAAACGGGCAGACCAATTCGCGTCCGTCGAACCCGCCCGCCGACAACAGCGCCCCCCGGTGCGGACAGAGATCCTCGACGGCGAAGGCCGCACCGTCCTGGTCGCGGCCCAGCGCCAAGGGTCGTCCCAAAATGGTCCGCGCCACAACGCGGCCCGTCTTGAGGGCGCGCGCGGGAGCCGCGGCGTACCAGAGCCCGGGCAACGTCTCCGGTTCAACGGTTTGAGATTCGGTCACGATTCTGTTCCTGCACGATGGCGCGCAGACGGGCCTTAAGGGCGGACGGATCGTCAGGAAACCCCGCCGCCACCCACCAATCCTCAACGGCGCGCAGCACCGCGCCGACCGCAGGGCCTTTCGGAGCGCCCGCATCCAAGGCGTCGGTCCCGCTGAGCGGAAATTGCCCGGGCGCGGACGCGGCGGCGGCGCGGGCTGCGCGCCATGGATCCGGCGCGCCACCGTCGGTTCCCGCCCAAGCGAGCAGCAGGCCGTCGTCAAAGGCCGTGACGCCGTGGCGGTAAGCGGCGGCGCGCGACGCCTGCGCGGAGGGCGCGCCGTCCGGCGCCGCCGTCCAGGCCGCTTGAAGCCGGTCGCACAGGGCCTTGGAGAGTTTCAAATGCGCTCCGACGTTCCGGGCGCGGTCCATTGATCCGGTCAGCGCCGCCAGTCGCCGAACGGCGTCGATCTCCGCGTCGCCCGCCTGTTCCAGCGAGACCAAGCGCGCGGCCCGCGGCCCATCGATGAGATCGGGCGACAACGCCGTCATCACGGAGCGCTCCTGCATCAGGCTCACCGCATGGCGGGGGTCCGGCGCACCCAGGAGCTTCAACAACTCCTTCCCGATCCGCTCCACCGAGAGTTTCGCCATCCCGTCCTTCAAACGGGCGCAAGCCTCAACTCCGTCCCCGTCGGCGGGCGGCGCGCCATACCAGGCGAAAAAGCGGAAAAAGCGTAGGATGCGAAGATAGTCCTCTCGGATGCGGGTTTCCGGATCGCCGATGAAGCGGACATATCCGGCGGCGGCGTCATCCAAGCCCGACCCGCTCGGATCGAACAGCGTCCCGTCCGACGCCGCATAGAGCGCGTTCATCGTGAAGTCACGCCGCCGCCAATCGAGGTCCCAATCCTCCGTGAACGCCACGACCGCGCGCCGGCCGTCCGTCTCGACGTCGGCCCGCAAGCTGGTGATCTCGAAAGCGCGGCCCTCCACCACCGCCGTCACGGTTCCGTGGGCGAGTCCGGTGGGCGCAACCTTCACGCCTGAAGCGTCGAGCGCGCCGATGACCGCGTCCGGCGCCAATTGAGTGGCGAGATCCACGTCGTCCACCGCACGGCCCATCACGCTGTTTCGAACGCAGCCGCCCACAAACCGCACGCCGCCGGGCTTGACGGCCTCAAGCGCGTCGATCACCCGCCGCGTCGCCGGCGCGGCGATCCAGCCATGGGTCTGCGGATCGAGGCGCGTGGCGGCGGTCACGCGGTTCAAGAGTCCTCTGGGTCCGGGATCGCATAGGTCGGCGCTGGAGGGGCGGAGCCGTCAATGGTCGCGCCCATCACCGCCATGCCGATGATCGCGCCGACCAGACCCGCCGCCGTCAGCGTCTTCATCGGCCAAGGCGTGGACGGCTTCGCCACCCATCGCGCCAAGGCGTAGGCGACGAACGGGGCGGCGAACAAAATGGCGGCGAGAGTTAATGCGCGGATCATGGTTTGGCGAACGCCGTTTCATACAAGCTGACGAGCATGGCGGCCGTCGCGCCCCAGATATATCGGTCGCGCCAAGGGATGGCGTAGTAACGCCGTATCGCGCCGCGAAAGGGCTGCGCATGCACCTCATGGCGCGACGGATCCATCAGATCCGCGAGCGGCGCTTCGAACACGTCGTCGACCTCCGCCGGGTCTGGCCTCCAGGGTTGATTTGGGCGCACCAACCCCACAAAGGGCGCCACTCGAAATCCGGTCACGGTTCGGTAATCCGGCAATCGCCCGAGAACTTCGACCCGATCCCGCGCCAAGCCGATCTCCTCCTCGGCCTCGCGGAGCGCCGCGTCCAGCGGCGAATGATCGGTTGCGTCGATCCGCCCGCCGGGAAACGCGATCTGCCCGGCGTGCCGCTTCAACTTCGGGGAGCGCACGGTCAACAGAATCGTGGGACCGCTTGGCCGTTCGACGATCGGAGCCAACACCGCCGCCGGGCGCAGCGCCGCCGCATCGTCGGGTTCCTCATGGACGTCGAGATCGAAATCCGATCGAGGCGCGGCGTCCTGCGCGGCCAAGCGCGCACTGACGCCGTCCGGGGTCCAGGATGCGATCATGCGGGCTCCGGATCGAGCGGGAAAAAGACGCCGCCGCTCCAGACCCCGTCGCGGCCCTCATGGGTTTCAACCCGCTCCGCCAATTCGTAGAACACGGCGCGAGTGAGGCGCGCGTCGAGGCGGTCACGAACGCGCACATAGGGCGACGGCGCGCCGTCCGCGCCATGCACCGTCCAGAGCGGGCGTTCCCGTCCTGCGACGGTCCAATCGTCCACATTGGTGCGGAAAGCCAGGACCTGTTCGCGCCCCTCGCCCTCCGCGCACATCTCCACCGCTAGGAACGGCGCGTCGTCCACGATGATGCGCACCTTCTCGACGGGGGTCACCAAATGATGATCGCCCTCCCCGTCACGCAGGAGGATGGTCGAAAACAGACGCACCAAACGCGCACGGTTGATGGGGGAGTCGCGATACAGCCAGACCCCGTCGCGCCGAATGCGGATCGGCAGATCACCGCAATGCTTCGGGCTCCATTCGTGAATAGGCGGCAGGCCGCCGCGGCCGGCGGTCTCCGCCTCCCGCGCCAACGCCTTGATGTCAGGTGCGCCCGTGATCATCACGCCGTGCACATAAGATGCTTATGGGGCCGCCGCCAGACAGGCTTCGCACACAACATAACGGCTGCGCGGATCGGGAGCGCGGATCAGAAACGACAGTTGATCGAGAGCCGGTCGGATCGGACGCAGCCACAGGTGATCCAAAACCGAGAGCCCCGCCAGCCGCGGCGCGGCCACATTGGCCAAGTTCAGAAGCAACTGTTCGGTGAAGGTGAGCGGCTCTTCGATCACCACCGTGTCGTAATCGGAGAGCCCGGCCAATTCGGCGGCGGCGGCCACGGCGTCGTCTTGGCCGCCCAACTCGTCCACCAGACCGAGCTGCAACGCACGAGCGCCCAGCCAAACCCGTCCCTGCGCAATCTGGTCCACCTCCTCGACCGTCATGCCGCGTCCATTGGCGACGCGCTCAAGGAAGTCGCCATAGCCGTCTTCGATCGAGGCTTGGATGATCCTCCGCGATTGTTCGGTCATCGGCCGGGTGATGTCGAACGCATCCGAATAGGGCGTGTAGGCGACGCCGTCCGACCGCACGCCGATGGCCTCAAGAGCGCGCGGCGCTTTTGGGATGATCGCAAAGATGCCGATGGATCCGGTCTGGGTGGTGGGATGGGCGAAAATGCGGTCGGCGTCCGCGGCGATCCAATAGCCGCCGGAGGCTGCATATGTGCCCATGGATACGACCACCGGCTTGCCCGCCGCCTTCACTTGCTCGACGCGATTGCGGATCAGCTCCGACGCGAAGGCCCCGCCGCCAGGACTGTCGACCCGGATCACCAGCGCCTTCACGTTCGGATTGTTGGCGGCCTCGATGAGCAGGCTCGTGATCGTGTCCGCACCCATGACGCCCGCTTCGCTTTCGCCGCCGGCGATGTCGCCGGTGGCGTAGATGACGGCGACCTGGCCGACGCCTTTGCGGACCGGCGCACGCACGGCCTCCACATAGTCGTCAAAGGCGACCGAGCGGTATGGCGCGCCGCCATTTTCGCCGCCGCCGAACCGGTCGATCATTTGCGCCTCAAAGCCGGGCACGTCGACCAAATGGTCGACGAGGCCCGCGGCGCGCGCCGCTCGGGCGCTGTCGCCGCCCGCCGCTTCGATCAGATCCGCGAAATTCAATGCGTAGCGATCAACATCGGCGGGATCGATCCCGCGCCCCTCGGCGATGTGCGCGCGCGCAGCCGACCATAGGCCATCGCCCAACTCGGCCAGATTCTCGCGATACTCCGGCGACATGTTGTTGCGGATGAAGGGCTCGACCGCCGCCTTGAACGTTCCGACGCGGAAGATCTCCAAGTCGATCCGCGCCTTTTCGAGCAGGTCCGCAAAAAACAAGGGTTGAATCGCATAACCGTCCAAAAGGACGTCGCCAATCGCGTGCAGCCAAGCCTCATCAGCGGCCGACGCCACCACTGCGCGCGGTCCGTTGAGATAGTCTCCGAACGCGATGACCTCCTTGCCGTCCGCGCGGAAATCGTTGATCGCGTCGGCCACGACAAGCGCATGCGACGTCGACAGTGCGGCCCCAGAGATTTCGATCACCGCGCCTGCGATCCGGTCGTCGCGCTTCGCCTCTTTCAACGAGCGCACCACGTCTTGGAGAACGACGACAGGCTGATCGGAGCCGAATGGGGACGGCAACGCGTCTAAGGGACGACGCTTCTCGACCATCACGCCGGCCAAGGAGACCCGGAGGGCGGAGCCGTCCTCCACCACCACGACATCGTTCGAGGACATCGCAGAGAAGAAGAACACGAGGCCGATCAGAAACAGCACGGTGAGCGCAAACAATGCGGTCCGGGTGAGCAGAAACCAGATCCCGCCAATGATGAACGCGATCCAACCCAACGGTCCCCGCTCCAACTTGTCACCTGTCGCCACGTCGCACTCCCATGTCACGAATTCGCCCTAGACGGTTACTAATCGTCCGTTAGATCGACAACCGAAGGCGCTTCGGGCTTTCCAAGGACGCCTCTCCTCCGCACAGTGTAGGCTTATGAACGCTTCTGACGAGATTTTGAAAGACGTCGAACGGCTTGGCGACCGCCTGGCTGCGGCGAAACAAGCGATTTCGGCTTCGATTTTTGGTCAAGATCGCTTGATCGAGCTGTCGCTCGTCACCCTCCTGTCCGGCGGTCACGGCCTCCTGGTCGGCGCGCCGGGCTTGGCCAAGACCCTGCTTGTGACGACGATCGCGCGCGCCATCGGCCTTGACGCCAAGCGCGTCCAGTTCACGCCGGATCTGATGCC
Source organism: uncultured Caulobacterales bacterium (assembly GCA_964412525.1). GTDB lineage: Bacteria > Pseudomonadota > Alphaproteobacteria > Caulobacterales > CAYPOX01 > CAYPOX01. The sequence continues at coordinate 53,008 of CAYPOX010000003.1, forward strand.
CTCGGACATTTTGGGCGCCGAGGTGCTTGAAGAAAGCGACAGCGGCGCGCGCGCCTTCCGCTTCATCAAAGGCCCGGTCTTCAGCCAGCTGCTCATGGCCGACGAAATCAACCGCGCAAGCCCGCGGACCCAGTCGGCGTTGTTGCAGGCCATGCAGGAGCGGCACGTGACGGTGGCCGGCGAACATCACGATCTTCCGAAGCCCTTCCATGTTCTCGCGACCCAAAACCCGCTAGAGCAAGAGGGCACCTATCCGCTGCCGGAGGCGCAACTTGATCGCTTTCTGCTTGAGATCGACGTGGGATATCCCGACCGAGAGGCCGAGCGGAAAATCTTGATCGAAACCACAGGGCCGCGGCTGGCCGCGCCGGAGGCGGTGATGACCGCACAGGATTTGATCGACGGGCAGGAACTGGTGAGGCGCCTGCCGATCGGCGACAGCGTCGTCGACGCGATTCTGACCTTGGTGCGTCGCGGCCGTCCTGGCCCGGAGGCCGCCGCGGCGGCGCGCGATCACGTCGCCTGGGGCCCCGGGCCGCGCGCCGGCCAAGCCCTGATGCTCTGCTCCCGCGCCCGCGCTTTGCTGGACGGTCGTCTCTCCCCGTCCATTGATGATGTGGAGGCCCTCGCGGGCCCGGTCCTTCGGCACCGTATGGCGTTGACCTATGGCGCACGCGCCAAGGGCGTGACCGTGGATCATGTGATCGACGCCCTTTGCGACGAGATCCGGTGAGCGTTCCGCCGCCCTACGACCACCGCGACGCCCATCGGCGTTGGACGCCTTTGCGCGAGGAAGCGGCGCTACTGGCGGCCGCGTTTCCTCCGCTCGCGGCGCGCCCACGCCGGACGGGACCGTCTTTGCAAGGCCCGCACGGACGCCGCCGGCCCGGGCCGGGCGACGCGTTTTGGCAATTCCGTCGGAGCCGGCCCGGCGACCCGTCCAGCTCCATCGATTGGCGGCGTTCGGCGCGATCGGATCACCTGTTCGTTCGCGAACGGGAATGGGAGGCCTCTCAAACGGTTTGGATTTGGCGGGACGCCAGCGCGTCCATGCAATGGCGCTCGGACGAGGCCGTCCCCACCAAGTCTTGGCGCGCTTCAGTTCTTGCGGTGGCGCTCGCCACCCTTCTCGTGGAAGGCGGAGAGCGCATCGGCGCGCCGACCTCTGCGGCGGAGCCCGGCGGCGGCCGGCCAGCGCTGCGGCGTTTCGCCTTCGCAGCTTCGGACGACGCCGACTACGGGGCGAATTTACCGCAGCCGGACGATCTCGGACGGGACGCGGTGGTCGTCATGATCGGCGATTTTCTCGACGCGCCGGATGTTGCGGCCGCCTTTGTGCGCACCTGCGCAGATCGCGGATTGCCGGGCTGCGCTTGCCAAGTTCTCGATCCCGCCGAGTTGGATTTTCCTTTCCGCGGCCGGACGCGCTTCGAGGATGTCGAGTCCCGTGACGATTTGTTAGCCGGTCGGGCGGAGTCTTTGGCGATGGAGTATAAGCACGCCATGGACGCGCTTCGAGCCGAACTCTCGGACATCTTCGCGCAAGCCGGCTGGCCGATTACGTTGCACCGCACGGATGCGCCGCCTCGAAAGGCGCTGTTGGCGTTGCATCGGGCTTTGGCCGACAGCGGCGGGTTGCGGCGATGACGGCCTTCGGTCCGATCGCCTTCGCCGCGCCCTGGGCGCTGGCGGCGCTGTTGACGTTGCCGGCGATTTGGTGGCTCGCCCGCGCCACGCCGCCGCCGCCACGGCGTCAAAGCTTTCCGGCCCTTCGACTCCTTTTGGGCGTGCGCAAGGAAGACGA
>CAYPOX010000004.1:0-28262 GCA_964412525.1 uncultured Caulobacterales bacterium
CGGCAATCCTTTTTTCACCACGGACACGGCGGCGGCGCTGCGCGCGGCGGAAATGCAATGCGACGCGCTTTTGAAGGGCACGCAGGTGGACGGCGTCTACACGGCGGATCCAAAGACGGATCCGACCGCGGAAAGGTTTGCGCGTTTGACCCACCACGAGGTCTTGGCGAAGGATTTGAAGGTGATGGATGCGGCGGCCGTCACGTTGATGCGGGAGAACCGCATTCCGATCGTGGTGTTTTCGGTCCAAAACAAGGGAGCGCTGAAAGCGCTTCTTCGCGGCGAACCCGTCGGTACGATCATTTCGGACGCCTGAGGCGGCCGCCAGACGAGAACGAAAGAGGACGAGCATGGCTGAAGCCAGCGATTTCGATTTGAAAGACTTGGAGAAGCGTATGGACGGCGCGGTCCAAACACTGAAGGACGAGTTTAAGGGGCTGCGGTCCGGCCGCGCCACGACCGCCATGGTCGACCCTGTCACCGTGGATGTTTACGGCGCACATATGCCGTTGAACCAGGTCGCCACCGTCAGCGTCCCCGAACCGCGCATGCTCACCGTCAATGTGTGGGACAAGAGCAACGTCTCTGCGGTCGAGAAGGCCATTCGCGAGTCGGGCCTCGGCCTGAACCCGGTGGTGGAGGGCACCCTCATGCGGCTGCCGATCCCCACTTTGAACGAGGAGCGGCGCAAGGAATTGGCGAAGCTCGCCGGAAAATACGCCGAGCAAGGCCGTGTGGCGGTCCGCAATGTCCGGCGCGACGGCATGGACCGCCTCAAAAAGGCCGAGAAGGGCGGCTTGAGTGAAGATGACGCCCGGACATTGTCCGATCGCATCCAATCCTTGACGGACGCGCACATCAAATCGATCGATGAGGCGCTTCACGCCAAGGAGCAGGAAATCATGCAAGTCTGACGGCGCGCCCGAACGGCGTCGTCGCAAGCCCCGAGACCTATGCCGCGACCGCTCCCAACCACCCGCTCCAATGACGATCCGCGGCATGTCGGCGTGGTGATGGACGGGAATGGCCGTTGGGCGGCCCAGCGAGGTTTGCCGCGCGCCATCGGTCACCAGCGCGGCGTCGAAGCCGTCCGCCGCTTGGTGCAAGCCGCCGGCGACGCGGGTCTGCCCTTTGTCACGGTCTATGGGTTCTCGACCGAAAATTGGAGCCGTCCGCCGGAAGAGATCGACGGCCTTTTCGGGCTTCTACGGCAGTATTTTCAATCGGACCTTCCGCGGCTTCGGGACGAGGGGGTGCGCGTGCGCGTGATCGGCCGCCGCGACGACCTCGACCTGGAACTGCGGGCTTTGATCACTGAAGCCGAGGATTCGACGCAAAACAATCACGCGCTCAACCTTACGATCGCCTTCAATTACGGCGCCCGCGACGAGCTCGCGCGGGCCGCGCGACGCATTGCGGAAGGCGTCGTCGCCGGGCGGTTCGCGGCGGATTTGGTCGATGAGGATTTGGTGGCGGCATCGTTGGACACCGCCTCGATCCCGGATCCGGATCTGATCATTCGCACCAGCGGCGAATGTCGACTCAGCAATTTCTTGCTTTGGCAAGCGGCCTATGCGGAGTTGGTCTTCGTTGACGCCTATTGGCCGGATTTTAGGGCCGAACACCTTTATGACGCGATGGCGGAGTATCGCCGCCGGCAGCGACGGTTCGGCGGCGTCGCCACGGAGCAAGCGGTGTGACCGGACATCCGCACTCCAGCGCCCTCACGGTCGCGCCGAGGCGACGCTTGACCCGAGAGTTCGCCCTAAGAGCCGCCTCGGCCGCGGTGCTCGCGCCGCTGGGCGTGGCGGTCGTTTGGATCGGCGGGCCGGCCTTTGACGTGTGGGTCGCGGCGGTCGGCGGTTTGTGCCTTTACGAATGGATGAAACTCACCGGAGTGCGGAACGACGATCGCGCCGCGCCGTCTCAAGGACGCCTTGTCTTGGCCGTCCTGGGCGCGGCGTCGATCATCTTTGCCGCCGCCGCCTTGGCGGTGCTGCGGCGCGATGCGGACGGACGGACGCTGGTGCTTGGCCTTTTAATCATTGTCTGGGCGACCGATACCGGATCCTATCTGATCGGCTCGACGCTGAAAGGGCCGCTGCTGTCCGCACGCATCTCGCCGACCAAAACCTGGTCCGGGCTGTTGGGCGGTTTTCTCACCGGTTTCTTCGCCGGGCTTGGTATGAGGCTGTTCGCGGACACGGGCTGGTCGGTGATCGACGTCGCGGCGGCCGGCGCGATGGTCGCTTTGTCCGCTCAAATTGGGGACTTGGCGGAATCCGCGGTCAAACGGCGGTTTGACGTTAAAGACACCGGGACGTTGATCCCGGGACATGGGGGCGCGCTTGATCGATTGGACGGAACTTTGGCGGCGGCGATCGCCGCGGGCCTTGTCTACGGGGCCATGCGGTTTCTATGAGGGCCGCTATGCCTGATTCCACGTATCCAAGCGGCATGGGCCGCAATGGCGGGGCGGCCGTCGACACGGCCCGCAGGGTCACCATCCTCGGTTCGTCCGGCTCCATCGGATGCGCGACCTTGGAGCTGATCCGCTTTGCGAGATCGCGCGATCCTGAGGCGTTTCCGATCGAGGCCATCGTCGCCAATCGGAATGTCGATCGCCTGATCGAGCAAGCGCGCGAGTTCCGGCCCGCCATCGCCGTCGTCGGCTCGGACGCCTTGTTGGAACCGCTTCGTGAGGGTCTTGCGGGCACGGGGATCGAGGCGGCGGCTGGCCGGGCGGCGGTCGTGGAGGCGGCGCGCCGCCCCGCGGACTGGTTGATGGCGGCGATCGTCGGCGCGGCCGGATTGGAGCCGACCCTCGCAGCATTGGAGACGGGCTGCGCGGTCGCGCTGGCGAACAAGGAATGTCTGGTGTGCGCGGGCGCGTTGTTCATGACCTGCGCGCGCGAGCATGGGGCGCGCGTCTTGCCCGTAGATTCTGAGCACAACGCGATCTTCCAAGTTTTGGAAGAAGCGCGGATGGAGCGCGTCGAAAAACTCATTCTGACGGCGTCCGGCGGACCGTTTCGGACTTGGGGCCGCGAGGCCATGGCCGAGGCGACGCCCAAGCAGGCCGTGGCCCATCCGAATTGGTCCATGGGCGCAAAGATCTCGGTCGATTCGGCGACCATGATGAATAAGGGCCTCGAGGTGATCGAGGCGTCCTATCTCTTCGATGTGGAGCCGGCCCGGCTGGACGTGATCGTGCATCCCCAGTCGGTCATCCACAGCATGGTGGCCTATGACGACGGCTCCGTTCTGGCGCAGCTCGGCGCGCCGGACATGAAGACGCCGATCGCCTCGACGCTCGCATGGCCGGCGCGCATGACCGCGCCTTCAGACAGGCTCGACCTTTCAAAAGTGGCGTCTCTGACGTTCGAGGCCCCGGATGACGACCGCTTTCCGGCGCTGCGTTTGGCGCGGGAGGCCTTGGAGGCGCGCGGTGCGGCGCCGACCATCCTCAACGCCGCCAACGAAGTTGCGGTGGCCGCGTTTTTAGCGGAACGCATCGGCTTTCTGGACATCGCGCGCGTGGTGGGCGAAACGATCGAAGCCGTCGCTGCGGGCGCGCCGGCTCCATGCCGTATGGACGACGTCTTCGCCGTCGACCGCGACGCGCGTCGGGTGGCGGAAGATTTGGCGGCGCGCCTGGAACGCTGAGCGTGCCTGCGATCGACGGCGCGGAATTGGAAAGGTTTCATGTTTGAAGCTCTGCAAGGACTGGTCTACATCGCGTCCGCGGTTTTCGTGCTTGGTTTGGTCGTGCTCGTGCACGAATACGGCCACTACCAGGTGGGCCGTTGGTGCGGGATCGGCGTCGAGCGGTTCTCGATCGGCTTCGGTCCGGAATTGTTCGCGTGGACGGGCCGGAACGGTACACGCTGGCGCTTGGCTGCCTTTCCTTTGGGCGGCTATGTGAAATTCACCGGCGACCGGGACGTTTCCGGCGCGTCGCCCGCCGATGAGGATTCGAGACCGGACGCCTTTCAGAACAAGGCGCTTTGGCAGCGCGCGGCGACCGTCGCGGCGGGGCCCGCGGCCAATTTCGTGCTGGCCGTGGCTGTTTTGGCGAGCCTCTTCTTCATTTTCGGCGAAACGCGTACGGAGCCGCGGGCCTTCGAGGTGGTCTCGAAAAGTCCTGCGGCGGAGGCCGGGATCGCGCCCGGCGACCTTTTTCTTCGTGCGAACGGCAAAAAGATCAAAGATTTCAGAGATCTTCAACGGGTCATCGCCTTGTCGAGCGGCACCACCATTCCGGTGGTCGTGTCCCGCGGCGGTCGTGAGGTCACGCTCACCGTGACGCCTGAACGTGTCGAAGTGGACGATGGACATGGCGGTACCCAGCGCATGGGCCGTCTTGGCGTGTCTGGCCCGCGACCGCCCGACGGACAGGTCGATGTCGACTACGGCCCGTTGGGGGCCGTGGCGAGGGGGGCGGAACGGACGCTGGAATTGGCGGGACTGCAGCTTCGTTTCCTCGGTCGTTTGGTCTCGCTCAAAGAAAGCGTCCAGGACATCGGCGGTCCGCTCGGCATCGCCCATCTGTCCGGACGCGCCGCGTCCAGCAGCTATGAAGGCGCGTCGGGCGGCGTCGCCTCAGGCGTGGCGGCGGCCATGGTCACGCTCATTCAATTGGCGGCGGCGGTGTCGGTCAGCGTGGGACTTTTGAACCTCTTGCCGATTCCGATCCTCGACGGCGGCCATCTGGCGTTTTATGCGTATGAGGCGGTCGCTGGGCGGCCATTGGGTCCGCGCGCCCAGGAGTTCGGTTATCGCGTCGGCCTCGCCCTTCTCTTGGCCGTGTTCGTGATCGCCACTTTCAGCGATTTGCATCGTTTCGGCCTTTTCGGCGAGTGAACCGGCGACGATCGCGTGCAGGCGGTCTTTTGAGGGGATGGGAGTAGGTAGCAGTGGCGCAAAGACGGACGCTCAGGTCGGGCGCGGCGTTGTGCGCCCTCGCCATCGCCGCCGGATTTGCGCCGTTCAGCGCGCCCGCCGTGGCGCAGACCCGCGCCCAAGAGGGCGGGCGGATCGCCCAGATCGTCGTGCAGGGCAACCAGCGGATCGAGGAGTCGACCATCCGCTCCTATCTCACCGTCGCGCCCGGCGATCCGTTTCGGCTCGCCGACATTGACCGTTCGCTGAAAACGCTGTTCGCCACAGGCCTGTTTGCGGATGCGGAGTTTGCGCGGGTGGGCGACACCCTGGTGATCGCGGTCCTTGAAAACCCGATCGTGAATCGCGTGGCGTTCGAGGGCAATCGCCGGCTCGACAATGACGAATTGGACGCGGAGGTCCAACTTCGTCCTCGGGTGGTCTTCACGCCGGCCAAAGCCAAAGCGGACGCGCAACGGTTGATCGAACTCTATCGCCAGTCTGGACGTTTCGCCGCCACGGTGGAGCCGAAGATCGTCGAATTGCCGCAAAACCGCGTGGATCTCGTCTTCGAGATTGAAGAGGGCGACGTCACCGGCGTCGGACGCATCAACTTTCTCGGCAATGAGATCTTCAGCGACAGCCTCCTTCGCGGCGTGATCGCGACGAAGGAGTCGCGGCTGTATCGCTTCTTCACGGCCAACGACAATTACGATCCCAACCGTCTTGAATTCGACCGAGAACAGCTCCGCCAATATTACCGGGCGCGCGGCTACGCGGATTTCACCACGGTGTCCGCGATCGCCGAACTCACACCGGATCAAAGCGAATTCTACATCACCTTCATTGTGGAGGAAGGTCCGCTCTACACCTTTGGATCGATCGAAGTGGAGACCGAACTCGACCGACTGAATTCCGACGTGCTCAAGAGATTGGTCGCCACCCGCGAAGGCGAAGTTTTCAATGGCGATCTGATCGAGGAGAGCATTGACAGCCTGACCTTTGCAGCGGGCGCCAATGGCTACGCTTTTGTGGACATTCAACCCCTGTTTCAGCGCAATGAGCAAGATCAGACGATCGGCTTGACCTTTCGGGTCCGGGAGGGCGCGCGGGTCTACATCGATCGCATCGACATTGAGGGCAACGTCTCCACCCTCGATCGCGTCATCCGTCGGGAGATGCAGATCGTCGAGGGCGACGCGTTCAACCGAATCTTGGTGGATCGGTCGCGGCGGCGCGTTCGCGGGCTCGGCTTTTTCGAAGACGTCGAGATCGAAGAGTTGCCGAGCGGCGCACCGGACCGGACGACCCTTCGCGTGAAGGTGACCGAACAATCGACCGGGGAATTGTCCCTTGGCGCGGGCTTCTCATCGACCGACGCGTTTCTTCTCGATTTTGCGATCAGCCAGCGGAACTTTCTGGGTCGTGGTCAGTTTCTGCGTTTTCGCGTGTCTCTCTCGAACCGACGGCGGATCTTTGAGTTGCGCTTCAGCGAGCCGTATTTCCTGAACCGTCGCCTGGGGGCCGGCTTCGACATTTTCCGCACCCGGATTGACTTCAGCGACGTGAACAATTTCGAGACGAGCTCCACAGGCGCAAGTCTGCGAACCGGCTTTCCTTTGGCGATCGACACCAATTTGGCGCTCCGCTACACGATCCGCAGCGACGACGTGAACCGTCTTGGCAATCAATGCGATGTCGATACGCTTGAGGTGTTGGGCGGCGAAGCGAATCCGCTGCTGTTCGACGCGGATTTCGACGGCGATGTTGATACGAATGATCTGCCGATCATCTGCAACGAGGAAGGATCGCGGCTCGCCTCTATCATCGGCTACACGCTGACCGTCGACCGGCGCAACGATCCCATTCGGCCGTCGCGGGGGTGGATCGCGCAATGGTCGCAGGATTTCGCCGGCGCAGGCGGATCGGTCCGTTTCATCCGCACGCAATTGAACGCCAACTGGTTCCGAAACCTCTTTCGAAACGACATCATCTTCAGCCTGGGCGCGGATCTTGGCTACATCCAGGATTTTGGCGATTCGGTGCGGGTGAGCGACCGGTTCATCCGCGGCGCGGAGAGTTTCCGCGGGTTCGAGCCTGGCGGCGTGGGGCCGCGAGACACGTTCGAGCTTTACAATGACATCCTTGGCGGCGACACCGTGGCCATCGGCCGAGCGGAGGTGACGTTTCCGCTGGGACTTCCGGACAGTTTCGGGGTCCGCGGCGGCGTGTTCGCCGATGTCGGCACGGTCGGCTTGCTCGACCCCGATCTGACCGGCCTCCGCGAGAACATTGAAGGTCAGTTCGCGCTGCGCGCGTCGGTCGGCGTCAGCGTGTTTTGGCGTTCGCCCTTTGGACCGATCCGGATCGATTTGGCGCAACCGCTCGCGCGCGAAGACTTCGACCAGCTGGAGCAATTCCGCTTCGGCGCCAGCACCGCATTCTAAGGAGCAACGCTATGAAACTGTTTCGCCTCGCCATCCTAGGCTTGGCCTGTCTAGGAGCCGTCAACGCGGTGGACCTCCACGCCCAGGAAGGCCCCCGGATCTTCGTCTTCAGCGAGGCCGACGTTCTGCGTGGATCCACCGCCTGGAATGACGCTCTTGAGAAGCTGACCTCCATGCAGACGGAGCTTGAAGAGGCTCTGCAGGCTGAGAACGACAAGCTCGAAGCTGCGCAAACTGAATTTGAGGCGCAACGGGAGATCGTCGCGCCGGACAAGCTGGAAGACCTTCAAAAGTCCTTCTCACAGCAGGCCATCGATTTCGCCGTTCTACAGGAGAAGAGCCGCATCGAACTGCAGCGCGCTGAACGCGCTGCGCGGACTCGGCTCAACAACGCCGTCGGCTCCATCATCGAATCCTTGGCCGCCGAGCGCAGCGCCTATGTCGTGCTCGAGCGCAGCGCGGTCGTGTTCCGGTCCGTCGATGTGGATCTCACCCAGGAGATCGTCTCGCGCCTCAACACGTCGACCAAGTCGATACCGGTGGAGATGGTGGAGTTGACGGAGGAGCAAAGCGACGCGCTTCGCCAGCGCATCCTCCAACAAATCCAGCAAGCCCAAGGCGGTTGATATTTTGACGACCGCGGGGGGCCCGGATCCGCGCTTTCATCACTTGCGCGGAGAGATCAGCGTCGCGGACTTGGCGGCGGCGGTCGGGGGGGCGGTCGTCCGTCTCGGCGATCGGATGATCATGAGTCCGGCGCCGATCGATGCGGCGGAAAGCGCGCACGTCGCGTTTTGCAGCGGTAAAAAGTTTCGCGATCAGGCGGGAAAGACCCGCGCGGGCGCGTGCTTCGTCCCCGCCGACATGGCGGACGCGCTTCCGGCCCGAACTGCGCCGATCATCGTCGGCGACCCAAAGCGCGCGTTCGCGCAAGCCGCCCCTCTTATGGTGGCCTTGGACGACGCGGCGGAGGAAGCGCGGGGCATCGCGTCGCGCGATCCCTCAGCGGAGATCCATGACGATGCGCGGATCGGTCCCGGCGCGGTCATCGGCGCGGGCGCGGAGATCGGCGCAGGCGTCCAGATCGGCGCCAATTCGGTGATCGGCTCCAATGTGGTGATCGGGGCGAACACGCGCATTTTTCCAAACGTGACGATCACCCATGCATTGATCGGGGCCCGCGTGACGGTTCAAGCAGGCGCGAGGATCGGACAAGCGGGCTTCGGATATGCGGGCGGGCTTGAAGGGCACCTCCCGATGCCGCAACTCGGACGAGTGGTGATTGAGGACGACGTCGATATCGGCGCAAACACGACGATCGATCGCGGCGCCTGGGGCGACACGGTGATCGAGGCGGGCGCTAAAATTGATAACTTGGTGCATGTGGCGCACAATTGCCGGATCGGACGCAGCGCCGTTTTGGTCGGGCAGGTGGGCGTTTCGGGGTCGTCTCATATTGGGGCGTTCGCAGTTTTGGGCGGTCAGGTCGGGGTCGCAGACCATGTGACGATCGGCGATGGCGCGCAGGTCGGCGCGCGCGCGGGCGTCATGCGGGATCTTGCGCCTGGCGGGAAATACCTTGGCGCGCCCGCCAAGCCCGCCTATGCCTTTTTCCGCGAGGTCGCAGCGCTTGAGAAGCTGGCGGCCCGGCGAAGGCGGGGAGGTTCGGATGAAGGGTGACGGAGCTTTGGACGCGATCGACGTCATGCGTCTGATGCAAATGCTGCCGCACCGCTATCCGTTCTTGATGGTCGACCGGATCGTGGACATTGCGCCCGACGGGGCCTCGGCGCGCGGTTGGAAGAACGTGACCATCAATGAGCCATTTTTTCCGGGCCATTTTCCGGCCAAACCCGTGATGCCGGGCGTGCTGATGATCGAGGCCATGGCGCAGACGGCCGCCGCCTTCACGGCCCATTGCGAGGGCTTCGACATGGACGGAAAGGTCGTCTTTCTGATGGCGATCGACAATGTCCGCTTCCGGCGTCCGGTCGTGCCTGGCGATCGCTTGGAGATGCCGGTCGAGCGCCGCCACAAACGTCCGCCGGTCTGGAAGTTCCACGCACGCGCCGAGGTGGACGGCGAAACGGCGGCCCAGGCGGATTTCACCGCGATGTTGGCCACGGCGGACTGATCGGGCGTGGCGACAATCCACCCGACGGCGATCGTCGATTCCTCCGCGTCGATCGGCGACGGTTGTGAGATCGGCCCAGGTTGCGTAATCGGGGGCGACGTGGTGCTGGAGCAAGGCGTCGTGCTAGACGCCTATGTTCGGATTGAGGGACGCACCCGTCTTGGGGCCGACACGCGCGTCGCGGCCTTCGCCGCCCTGGGCGGGCCGCCCCAGGACCGCAAAGATGCGGGCGCGGAAGGGCGCTTGGAGATCGGTCCTCGCTGTGTGATCCGTGAACATGTGACCATGCATCGGGGCACGGGCCATGGCGGCGGCGTCACCCGCGTCGGGGCCGACAGCTACTACATGGTGGGCAGCCATGTGGGACATGACTGCCGGATCGGCGCGCGGGTCATGCTGACCAACAACGCCGTCCTCGGCGGACATGTGGAGGTCGGGGACGACGTGATCGTGGGCGGAAACTCCGCAGTTCATCAGTTCTGCCGGATCGGATCCGGCGCGTTCATCGCCGGCATGTGCGGCGTGTGGGCGGACGTCATTCCGAACGGCTACGCCATTGGCGACCGAGCCCGCCTTGAAGGGCTGAATGTCGTGGGCCTCCGCCGACGCGGTTGGGAGCGCGCGCGCATTTTGGCCTTCCGTCGCGCCTATCGTTTCTTGTTCCAAGGCGACGGCGCGTTCGCCGCGCGGCGCGCGGCGCTGACGGATCGTTTTGAGGGTGATGCGGACGTCGCGGCCATGGCGGAGTTCATCGCCGCCGGCGAGGACCGACCCTTGCTGCATCCACGGAGGGATGAGCCGTGAGCCTGCCGGCGCGGTCCGACGCGTCGCCGCGCAAAGTCGGCCTGATCGCAGGCGGCGGCGCCTTGCCGCTGCAACTCGCGGAGACCTGTGCGGCGGAAGGCGCGCCTTTTTTCGTGGTCGCCTTAGAGGGGCAAGCGTCCGAGGCGCTGGACGCCTATCCAAGCATTCGACTGCCCATCGGTCGCGCAGGCGGAATCGAGAAAGCGCTTCGGGATGCGGGTTGCGAGGCGGTGGTGATGGCGGGCCGAGTCGCACGGCCGGATTTCCGCCAGATCCGCCCGGATTTTCGCGGCGCCCAAATGTTGCCGCGCGTCTTACAGGCGGCGCGACGCGGGGACGGGGCCCTGTTGTCCCTGCTCGTGGAAGAGTTGGAGCGTGCGGGTTTCGCCGTCATCGGTGTGGAGGAAGTGGTGCGCGGCTTGCTTGCGCGCACGGAGGTGTATGGGGCCGTGCGCCCTTCAGAGCAGGCGATGTCCGACATCGCGCACGCCGCCGCGATCGTGGACGCTCTCGGCGCCCATGACGTCGGGCAAGCGGCCGTGGTGTGCGATGGGCTGGCGCTCGCGGTGGAGGCGGCGGAGGGAACCGACGCCATGCTTCAGCGCGTGGCGGACCTGCCAGACGCCTTGCGCGGATCGACGACGGCGCGCGCCGGGATTCTGTTCAAGGGGCCGAAGCCGGGCCAGGAGTTGCGTGTGGATTTGCCGACCGTCGGCCCCGAAACGATGCGCCGGGCTGACCGGGCCGGGCTCGCGGGGGTGGCGGTGGCGGCGGGGGCGGCATTGATCATTCGTCGCGAAGAGACGGTCGCGCTTGCGGATCGTGCGGGCATGTTCGTCATGGGCGTCGAGCGCGAGCGAATGAAAACCTCGACGTGAGCGCCCCGCGCGCCGATCGGCCGCTCCGCCTTGCGCTCTCCGCTGGCGAACCGTCCGGCGACGCCATCGGCGCCGCTCTGATCCGCGCCTTGCGCCCATCTGCGGAGGAAGGGCTCGTCCTAACGGGCGGCGGCGGTCCGCAAATGGCGTCGGAAGACTTTGCACCGGCCTATGGGCTGGACGGGCTTGCCGTGATGGGGTTGCGCGACGTGCTTCCGGCGATCCCCACCGTAGTGGCGCGGTCGCGTCGTTTGGCCCGTCTGGCGGCGGCGAACGCCGTGGACGCGGCCGTGTTGATCGACAGTTGGGGATTTCATCACCAAGCGGCGTCGCGCCTGCGCCGACATGCGCCAGACATCCCGATCGTCCGTTACGCGGCGCCGCAGGTTTGGGCGTCGCGCCCCCATCGCGCGGCCAAGTTGAAGCCGTTCGCCGACCGCATCTTGACCCTGTTCCCATTCGAGCCGCCATTTTTCGAAGCGTACGGGATCGATGCGCGTTTCGTTGGACACCCGGTATTCGAGTGGTCCGTGACGGAGCGTGACGGACATGCGTTTCGGACACGATACGACATTGGAACGGACACGCCCTTTTTGGTCGTATTGCCCGGCAGCCGTCCAAATGAGCTCCGAGCGCTGCTGCCGATCTTTGGCGCGACCCTCAGCGCGCTCGCCGAGACCTTTCCGGCGCTGCGTCTCGCGACCGTGGTGACGGCCGGCACCCGCACGCGCGTGGTCGCAGCCGCTCAGGGCTGGCCCGGTTCGCCCATCATCATTGATAACTCCGATACGGAAACGAAACGAGCATGCTTTGCTGCGGCGACCGTCGCGCTGGCCGCGTCCGGCACCGTGGTCATGGAGCTGGCCCGCGCCGGAACGACGCCTCTCGTCGCCTATAAAGTCGGCCCGCTGACCAAGCGCTGGGCGCTCAAACGGATGCGGATCAAGCACGCCGCGGTGCCGAACCATGTGGCGGGGCGGGAGGTGATCCCGGAATACGTTCAAGACGCATGCCGTCCCGAGATGCTCGCGCCGGCGGTGACGCGCCTCCTGCAAGACTCAAACCTTCGGGCCGAAATTCGTTCGGAGATCGGACGCCAAATGGAGAAACTTGCGCCGCCCACGGCGCCAAGCGCGTCCGCCGCGGCTGCGATACTGGACCTCGCGCGGCAGACGGCGGCGCGCCGCACAGGGCAGGCGCCGCCTGTCTTACCGAATCAGCGCGCGTCCACGGGGGCGTAAACGCGTTCCACCTCGCCGGTGAAAATCTGCCGCGGCCGACCGATTTTCTGACTTGGATCCTCCAACATTTCTTTCCATTGGGCGATCCAGCCGGCGGTGCGCGCCAAGGCGAACAACACGGTGAACATGGACACGGGGAAACCCATCGCACGCAGGGTGATGCCCGAATAAAAATCGATATTGGGGTAGAGTTTCCGCTCGACGAAATAGGGATCTTCGAGCGCGATTTTCTCAAGCTCCATCGCCACGTCCAAGAGCGGATCGTCGACCCGCACCGCATCGAGAACTTCTTTACAGGCTTTCTGCATCACTTTGGCGCGCGGGTCATAGTTCTTGTAGACCCGGTGGCCGAAGCCCATCAGGCGGAACGGATCGTCCTTGTCTTTCGCGCGCTCGATGAATTCCGGGATGCGGTCCACCGAACCGATATGGCTCAACATGCGCAAGGCCGCCTCGTTTGCGCCGCCATGGGCGGGACCCCAGAGCGAGGCGATGCCCGCCGCAATGCAGGCGATTGGCGAGGCGTCCGAGGACCCAGCCAGACGCACCGTCGAGGTTGATGCGTTTTGCTCGTGATCCATGTGCAGGATGAGAATTTTGTCGAGCGCACGCACCAAAGTTTGCTGAATTTCGTAGTCTTCGGCCGGGATGGCGAAGCACATACGCATAAAATTTTCAGTATAATCCAACCCGTTTTTTGGATCGATGAATGGTTGCCCGATCGAGTACTTGTAGGCCATGGCGGCGATGGTGGGCACCTTGGCCAGCAAACGACGGATGGCCATCTCCCGTTCCGCCTCGTCATGGACGTTGGTGGCGTCCGGATAGAACGCCGACAGGGCGCCCAAGGCGCCGACCATGATCGCCATGGGGTGGGCGTCGTGGCGGAACCCGTTCAGGAAATTCTTGAAGTGCTCGTGCACCATGGTGTGGAGCGTGACGCCCTTTCGGAAATCAGCGAATGCGTGTTCCGTGGGCAGGTCTCCGTAAAGCAGGAGATAGGCGACCTCCAGGAAGTTCGAGTTCTCCGCAAGGTCGTCGATCCCGTATCCGCGGTAGCGCAGCACGCCCACATCGCCATCAATGTAAGTGATTTGGCTTTCGCAGCTTGCGGTCGACGTGAAGCCCGGATCGAAGGTGAAGACCCCCGCATCTTTGTACAGCGCGCGAATATCGATCACGTCCGGCCCTTCGGCGCCGGACAGGATGGGGAGCGTGAAGGTTCGCCCGTCGATGGTGAGCGTCGCTTCGCCGGATTTCTGAACGCGGTTTTCCATGCTGTCCTTCCTCGCAGAATGGCCCTGATCGCTGGGTCAGGGCGTCAACTGATCGTCTAGGCGCAAGAGCGTTTCCTCACGACCGAGCGCCCACATCGTCTCGCCGAGGCTTGGGCTCGGCAAACCGCCGGTCAGAGCGGCGCGAACTGCCGGGCCGATCTGTCCGAGGCCTTCGCCCCGCGCCTCTGCGACGGTCGCCACCGCGCCGTCCAATGCGTCGCTCTCCCAGTCGGTGGTCGCGTGCAGGGCGGCGCGCACCGCCCGCAGCTTCTCAACCGCGTCGTCTTTCTCGAGCGCTTTGCGCGCTTTCTTTGTCGCGTCGAGAGGGCGTTTCGCCACAAGGAACCCTGCAGCCTCCGCAAACTCAGCGACTGTCGACGCCCGCTCTTTTAACAGGGGGGCGGCGCGACGAATACGGCTCAGCTCTTCCGTATCGTCGATTTTCAGGTTTTCCGCCGCCAGAGCCGCCAGGCGGTCGTCATCCGCGCGTTGAAGATGTTGACGGTTGACCGCCGCCATCTTCTCCAGATCCAAGCGCGCCGGAGACTTGCGCAAGCCTGCGATGTCGAAACGTCGCTGGGCCGCCGCGTCGTCGAAGAATTCATCGTCGCCGTCGGACCAACCCAAGCGCAGTAGATAGTTTCGCAAACCCTCCGGCAGCATGCCCAAATCGCGATAGGCTTCGACGCCCAAAGCGCCGTGTCGCTTCGACAGCTTCGCCCCATCCGGTCCGTGGATGAGGGGCACGTGGGCGAAGACGGGCGGCTCCCAACCCAAGGCGCGATAAATGTTCAATTGCTTTCCGGCGTTCGCCAGATGGTCGTCGCCTCGGATGACATGGGTGACGCCCATTTCGTGGTCGTCGACGACAACCGCCAGATTGTATGTGGGCGTCCCGTCCGGGCGGAGAAGGACAAGATCTTCCATATGGGTGCTTGGCGTTCGAACCTCGCCAAAGACCGCATCATGCACGATCGTGTCCTGACCGACCGGCTGCTTGAAACGAACGACGTAAGGCTGGTCTTCGGGCGCGTCCGCCGGGTCGCGATCGCGCCAGCGTCGATCATAGACCACCGAGCGACCCTCCGCAGTCGCGATTTCGCGCATCGCCTCAAGCTCCTCGCGCGTCGCGTAGCAGCGATAGGCGTCGCCGCTCGCCAATAGCCGATCCGCCATGGCCCGATGCCGATCGGCGCGCGCGAATTGCGAGGCGGGCTCTCCATCCCAATCCAAGCCGAGCCATTCGAGACCCTTTAAAATGGCGTCGACAGCGTCTTCAGAGTGACGTGCGCGATCCGTATCTTCAATACGCAAAAGAAAGCGCCCGTCATGTCCGCGCGCATATAACCAATTGAAAAGAGCGGTTCGGGCGCCTCCGATATGAAGATAACCGGTGGGCGAGGGCGCGAAACGCGTGACGACGGTGGACGGTTCAGACATGGAGGGCGCGTTTCCTTCCGCAAAGCGCGAAGGACATAGCACGTGGATCGGCGGCGGGTTAAGCGGATGGGCCGCGCGCTTGGGTTCCTCGGAGACAAGCTTTTTCGTATGGAGCCCGGCGATTTTTGGCGCCGGAGCCGCTTATGCGCTGGAACGCGCGAGCCTTGGTCCATGGGCGCCGCTGCTTCTTCTTAGCGTGACCATCGCCTGTCTCGCCGCTGCGGCGCGCATTCTCGGCGCTTGGCGGACGTCCTACGGCTTAGGGGCGTTCGCCTGCGCGTTGGGCGGCGCCGCGTGGGCCGAGGCCGCCGTGGCGCGCAACCTTGCGGCGACGCCGGCGGTCATGCGCGACGGCGTCGCCATAGAGGGGCGGGTGGCGAATGCGGACCAACGGGGTGCGCGGGTGCGCCTCACGCTGGACGAGGTGACCCTGAGGGATCAGCCCTTTCCCGCCCGCATCCGCGTGACCGCGCCGGGCGACGCCGAGCTTTTGATGGACCGTCGCATCGGCGTGCGCGCCTCCCTGCGTCCATTTTCCGGACCCGCCATGCCGGGCGGGTATGACTTCGCGCGCGCCGCCTATTTCCGCGGCGTGGCGGCGACCGGGTTCGCC
Source organism: uncultured Caulobacterales bacterium (assembly GCA_964412525.1). Classification (GTDB taxonomy): domain Bacteria; phylum Pseudomonadota; class Alphaproteobacteria; order Caulobacterales; family CAYPOX01; genus CAYPOX01. The sequence continues at coordinate 15,716 of CAYPOX010000004.1, forward strand.
TATGGCCGACCGAAGGTGATCGAGCCGGCCTTGCGATCGGACGCTTGGACCACGTTGCAACGCGCTTGGTCCCGCGCGCGGGTGCATCTCGCCGCACGGGCGCGGGCGGCGTCGCCCGGCGCAGGCGGCGGCATGGCCGCGGCCTTGACGACCGGTCTTCGCGGCGGCGTTCCCGAACACGCCGCGGAGTGGCTTCGAATCGCAGGGCTCGCCCACCTCTTGGCCATCTCGGGCTTGCATGTGGGATTGGTCGCCGGCGTCGCCTTTTTCACCGTTCGGTTCGTCGCGGCTTGCGTTCCGGCGGTCGCTTTACGCCTTTCGACCAAGAAGATCGCAGCCATTGCGGCGTTGATCGCGGCGACGGCGTATCTCTTCCTGTCCGGCGCCTCCGTCTCAACGCAGCGCGCCTATGTGATGGCGGTCCTGGCGTTCACCGCGATCGCGCTTGATCGCCGCGCGATCAGCATGCGCTTGGTCGCCATCGCCGCCTGGATCGTTCTCGTGATCCGTCCGAACGCCGCGCTTGAAGCCGGATTTCAAATGTCGTTTCTGGCGACCGCCGCCTTGGTCGCCGCCTTTCAAATCCGGCGCGGCGGAGACCCGAAGGAACGATCATGGCTTGGCCGTGTTCGCGATGTCGGCATGGGCGTTGTCCTCGCCAATCTCGTGGCCGGTTCCGCAACCGGCGTGGCCGCCGCCCACCATTTCGGCCGGACGGCTCCCTATGGTCTGATCGCCAATGTGGTGGCCGAACCGCTTTTGGCCTTCTGGGTTCTTCCCGCCGGCATGGTCGCGGTGTTGAGCGCGCCGCTCGGCGCCGACGCCTGGCCCTTCGCGGTCATGGGCGCAGGGTGCGACGCGATCCTTTGGATCGCCGGGCGCACCGCCGCGCTGCCAGGAGCCGAGGCGGCGGTCCCGACGGGGTCGTCCATGTCTCTTTTCCTCGTTTGTTTGGCGGTTCTTTGGGGTTGCCTATGGCGCGGTCCCGTCCGGGCGGTCGCCGTCGTTTTCGCCCTTGGCGCTTGGTTCGCCTGGGCTCATGCGCCGCGACCGGACGTGTTGATCGCCGAGGAAGGCGGAACGGTCGCGATCCGCGCGTCGGACGGCGCCTTGGCGATCGCCCGCGGCCGTGGCGGGGCGTTCACCATTGACGTATGGGGGCGCTCGGAGGGCGGGCCGCTCGACGCGAAACGGGATGCGCGAACGCTTGGCGTCCAAACGGAGGACCTTGGCGGACGAGTCTGGCGCACGCGGTCCGGCGTGATTGTGGCCGCGCCGACTTCCTGGGACGCGGCGGTCGAGGATTGCCGCGTCGCCGACCTTGTGGTTCTCGCCGACCGCTATGCGTCGACCGCGCTAAGGCGCACCTGCGCGGCGCGGATCGTGGATCGCGGCGAGTTGGAGACATATGGGTCGCACGCCGTTTTTGTGGACGAGCATTCCCACCTTCGGATTGCGCGTGCTCGAGCGGTCGGGCGTCCCTGGGGCGCGCTCAATAGTGACGAATAAGGCCGACGAGCCGTCCTTGGACTTTGACGCGGTCCGGGCCGAAAATGCGGGTTTCATAGGCCGAGTTCGCCGCCTCCAAGGCGATTGAGCCGCCACGTTTGCGCAGCCTTTTGAGCGTCGCCTCCGCCTCGTCTACCAGGGCGACGACAATGTCGCCGGTCGCGGCGTCCTCGCAGCGGCGGATGACGGCGTGGTCGCCGTCCAAAATCCCCGCTTCGATCATTGAGTCGCCTTGAACTTCGAGCACGTAATGCTCGCCGCCGCCGAGCATGTCGGCCGGCACGCTCATACGGTCCTGTTCATGCTGAATCGCGTCAATCGGGGTGCCGGCGGCGATGCGCCCCAGGACCGGCAAAGCCTCCGCGTCCGCGTCGTCGGCCGAACGGGCGCCGCTGAGACCGCCCTGAACCACGCTTGGACGAAATCCGCCGGCCGGACGCGGGGGCCGCGCCGGTTGATCGTCCGGTTCTCGCACGACTTCCAAGGCGCGCGCACGATTGGGCAAACGCTTGAGAAAGCCGCGCTCCTCAAGTGCGGAGATCAGTCGGTGCACGCCGGACTTGGAGCGCAGGCCCAGCGCGTCTTTCATCTCGTCGAAGGATGGAGAAACGCCGGTTTCACGCAGCCGCTGCTGAATGAAAACAAGCAACTCGCGTTGTTTGGCGGTCAGCATGGCGACGCCCCCGAGGAAAACGAATCAACAACGCATGTTCTAAACTTGTTCTCCGGCGCGGGTCAAACGGTTCCGGTCGTTCCGTCAAGAGGAACGGATGCGAACATACGCGTCGCCTCTTGAGAATCCGCCGCCCCGGCGAGGGTTTGCCCGATGAGAAAGGCGCGTGCGCCTGCGCGCGCCAGCCGGCGCGCGTCGTGCGTCGACGCCAAGCCGCTCTCGGCGACCAGAAGCGCATTCGGCGGCGTGTGGTCCGCAAGGCGTTCTGTGACCGCCAAGTCGGTGACGAACGTCTTGAGGTCGCGATTGTTCACGCCGATCAGGCGCGCCTCCAACGCCGCGGCGCGGTTCAATTCCGCTTGGTCATGGACTTCAACGAGGGCGTCCATCCCGCAATCTGCGGCGGCTTGAATCAGATCCCGGGCCAGGGCGTCGTCCACGGCGGCTAAAATGACGAGGATCGCGTCGGCCCCGGCGCCCCGGCCCTCAAAGACTTGGATCGGGTCGACCATAAAGTCCTTGCGCAGCGCGGGGACGCCGGTGGTGGCGCGCGCGGCGCGCAAATGGCTCAAGGCCCCACCGAAAGCAGGGCCGTCCGTGAGAACGGAAAGACAAGCGGCGCCGCCGGCTTCATAGGCGCGCGCCAGCCGCGCTGGGTCATAGTCGGCGGTGATTTCGCCCGCCGAGGGGCTTCGCGCTTTGCATTCCGCGATCAGTGCGGCGAAGCCGCCGTCGTTGCGGGCGCGCAGCGCTTTGAGAAATCCTCGCGGCGGCGGTTCCCTCAGGGCTGCGTCGCGCCAGGCGTCCGCTGAACGGGCGGCGCGAAGTGCGGACACCTCGTCTCGTTTTTGAGCAAGGATGCGGTCAAGAACGTGGCTCATGCGTGGTCGGCGTTCGTGATGGCGACGACGTCGTCGAGCACGCGCTTGGCCGCGCCCGAGTCGATGGCGGCCGCCGCGAGCCGGGCGCCTTGCGCCAAATCACTGGCGCGGCCTGCGACGGCGAGCGCGGCGGCGGTGTTGAGCATGACCGCCTCGCGGAACGGGCCGGTGGCCCCGGTGAGAAGAGCGCGGATCGCCTCCGCATTTTCGGTCGCGTCGCCGCCCTCCAGGTCCGAAAGCGGGCGGCGCTCCAGGGCGGCGTCTTCCGGTTCGATCATAAATTCCCGCGAGTTCGTGCCGCGAACTTCATAGACTCGCGTTCGGCCCGAAAGGCTGACCTCATCGACTCCGTCATAGCCGTGGACCACCCAAGCGCGCGCCACGCCGAGCGCCCTGAGCGCCCCGCCCACGACTTCGACCAGATCGTCGCTCGGCACGCCGAGGAGTTGCAACTCCACGCTCGCTGGATTGGCGAGAGGGCCCACCACGTTGAAAAGCGTGCGGCGTCCGAAACGGCTCCGAGCGCTGGCCAGTTTTTTCAGGATCGGGTGATGCTGCTGCGCGGCGATGAAGCCGAGGCCCGCATGTTGGATTGATGCGGCGGTTCGGACGGGCGCGACGGCGAGTTTGACCCCCAAGGCTGAGAGCACGTCGGTCGAGCCGGATTTCGAGCTGACGCGAGCATTGCCGTGCTTGGCGACCTTGACGCCGCAGGCCGCCGTCACGAAGGCGGTGGCCGTCGAGATGTTGAGCGTGTTCCGACCGTCTCCGCCCGTGCCGCAAACATCCATCATTGGGTTGGGGGCGACGACTTTGATCATGCGTTCCCGCAACGCGTCGGCGGCCCCGCACAGGAGCTCCATGGTGATCGGGCGCATGGCGAGATTGTTCATCAGCGTGTCGTAGAGCGCCTCGTCCGGGTCGGATCGCAACACGATGTCGAAGGCCCGGCGCGCTTCCTTGCGCGTAAACTCTTCCGGCTCGCCGAGGCGCAAGACCGCTTTTTCCAACGAAGAAGAGGGGGTGAGAACGATCGACATCAGGCGAGACCCCCGCATTGCATGAAGTTTTGGAGCATGCGGTCGCCGAACGCGCTTCCAATGCTCTCCGGGTGAAACTGCACGCCGTGGATCGGGCGGCTGCGATGCCTCAGCGCCATGATCGAGCCGTCGTCGGCGCGGGCGTTCACCGACAATTCGGAGGGCACGCCGTCTTCGAGGACGGCCAAAGACTGGTAGCAGGTGGAGTCGATGGGAGATGGAAGGTCGGCGAAGACGCCGTCGCCGTCGTGACGGATCGGGTCGACTTTTCCGTGCATCAACGCGGCGGCGCGATCGACGCGGGCGCCGAACGCGACGCCGATGGCCTGCATGCCCAGGCATACGCCGAAGATCGGCAGATCGTTCGGCGCGCGCCGTATCACCTCGATGCATTCGCCGGCTTCTTCGGGACGCTTGGGACCTGGCGAAATGTAGATTGCGGTCGGTCGACGCCCGAGAATCGTGTCCGCATTTTCCGCGTCGTTGCGAAGAACGACCGGTTCGCGCCCTGTCGCCGCCACAATGAGATGGGCGAGATTGAAGGTGAAGCTATCGTAATTGTCGATCAGCAAAAGCACGGAGATCGTCCTTGACGAATCGGAGAATTGTAAACCTAGCTTCGCAACCCGGCGCGGGTCGATGCCGACTCGGCGCGTTTATTAATCGAAAGGCGTTAATAGAACTATGGCGCGGCGCACCAGACGCACACATTCTCTCATCACGCCCGCGCGATTGCGCGCTGGCGGCGTGCTTTTGCTGGCGGGCGCATTGGGGGCGGCACTGGGCCTCACGGTCATTGGCGGGCGCCGCGCCGATTCAGACCTGCGGCGGTCACAGCCTGTCGCGTCCCGTCCGGTCGAAGAGGCGCCTCAACTCCGTTCGCAGTCGACCGCGGCGCGCAAACCCAAAGGTTGGGAACGGCACGCGAGCGCCTTCGACGATCAAGGCGGTCCGCTTATGGCCGTGGTCATTGATGATGTCGGACTTGATCAGGAAGCCGCGCGCGCCCTGATCGCGATCGACGCGCCCTTGACCTTGGCGTTTCTTCCCTATGCGCCTCAGTCGCCGATGCTGGCGAAAGCGGCGCACGATGCGAATCGGGACGTCATCGTCCACATGCCGATGGAGCCCTTGGGCGACGAAGACCCAGGACCGGACGCGCTTCGCGTCGGACTTGACGGCGAGAGCGTGCGTCGTCGCGTAAGCGACGGGTTGGCCACTTTTCCCCGCGCCGTGGGTTTGAACAATCACATGGGAAGCCGTTTCACGGCCGACCAGGACGGCATGGCCTCCGTCATGCAAGCGATAAAACCGGTCGATCTGATCTTCCTCGACTCGCTGACGACGTCGCAGAGTCGCGGTTACGACGAAGCGAAGCGCGCAGGTTTGACGGCCCTGCGACGGGACGTGTTCCTCGACAACCAGCGAGACGTCGAGGCGATCCTTGCGCAACTGGACGCCGCCGAGGATTTGGCGCGACGGCGCGGTCACGCCATTGCGATCGGTCATCCCCATCCGGAAACCCTGGAGGCGATTCGACGCTATCTCGCCCGAGACGAACGCGTGGCGTTGGCCCCGATCTCCGCGATCGCGGCCCGTCTGCGAAACGCGGACAATCCGTCGGCCGAAAGATCCGCAGCGCGTTAACGACGCGGTCACGCGCTGGCGAGGGTCGTCGCCAAATCGGCGGCTTTCAGCAAGGCTTCCGCTTTGTGACGCGTCTCCGCCGCTTCTGCGTCGGGATCGCTGTCCGCGACGACGCCCGCGCCGGCCTGCACATGCAGCATACCGTCTTTGACGATCCCGGTTCGAAGCGCGATGCAGCTGTCCATCGCGCCGGTCGAGGAAAAGTACCCGACGGCGCCGCCATAGGGACCACGCTTGAACGGCTCCAACTCGGCGATGATCTCCATGGCGCGGATTTTCGGAGCGCCCGTGACGGTTCCTGCGGGAAACGCCTGAAGAAGCGCGTCAAGCGGGCTCAAATCCTCGCGCAGATCGCCTTCGACTTGGCTGACGATATGCATCACATGACTGTATCGTTCGATGATTTCGCGTTCGACCACGTCGACGCTGCCATAGCGCGCGGATCGACCGACATCGTTGCGGCCAAGATCAAGCAACATGAGATGTTCGGCGCGTTCTTTCGGGTCCGCAAGCAGCTCGGCGGCCAAGCGGACGTCCTCTTCCGGGGTGGCGCCGCGCGGACGGGTTCCGGCGATCGGGCGCAAAACAATCCGGCCGTCGCGGACGCGCACCATGATCTCCGGACTCGCCCCGACAATGGCGCATTCGGGATAAGCGAAGAAAAACAGGAAAGGAGAGGGGTTCAGTCGCCGAAGCGACCGGTAAAGGGCGAAGGGCGGCGGCGAAAACGGCCGCGAGAAGCGCCGACTGGGCACCGCTTGAAACACGTCTCCCGCCCTCACATCCGCCTTCCCGCGGCGCACCGCGTCGGCGAATGACGCGTCGTCGGTTGAGATCGTCAGACCGCCTCGCCGTGCGTCTTGGGCGTCTTGCGGACCTTGGGATCCTGGGGGCAGGTGAGGTATCGGCCCCTCCAATGCGCGCTGCGCTTGATCTAAACGGGCTTCCGCCTCGGCAATCGCCGTCGCAGGGTCGTCTTGCGCCTCGATCCGGACCGGCGTGTTCAACACGATTTCCTGCCGGATTTCGTCGAAGACGGCGACCAGGGACGGGCGAATGAGCGCGGCGTCCGGCAGTCCAAGCGGATCCGCATGAGGGGCCGGAAGTCTCTCGATAAGGCGGGCGACTTCATAGCCGAGATAACCAAAGGCGCCGGCCGCCATGGGCGGCGTTTCCGGATCGGGCGCGATCTGTTGCTCCGCGAGAAAGGCGCGCAACGAGTCGACGGGCGACGCGACGGACCGTTCGGGCGTGGCGTCGGGGCCGAATGGCGGACGAAGTATCTCCGCCACGCCGTCACGCAAGCGCCAAACGCGATCGGGCGCCATGCCGATGACCGAGTAGCGACCGCGCGTTTCGCCCCCGACGACGGATTCGAGCAGGAACGAATAGGGCGCCGCGCGGGTCAGTTTCAGGTAGGCCGCCACCGGCGTATCGAGATCGGCCGGCAAAACGCGGTGCACAAGCGCGGCGCCGGTCCTACGCAAGCGCGCGACCGCGTCCAAAGCGTTCGCCATGATCAGAGCGCCTGGTCGAGGACCGTGTCGACGACGGTTCGGTTGATCTTCACGCCTTGGATTTTCTGCGCTTCGCCGACCAAGGCGTCCGCGGCCTCGGCGCGGGCCACGTCCGACAAACGGGCCAAGAACTCAGCTTGCGCGTCGGGGTCGATCGCCGGCTCCAAAAGCGCGCCCGCCTCCGCCACCACATGGCTCTCGCCGAAACGGGCGGGCCCGGTCAGCACGGTTCCAGCTTCGGATGCGAACAGTCTCGCGACGAAGGTCTCCGAAAAGGCTTCGACCGGCCCGCTGCGCGGAACCCCGTCCGGCACGGCGATCGGAGCCACGCCCCGTTCTTCGGTCGCGACTTCAAGGCCGCCCAGGCGTTCGGCGTCCGCCTTAATCGTCTGCGCCTCTTCCGCGATCGATTTCTGGCGCTCCGCGCGCGTCCAACGGCGCGCAGCCTCGTCGCGGATTTCGTCGAGCGGCGGCGTCCGCGCGGTGATCACCTCAGCCAAGCGCGCCACCATGAAGGCGTCCTCGCCCACGTCTTCGAGCGCGCTGACCTCGCCGGGCTCCAACGCGAAAAGGATATCGGCGATCGGTCGACCGAAGGGTTCGACCGGCGCGCCGTCTTCGTCCCGCCCCATGGCGTCGACATTCGCCGTGGCGATCTCACCGGCGAAGAGATTGGCCGCGTCGCGGGCTGCTTGCAGCGCGTCTTCGAACGTTCCGCCCTCGGCGATCGCCGCGTCGAATGCGTCGGCGGCGTAATAGGCGGCGTCCGCCGCCTGCTCGAGCGCCAAGTCGCGGCGGATCTCATCGCGAACGTCGTCGAGCGACACGTCCTCGCCGGGAAACACTTCGTCGACGCGTGCGGCGAACACGCCGAGATCGCCGACAATGGGGCCGGCGGATTCGCCTTCTTGCAACGCGAACACGGCGCGTGCGGCCGCTTCGTCGGGGAGATCGTCCATGCGGGCGGTTTCCCACAGGACCTCCTGGGGCCCGAAGCCGTAACGCGCGGCGAGCGCCTCTGCGGAATCCCCCGCCTTCAAATCCGCCGCCGCTTGGCGCGCTCGATCGCGGTCGTCGCCGAATGCGAGGAAGACGACAGTGCGGCGTTCGGGCTCGCCAAAGGTGTCGCGCGCCGCGTCGAACGCCTCGCGGAGGCTCTCATCCGAAATGTCGACGGCTTCCGCCATGGCGTTCGGGTCGAAAATCACGACGTCCCCTTGACGCCTTTCGGGCGCACGAAACGCCGATGGATTGCGATTGACAAACTCTTTGAGGTCCTCGTCGGTGGGCTCGGGCGGCGCCGGCGCCATGTCCGGCTGCACCAGGACGTAAACCGCCGCCCGCCTTTGCCTTTCGTGTCGAAGCAGCGCCTTCGCGATCCATTCCGGGGTCGGCGCGGCGGCCGACGCCGCAGCATCCAACAGTTGCGCGCGCACCAGATCATCACGGACGAGCTCTTCGAAATCGGCCGGTTCGAGATTGGCTTGCGCCAGCGCCCGTCGATAGGCGTTTGCGTCGAAGCCGCCGCCAAGCGCGCCGCGAAAAGCCGGCTCCCGCCGGATGGTTTCGCGAAGCACTTCGTCAGACGCGGTGAGGCGCAAAGCCTGCGTCGCGTTTTCGGCCGCCGTTTGCGCGACCAGCCGCCGGAGCGCCTCTTCCCCCAGTCCCAATGCGCGCGCTTGATCGCCGGTGATCGGTTCTCCGGCGCGACGTTGAAGAGCCCGCAATTCGTTTTGCGCGGCTCGCGCCAATTCGGTCGGGGAGACGTCCCGATCGCCGATCCGGGCTGCATAGCCGCCGCCGGCGCCGCCGAGATAGCCGCCTCCGAATCCAAAGGCGAGCGAGAGGATCAAGAGCCCGGCCAAACCGCCGGTGACGGCGCTTTTGGCGCCGGTTCGGATCGAACGAAGCATGGATGGTGACCTCAACTAAGCGCAATTGTTTCTAAAAACCGCTTTCCTCCGATGCAAGCCGAATATCTGCAACTTTCATCAGACGAAAGGCTTTCGCCGCGCAAAATATTATAGGGCCTCACGAGAATGTTTGGTGGAAATCTAGGGGCATCAAAGTAAATCCTTTGAACTTTACACCAATTTTTCAGGCGCAAAATTTCATCGGGCGCGGAGCGCCGGAAACTCATTGAGAGTGGAAGCGCAAACATTATCGCGCAGAACGCCTTGAAGCATTGAAAACCCAGGGCGATCGGAGACGACGCCTTAAAATGGCGATCGTCAAAAATCCTCAATCTCCCCAATAGGTCGTTTTGGTGGTCGTGTAGAATTCGAGGGCGGCGGCGCCCTGCTCTCGCGGACCCAGGCTTGAGGCCTTGCGTCCTCCGAAGGGCGCATGATGATCAACGCCGGCCGTGGGCAAATTGATCATCGCCATCCCCGACTGGATGCGTCGGCGAAAGGCCCGCGCATATTTGAGCGAGGTGGTGCAGATCCCGGCGGAAAGCCCGAAATCCGTATCATTGGCGACGGCGATCGCTTCTTCAAAGTCTGCGACACGGATGACCGCAGCAACGGGGCCGAAGATCTCCTCCTGACAGATCCGCATGTGGTTGTGCGCGTCGACAAAGAGCGCGGGTTCGAGGAAATGCCCGGTTGTCTCACATCTCACTCGGGCGCCGCCGCGAACGAGCTGCGCGCCTTCTTGCTGGCCGATGGCGACGTAAGCCAGCACGCGTTCCAATTGCGCTTCATCGACGAGCGGACCGATATCGACGCCGGCCTCCAAAGCAGGACCGACGCGAAGCGCGGACATGCGCGCCATGAGCGCGTCAACGAAGCGGTCATGGACGCGGTCTGTGACGATCAGGCGGGACGATGCGGTGCAACGTTGTCCGGTCGAGAAGAAGGCGCCGTTGACTGCGCATGACACCGCCGTCTCCAATTCGGCGTCGTCGAGGATGATCAGCGGGTTTTTACCGCCCATTTCGAGTTGGACGCGCGCGCCTCGGGCCGCGCAAGCCTGCGCGACGCGGCCTCCCGCGTCGACCGAGCCCGTAAATGAAATCGCGTCCACTTTGGAGCTGGCGGCGAGCGCCGCGCCGACGGCCCCATCGCCCATAACCAATTGGAACGCGCCAGGCGGAAGATTTTGCGCCGCGATGACTTCTGACAGCGCCCACGCGGATGCAGGGGTCTTCTCCGATGGTTTGAGGATGACCGCATTGCCCGCGGCGAGGGCCGGGGCGGCTTTCCAAGCGGGAATCGCGATCGGAAAGTTCCAAGGCGTGATGATCCCCACCACGCCCACGGGTTCTCGACGCAACTCGACGTCGATTCCCGGACGGATTGATGCGAACGCATCGCCGTGAAGACGAAGAGCTTCGCCGGCGAAGTAACGGAAAATTTGCGAGGCGCGGCCCACCTCCGCCACCGCTTCCGGTCGCGTTTTGCCTTCCTCTCGCGCAAGAAGCGCGCCGAGTTCGTCCTTTCGCCCGGCGAGGGCGTCGCCGACGGCCAAAAGCGCGTCGTGGCGATGCTGAGGGCTCGTCTCCGCCCAAACCTCTGCGGCGTCCGCCCCGGCGATGCTTGCCACCTCCACGTCGTCCGGACTCGCGAGCGCATACTCGCCGATGAGATCGTCGGTGTCTGACGGATTGGCGTTCGGGAACGCCGCCGCACTGTCGCGCCATGCGCCGGCGATGAAATTTCTTTTCATCAACGCAGCGTGGCGCCGTGGCCATGCGGCGCCAAGGGCGCGTCGCTCGCGCAATTGTGAAGCGACGGTGGATGCGGCCAGAAAGTCATTCAGACGACTTCATAGAGAGATATAAACAATGCTTATAGGAATACGAAAATGTAAAAAAAATGTTTCGCATAAGCATACAATCTCTCAGCATATCATTGGTCACTTTATGAGCCATCCACCCTTAGTACTAAGATTTTGGCTGAATTATAAATAAAATTTGCGACTTTATTGGCGCCACGAAAGATTTGAAGCTTTACGGATCGTTCAGACATTTCACCCTAAGTCCGAAAGCACGGGATTACATTTACTTCCAAATGGTAAATGACTGAGGAGATGAAATCATGGCGTCGTTTACAGGAACCAAGGGCGAGGACACGCTTACCGGCACGGACTCGGCGGATCAGCTTTTCGGCCTGGAGGGTGACGACGTCATTGTCGCAGGGGCCGGGCGCGACCTTATCTCCGGCGATTCGGGCGCCGACACGATCACCGGCGGCCTTGGCGGCGACGTTTACACGGATCTGTTCTTGGTCCCCGACGGCGCGCAAGATCGTTACATCATCACGGGCGCTGCGGACTCGACCGGCCTCGACCCAGATCGGTTCGATCTCTTTGAGTTTGGCGTCGACCGTCTGGACATCGCCGCCCTGGGCCTCAACACGTCGAGCCAGCTTTTGCTCACCGGCGCCGCCCCGAGAAACTTCGTGCCGGGTCTGTTCGGCGGCGCGGACTTCGCGGTGTATGACGGTTTCAACACCGTGACGATTCTCGGCGACGCGGATGGAGACGGCGATTTCACGCCAGCTGACGACTTCGCGATCATCTTTGATACGCGCTCGACATTTTTCTCCACGCCTCCGGCGATCGCTGATTTTCTGTCGGTCGTCACGACCGGCTCTGCAACGCCGCCGCCTCCCCCGAACACGGCGCCTGTGGCGCAGGACGACGCGTTTGCGGCGGATGAGGACGACGCTTCGGCGGCTTTGGGCGATGTTCTTGCGGACAATGGCGCGGGCAAGGATTTTGACGCCGATGGCGATCCGCTGAGCGTGACGCCGCTGACCAAGGTGGCGGGCGACCAAGGCGGCCTGTTCACGATCACGGCCGGCGGCGCGCTCACCTTCGACCCCAATGGCGACTTCGAGGCGCTGGACGCGGGCGACACGCTGGCGACGTCGGTGACCTACACGGTTTTGGACGGCAAGGGCGGGACGGACACCGCGACCGTCACGGTGACGGTGACCGGTGAGAACGATACGCCGAGTTTGGATGCGGCGCTCGCCAATCAGACGGCGACGGACGGGACGGCGTTCAGCTTCACCATTCCGGGGGCGACCTTCTCGGATGTGGATGCGGACGACATTTTGACCCTGTCGACCTCGGCGCTTCCGGCGGGTCTGAGCTTTGATGCGAAGAGCGGGGAGATCAGCGGCACGCCGACGGCGCCCGGGGTGACGACCGTCACGGTGACGGCGACGGACCTCGACGGCGCGACGGCCACGGACACGTTCGACATCACGGTGAATGCGGCCCCGAACACGGCGCCTGTGGCGCAGGACGACGCGTTTGCGGCGGATGAGG
>CAYPOX010000004.1:28362-35893 GCA_964412525.1 uncultured Caulobacterales bacterium
CTCACCTTCGACCCCAATGGCGACTTCGAGGCGCTGGACGCGGGCGACACGCTGGACACGAGCGTCACCTATCAGGTGAGCGACGGGACGGACACGGACACCGCGACCGTCACGGTGACGGTGACCGGTGAAAACGATGCGCCGACGGTGACGAATCCGCTTCCGGATTTTTCAAGAACGGTCGGCGATGCGGTCAATCTCAGCATCCCCGGGAAAACATTCGCCGACGTAGACGCGGACGACGTTCTGTCTTTGAGCGTGATCGGCCTGCCGACGGGCCTGAGTTTCGACGGGACGGACACGATTTCCGGGACGTTGACCAAAGCGGGAACGTTCAATGTCGACGTCAAAGCGACGGACCTCGACGGCGCGTCGGTTACGGACACCATTGTCGTGACCGTCGCGGCGGCCCCGAACACGGCGCCTGTGGCGCAGGACGACGCGTTTGCGGCGGATGAGGACGACGCTTCGGCGGCTTTGGGCGATGTTCTTGCGGACAATGGCGCGGGCAAGGATTTTGACGCCGATGGCGATCCGCTGAGCGTGACGCCGCTGACCAAGGTGGCGGGCGACCAAGGCGGCCTGTTCACGATCACGGCCGGCGGCGCGCTCACCTTCGACCCCAATGGCGACTTCGAGGCGCTGGACGCGGGCGACACGCTGGACACGAGCGTCACCTATCAGGTGAGCGACGGGACGGACACGGACACCGCGACCGTCACGGTGACGGTGACCGGTGAAAACGACGCGCCGACGGTGACGAATCCGCTTCCCGACGTCTCGGCGAAGGTCGGCGTCGCGACCAGCTTTCAGATCCTTGGGAAAACCTTCGACGACGTGGACGCGGACGATGTTCTGTCCTTGAGCGTGAGCGGCCTTCCTGCGGGCCTGAGCTTCGACGGAACCGACACGATCTCCGGCGCGCCCACGTCCTCCGGGAGCTTCACAGTCGATATCATTGCGACCGACGGCTCCGGCGCAGCCGTCACCGACAGTGTCACGCTCACCGTCGCGCCCGGTTTCGAAGACACCGCAAGCGTCGATACGAGCGTCGCCGATGGAAGTGACAACACATTGGCTCTTTTCCCGGATGGATTGAGCGGCGATCAATTTGATGCTGGTGCGGGCGTCGACACGCTGGATCTTGCGGCCAATGCGGGTCTTGGCGACGTCACGGTGGATTTGGACGCTGGAACCGCGCAAAGCGCGACCGCTGGCGTGAACACCGTTCTCAATTTCGAGAACGTGATCGGCGGTGATGGCGATGACACGGTCAGCGGCCCAGCAACAAAGCAGGTGAACTACTTTCAGGGCGGAGCCGGGAATGACGTCTTAGACGGCGGCGGAGACAAGGATAAGCTTGACGGCGGCGCGGATGACGACACGCTGTTGGGCGGCAGCGCGGACGACATTCTTCTGGGCGGCGATGGCGACGACACGCTAATCAGCGGCACCGGGGCCGATACGCTTGACGGCGGCCCCGGAAACGACACGCTACTCGCCGAAAAAGGGGCGAACACGCTGACCGGCGGAACTGGCGCCGACATTTTCAAGTTCGTGGATTCCAATCGGGACAATACGATCACGGATTTCGTCCAAGGCGACGATCTGATCGACGTCGACAGTCTCCCCGGCTTTGACGCCTTTTCGGACCTGACGATCAATGAAGTGGCCGGCGACTCGCTCATCGAACTTGGCGGCGGCGACATTCTGACCGTTCAAGGAGTCACGGGACTAACGGACACCGACTTCATCTTCACGCCTCCGCCGGCCACCTTTAAGGACACGATCGCGGCTGACAATGAAACCGGCGACAATCTCAACAACACGCTGGCCCTGCTGGCCGACGGCGAGGATGACACCTTCGACGCGGCCGGAGGAACGGATACGCTGGACCTGACGACGAATCCCGGGCTCGGTGATGTCACAGTGGATCTGCAGGCGGGCACCGCCAACAGCGCGACGATCGGCGCCAACACCGTTCTCAACTTCGAAAATGTGACCGGCGGCGCTGGAAACGACACGATCACCGGCAGCACCGCAGACAACACGCTCAAGGGCGGCGCGGGCGATGACATCATCAACGGCGGCGTCGGCAGCAATGATTTGCTCGAGGGCGGCGACGGCAAGGATACGCTGTCGGGCGGCAACAAAGATGACATCCTTCGCGGTGGAGCCGATGATGACAAACTGATAAGCGGCAGCGGCGAAGATAAGCTCGACGGCGGCGACGGAGACGACACGCTCATCGGCGAGCAAGGCGAGAACACGCTCACAGGCGGCGCCGGCGCGGATATCTTTAAGTTTGAGAACGTCAACAAAGACAACACGATCACCGACTTCGTCCAAGGCGTGGACTTGATCGATGTGGACAGCTTGCCAGGTTTGGACGCCTTTAAGGACCTCACCATCAACGAGGTGGCGGGCGATTCCCTCATCGATATCGGGGGTGGAAATAGCCTCACGGTGCAAGGCGTTACGGGACTGAAGGACTCGGATTTCGTTTTCACGCCTCCACCGGCCGCATTTAAAGATACGGTCGCGGCCGACAATGTCTCTGGCGACAATCTGAACAACGTTCTCGCCCTATTGGCGGATGGCGAAGACGACACGTTCGATGCTCTTGAAGGCGAGGACACGCTGGATCTGGCCACGAATCCTGGCCTGGGCGACGTGACCGTCGACCTTCAAGCGAACTCGGCGACCAGCGCGACAATCGGCGCCAACACTGTTGTCAATTTCGAAAACGTCACTGGCGGAGACGGCGTCGATACGCTGAGCGGCAACAACAAGGACAATGATCTTTTAGGCGGCAAGGGCGACGATAACCTGACCGGCCGCGGCGGCGCCGACAAGCTTGATGGCGGCGATGGCGATGACACGCTCGACGGCGGCAGCGCGGGCGATTTGCTCCTCGGCGGCGACGGCGACGACACGCTGATCAGCGGCACGGGGGGGGACGACCTGCGGGGCGGCGCCGGTAATGACATCCTGATCGGTCAGGAAGGCGACAACACGCTGACGGGTGACGCTGGCGATGACATTTTCAAGTTTGAAAACGTCAATAAAGACAATGTCATTACGGATTTCACCCAGGGTGAAGACCTGATCGACGTGGACAGCCTGCCGGGCTTTGATCTTTTTTCGGACCTTTCGATCGATGATTTCACCGGCGACTCCGTCATTGATCTGGGCGGCGGCAACAGCCTTACGGTTCAAGGCGTCACGGGCCTGACGGCGGCGGACTTCATCTTCGCGGCGGCCCCGACCGGCGCGCTTGTCTACTCCACGACGACACTGTCAGAGGACGCCTCGGTCCAGGGCGCCATCGATGGCGCGATCACCATCAATCTGACCGGCGGCGAGACCTTCACCGGTGCGGATGGCGATGATTTCGTCGCGGATGGCGTCGTCAATGTGACCAACGTACCGGCGGGCCTGACCGCCATCGTGGAGCGGCTCAGCGCCACGACCGTCGCCTTGCGTTTCACGGGGACCGCGACGGACAACGAGCCGACCGACGATGTGAACGACGTGACGATCGCCTTCTTGAACGGCGCCTTCGCCGGGGGCGACGCGAGCGCCATCACCGACTCAACGCGCGCGGATATCGAAATCGACTTTTTGACCTCCAGCGTGGGAACGCCCGGCGATGACGTTTTGATCGGCACGCCCAATGCGGACGTGATCGACGGGCTCGGCGGCGACGACATCATTGAAGGCCGTGAGGACAACGACAAGCTGATCGGCGGAACCGGCAACGACATTCTGCGCGGCGAAGACGGCGACGACACCCTGTTCGGCGACGGCGGCGCGGACAAGTTGTTCGGCGGCGCCGGGAACGACATCCTGAATGGCGGGTCGTTCAATGATGAACTCGACGGCGGCGACGGAAACGACATTCTTAACGGCGGCGCCGGCAACAACGTGTTGACCGGTGGCGCCGGGAACGACGTTTTTGAGTTCGACAAGTCGGTCAATAAGGACAGCCGGATCACGGATTTCACCCAGGGCGAAGACCTGATTTCGCTCGCGGATCCGGCGCCCTTGGCTTTCGCCGACATCGCCATCGTGGAGACCGGCGGCAATTCCGAGATCGCCTTTGACGGCATCACCATCATCGTGGAAGGCGTCACCGGCCTGACGCCGGCGGATTTCGGGTTCTCGGGCTCCGTGATCATCGGCACGCCCGGCGACGACATTCCGCTCGAAGGCACGACGGTTTCCGATGAGATTCAAGCCTTGGCAGGCGACGATCTCGTCAACGGGTTCGGTGGCGACGATTTGATCGACGCTGCTGAAGGCGACGACACAGTGAATGGCGGCGACGGCGCCGACCGGATCATCGGCGGCGACGGCGCGGACACTCTGAATGGCGACGCCGGAAACGATAAGATCGAAGGCGGTATCGGCAACGACGTTATCGACGGCGGCGTAGGCGACGATGTGTTGGACGGCGGGATCGGCGACGATCAAATCCTGGGCGGCAACGGCAAAGACGAACTCTTTGGCGGAGACGGCGCGGATACGCTGAATGGCGGGGCCTGGTTGAATACGCTGACGGGCGGCGCCGGCGCGGATCTTTTCATCTTCGACAGCGACGTCAACAATACCAACACGATCACCGACTTTGTCCGCGGTGAAGATCTGATCGAGCTGCAAGACCCGGCGCCGACGTTCTTTGAGGACATCACCATCAAGGAGGTGTCCGGCAACTCGGAAATCGCCTTCAACGGTGAAACCATCATCGTGCAGGGCGTGACCGGGCTCGACGCCAGCGACTTCGTCACGAGCGCCAACATCATCACCGGCACGCCGGGCAAAGACACACTGACGGGTACGGCGGGCGTCGACGCCATTTTCGGTCTGGGCGATGACGACATCCTCGACGGCGGCGACGGCGACGACCGGCTGCAAGGAGACGAAGGCGACGACACGATTGATGGCGGCGACGGCGACGACCGTCTGCTCGGCGGCGACGGCGCGGACACGCTGAACGGCGGAAACGGCGACGACCGCCTGCTGGGCGGCGACGGCGATGATACGCTGAATGGCGGCGGCAACGCGGACACCTTGGAAGGCGGCGCCGGCGACGACATCCTGAATGGCGGCGCGTTCAACGACACGCTGCTCGGCGGCGACGGAAACGACGTGTTGAACGGCGATCAGGGCAACAACATCCTGACCGGCGGGGCGGGCGACGACATCTTCAAGTTCACGACGACCGTGAACAAGAGCAGCAGCATCACGGACTTCACCCAAGGCGAAGACAAGATCGACGTGGACAGCCTGCCTGGCTTCGACCTCTTCTCTGATCTGAGCATTTTTGAAGTGGCGGGCGACTCGCTGATCGAACTCGGCGGCGGAAACCAGGCCATTGTCGAGGGCGTCACGGGCCTGACGGCCGCGGACTTCGTCTTCGCCGCGGCGGTTCCGACCGATCCGGCGGTGGACACGGCGGCGTTCGCGTCCGGCACGGTGGATGAGGGCGCCACGGTCGATTTCACGATCACATTGGACGGTCCGGCGAACGGCGACACGACCTTCGACATTACGCTGCCGGCTGAATTCGGCGGCGGCGCCGCGATGGTCACCGTTCTTGACGGCGACACGACGGGATCTGTGACTTTCACCGCGGCGGACGACGCGGACTTTGCGGACGAAGCGGGAGTCACCGTCGGCTACGCGCTCGCGGCCGGATCGACGGGAACGGTGACGAATGCAGGGTCGCTGCCGACGGCCGGCGACATCGACATCATCGACGACGACGTGCCTGCGCCGACGGTCGATCTTGCGGCCGCGTCGGACTCCGGCGCCTCCGACAACGACAATCTCACCAACGACACGACCCCGTTGATCGTGGGCACGGCGGAGGCCAACGCCATCGTGCGCGTTTTTGTCGACGGCATTTTGGCGGAAACCACGAACGCGAACGGGTCGGGCGCCTATTCCGTTGCGCTCTCCGGCGCGCTCGCGGACGGCGCCTACGACATCACCGCGGAAGCGGAGGACGCCGCCGGCAATGTGTCCGCAGTTTCTTCATCGGTCACGATCACGATCGACGACACCGACCCTGTCGCGACAAGCGTGGAGAGCTTGGACTCGAACGGCTTCATCTCCTTCGGCGAGGCGACCGCCACAGATTTCGCCGTCATTGGCGAAGCGAACGCCGCGTACAGCGTCTCCATCTCCTCGTCCGGCGGCGGAGGTTTGGTGACTGTGACCGGCGTGCTCGACGGCGCGGGGAAAGCGACGGCGACCGCGGACATATCCGGCCTCAACGACGGCGTCATCTCCGCGACCGCGACGATCACGGACGCGGCCGGAAACGCCGCGAGCGTCTCCAACGTCTCTGCGGTCACCTATGTCAGCACGCGGGCGGTCAACTACTCAAGTTTTGAGCTGGAGGAGACGACTTCGAATACGGGCGTGATCGGCGGGTCCGTCATCATCAACCTCACCGGCGGCGACACCTTCACGGGCTCGAACGGCGTCGACTACGTTGCGCTCGGCGACGTCACCGTGGGCAACGTTCCGGGCGGACTGACCGCCCAAGTCGTCCGTTTGAACGCGACCTCAGCCGAGTTGCGCTTCACCGGCGCTGCGACGAAGAATGACGACGCGAACGACGTCTCAGACATCACGATCACCTTCCTTGACGGGGCGTTCTCCGGCGGCGACGCCGCGTCCGTCGTCAATAGTGTGGAGCCGGCCTTCGCGCTCGATTTCTTCAACGCGCCTGGCACGCCCACGAATGGTGACGACGTGCTGATCGGCACGCCTGGATCGGACATCATCGATGGTTTGAACGGTAACGATCAGATCGAAGGCCGGGACGGCGACGATATCTTGATCGGCGGCGCGGGTTCGGACACGATCCTTGGCGAGGGCGGCGACGACGTCATCACCGGCGGAACCAGCTCGGACGTGCTTGACGGCGGCGACGGCGACGACGTGCTGAACGGCGAGCAAGGCGCAAACGTGCTGACCGGCGGCGCCGGCGCCGACCTTTTCGTCTTCGACACGCTCGTGAACAACACCAACCGCATCACGGATTTCCAACAAGGTCTGGATCGCATTTCGTTGTCCGATCCGGCGCCGCTTGTCTTCAGCGAAGTGACCATCAATGAGGTCGCGGGAGATTCGCAGATCGCCTTCAATGGCCGGACCATCATCGTCGAGGGCGTCACCGGCCTCACGGCGGCGGATTTCGGACTTCCGAACGTCAACGTCATCACCGGCACGCCCGGCCCGGACACCCTCAACGGCACGAATGCCGAGGATCAGATCATCGGTCTCGAATCAGACGACGTTCTAAACGGACGCAGCGGCGCGGACGTTCTCGAAGGCCGTGAGGGCGACGACACGCTTGACGGCGGCAATGACAACGACCGTTTGGAGGGCGGCGACGGGAATGACACGCTGCTCGGCCAGGCCGGCGTGGACCGCTTGCTCGGCGGCGCCGGCGACGATGTTCTTCTTGGCGGCACCAGCTCGGACGACCTGTTCGGCGGCGACGGCGACGATGTGC
>CAYPOX010000004.1:35993-53776 GCA_964412525.1 uncultured Caulobacterales bacterium
ATGACACGATTAACGCCGGCAATGACGCCGATCGTCTGGAAGGCGGCGACGGCGACGACGTTCTGCGCGGCAATGGCGGCGACGATCTTCTCTTAGGCGAAGGCGGTAACGACACCCTTCTTGGCGGCACCAGCTCGGACGACCTGTTCGGCGGCGACGGCGACGATGTGCTGAACGGCGAGCAAGGCGTGAACGTTCTGACCGGCGGCGCCGGCGCGGACACCTTCGTCTTTGACACGACGGTCAACAACACCAACCGGGTTACGGACTTCCAGCAAGGTCTCGACCAGATCGTGCTCCAGGATCCTGCGCCGCTCACCTTTGGCGACGTCACGATCACTGAGAACGCCGGAAACTCGGAGATTGCGTTCAATGGTCGGACGATCATCATTGAAGGCGTCACCGGTCTGACGGCGGCGGACTTCGGTTTCGCCGCGACCCAAATCGTCGGCACGCCTGGACCGGACACGTTGAACGGCACGTCGGCCAGCGAAGAGATCCTGGGTCGCGCGGATGATGACGTCATCAATGGCGGCGGCGGCAATGATGTGCTCGATGGCGAGGACGGCGATGACACGATTAACGCCGGCAATGACGCCGATCGTCTGGAAGGCGGCGACGGCGATGACGTTCTGCGCGGCAATGGCGGGGAAGACCTGCTCCTAGGCGAAGGCGGAAACGATATCCTTCTGGGCGGCTCCAGCTCGGACGAGTTGAATGGCGGAGCGGGGGCCGATATCCTCAACGGTGAACAGGGCTCTAACATGTTGATCGGGGGGACCGGCGCCGACACGTTCCAATTCGTCAATGCGACGGTGAACAACGACAACTGGATCGCCGATTTCGAAAACGGGGTCGACGTGATCGAGATTTCCGGATTTCCGGGCCTCAACAGTTTCGCGGATCTCGCGATCACCGACAACGGCATCCACTCATTCGTGGATCTGGGCGGCGGGAACCTCATAACCGTCGCCGCCTTTGTCGGCCTGGACGCGTCGGACTTTCTTTTCACCTAACAGAATTGGACGTTCCGAGACTTGCGCTCGGAACGTCCTATCGCCCGAGAGCGCATGACACCCGCCGACCGATCTTTCCGTTCGGCGCGGTTCAACCTTGGAGAGAGGTGACGTTCGACGCCCGCCGCAGATAGCGCTGCGCGAATAGGGCCGCGGGCAAGGCGGGATCAAACAGAAAGCCTTGGAAGGTCGTGCAGCCATGGCGGCGAAGCCAGCCCGCCTGGGCCTCGGTCTCGACGCCCTCGGCCACCGTCTCCAAGCCGGCCTCTTTGGCGTAGTCGAGAATCATCGCCACGAGTTTTTCGTCATGATCCAAATTCACGAGAAAACTGCGGTCGATCTTGAGACAATCAACGGGCATCCGACTCAATTGGGCGAGGGTTGAAGCGCCGGCGCCGAAATCATCGATCGCCACCCGAAACCCAAGCGCGCGCAGGGCGTGCGCGGCGCCGATCGCGGCGTGGTCGTTGGCCATCGCGCTTTCGGTGATCTCGAACTCCAATCTTGCGGGATCGATGTCGCCATTCGCCAACATCGCCTTCACCTGACCAATATAGTCCGGGTCCTCCAATTCGAGGCGCGATACGTTGACGGCGACCCGACACGGCCGATGATCCGCCGCCCAGGCCGCCGCTTGGCGCGCACCCATGCGCAGCACCAGGCGCCCCAAAGGACGGATGAGGCCGGACTCCTCCGCGACTGGGATGAATTCTTTCGGCGACACGGATTCGTCGCCGCGACGCCAGCGCAGCAACGCCTCGCAGCCGGCCAATTGACCTGTCGCCGCTGCGATCTTTGGTTGAAAATGCAGCGTCAGGGTTTCGCCTTCGATCGCCTCGCGCAAGGCGGATTCGAGCCTGGCGCGCCCTTCGATTTGGAGACGCATGTTCGGTTCATGGGCCACATGGCGGTCGCCGCCGCGGCTCTTGGCGACGCCGAGCGCGACTTCGGCCGCGCTCATCAAATCTCGCGGCGTCTGGCCGTCGATGGGAGAGGTGGCCACGCCGATCGACGCCCGGACCTGCAAGGCTCGTCCGCCGCCGGGATCGACGGATCGAACCGCGCACAGCGCCTCCGTGCAAAACGCCTCTTGATCGACAAGCGGTGGAAGGATCGCCACGAAGGCGTCAATCGAAACGCGCCAAAGGCTCGCCTCGGGCGGCGCGAGATCTGAAAGACAGCGCGCCACCAGGGCGATGAAACGGTCGGCGACGTTCCGGCCGATCGTGTTGCTGACAATGCTGAAACGGTCCAGATCGATGAGTGCGAGCGCCGTCCCCGGAGGCAAAGGGTCGGATCGCGCGTTCAAGGCGGATTCGAAAGCGTTCGGGCTCGGCAATCCCGTCAGGCGGTCCAGCGCGCCGGTCAATTGGGGCGGCGTGAGCGTCGCGGAGAGCAGTTTGGCGAGCGCGCCGACCGCCAGCGAGACGACGACCGCAACGGCGGACAAGATCGCCGCCTGCGCGCTATCCCCGGACTGGAACATGCGCCACGCGATCCAGCCGGACATGGACGCTGCGGCGAGCGTCACGCAGGCCAGTCCGATCTCAAGAGGCTTGGCGGCAGGCCAGCCCGTGACCAAACGGTGTGCGGCGGCGACGCAAAGGGCGGAGAAGCCCAATTGCCCGACCGCCAATCCCGCCGGCGTCCATGACATGGGCTCGCCGACAGCGCCGAAGCCGAGATAGACGCCTTGCACGACCAGAACGGACACGGTCGCGCCGAATGCAAAGGCCAACCGACCGCTATGGCGGGCGACATTCACGAGGCCATAGGCGAAGAGCGCAGCCATGATGAAGACCGCGTTCGAGATCGCGGCGGCGACCGGGCCTTCAAGGATAGCGCCAAGGGCGGACGTCGCCCACGCAGCCACGCCGAAGGCCGCCAACGCCATGAGAGTCTGTCGAGAGCGTGGTTCAGAAAAAGCGGAGGCGCCCGCTCTCGCCAACACCATCAAAACGGCGCTTGCGAAGATCGGCAGCGAGAACAAGATCGTCAGCAGAGCGCCACTGCCCATGGATGAGAGTCAATCGGAATTCCGCGTTGCTGGCAAGGCGAGAGGGCTGTCATACGCCGGTCGCATAGCCGCCTTAACGACGGGGCATGGGTAGTTGCCTGCGCTTTTTTTGAGGTCGCTTAGCACGACATTTGCGATAAACATCATGACCCTCAAGTCGAGCGCAATTTACTTGCTTGCAGTGGCGATCTTTGGCTTAGGTTTGCCGGTCGCGGGCATGTACTTCAACAGCACCGTTTTGCTGTCACATGCGCGTGAACGTGCGGAGACCGCGCGGTTGCTAGGGCTCGATCGACGCAAATCCATCGCGGTCTTGCCGATGGCCGATTTTGGGGATCCCACGGTACGTTGGTTCGCGGCGGGTTTGACCGACGAAATCGCGACCGCCTTGACGCGGACGCCGGACATCGTGACGGCCTCGGCGTCCGCGACGCGACGCGCCGCCGAGAGCGGCGCGCCCATGCAGACTTTGGCGGAGGCGCTCAATGTCGCCCACATTTTGGAGGGCTCGGTTCGCCGGGTGGACGAACGCTTGCGCGTGGCCGTGCGTCTGGTTCGCGTGGCCGACGGCGTGTCCCTCTGGTCGCAGGTTTTTGACGAGAACGCGTTCGATCTGATTGCGATTCAAGAACGCATTGCGGTCGAAATCGCGCGCGCTCTGGAGACGACGCTCGATCCGGAGACCCTGTCTCGGATGATGAACACGGGAACGCGTTCCATCGAGGCTTATGAAGCGTATCTTCGCGCCCGCGCAATTGAGACCGAAGCGTCCCCCGACATTCTTATGAGCGCCGTCGACGAGGCGTATCGTCATTTGGAGCGGGCGCGCGAACTGGATCCGCGCTTCGCCGCAGCGCATTTTCGCGCGGCCGAATATTGGCGCGTGCGTATGGCTCCATCCCGCAATGACTTGTCGGGCCTAGAGCGCGAAGCGGCCGTCCGTGGCCGTGAAGCGTTCCGTGAGCGCATCGACGCGGCGATCGTCACGGCGGAGGACGACGTTGACCGAAAGCGTTACCGTGCGGCGCAGGCGCTGTTCGAATTGCGGTTCACCGAGGGCTACGCGTTGTTGAAGGACGTCGCCCGAGAGCGGCCGCTCGACATGTTCCTGTGGCGCGACTTTGCGGAATGGGCCTTTACGCTCAATCAAAGGGACGACGCGGTCCGCGCCACGCGCCGCTTCGCAAATCTCGCCTGGGACAATCCCAATCAACTGCAGTTTTTGGTCGCGCCGATCATCCATGCGGGTTTAGCGCCGCTCGCGGAGCGTGTCGCGCGACGTTTGCTGGAACTCACCAGCGAAAGTCCCGCCGCGTTGTATCAGGCTCACCGCGTTTACCTTTGGACGGGGGACGTGGCGCGCGCGCGCCGCGTTTTGGAGCGCATCAAAGTCGAGCCCTATGAGCAAGATCTGCGCAAAATGGCGGAAGCGCGCCAAGGATGCGCCGAGGGCGATCCGGGCCCCGCACGCACGCTCTTAAACGACACCGACGATCCGATCTTACAATGGATTGTGCTTCATTTGTTGAACCGGCGCGAAGAAGCGCGCGAACTGCTCGCCCCTTACGACCATCCGGGCGGGCATTATCAATTGATTGATCTGATGGTGTACGCGCCGTTCGATGCGAGGGAGTATCCGCGCTTCTATTCGCTTCTGGTGAATCAGGGCGTCGAACCGCAGTTCCCCCGTCCCCTACCTTACGCGTGCCCGTCATCTTCGTGGGACACGCTCTAGACCATTGCAGGCGCTTGCCTATGCGCCGCCTGCGGGTACGCTCCGAACCTAAAGGCGCGACGATGACGCCTTGGCTAGGGACGGGGAAATCGTGACCGACGCGAAGACGATCCGCATCGGAGGCGCGTGCGGTTTTTGGGGTGAAAGCGCGCGATCAACGCCGCAGCTTCTGGCCGCTGACGTCGACGTCTTGATCTACGATTACTTGGCTGAAATCACGATGTCGATTTTGGCGCGCGCACGCGCCAAGGATCCGAAATTGGGATACGCGACCGACTTCGTCACGGCCGTCGTCACGCCGCATCTCGAACGCCTGGCCGACCGTCGCGTGAAAATCGTCTCCAATGCCGGCGGGCTCAATCCGCAGGCCTGCGCTGACGCCCTGCGCGAGGCGATCGCACGGGCGGGCGTGGAATTGAAGGTTGCGGCCGTGCTCGGCGACGATCTGACGGACCGATTGGAACAGTTCCAGTCTCATGCGCCGACAGACATGAATGACGGCGCGCCGTTTCCGTCGCAGGACGCGATCGTCAGCGCCAACGCGTATTTCGGGGCTTTTCCCATCGCCGAGGCGTTGCGCGGAGGCGCAGACATCGTGATCACCGGACGGTGCGCCGACAGCGCCTTGGTCTTAGGTCCGTGCGTTCACGCCTTCGGTTGGGACGCGGGCGATTACGATCGGCTCGCCGCGGCAAGCCTCGCCGGTCATTTGATCGAATGCGGGCCTCAGGCGACAGGCGGCAACTTCACCGATTGGGACGCAGTCTCGAACCTTCACGACATCGGATATCCCATCGCCGAGGTGTACGCGGACGGAATCGTCGAAATCTCCAAACCAGCGGGCTCCGGCGGGCTCGTGTCCCGCGGGACCGTGAGCGAACAATTGCTCTACGAAATCGGCGATCCCCAAACCTATCTTTTGCCGGACGTCGTTTGCGACTTCTCGCAGGTGACGCTGGAGGACGCGGGACCTGATCGGGTGAAAGTGCAGGGCGCGCGGGGCGCGGCGCCGACGGACACCTTAAAAGTGAGCGCAACCTATCGCGATGGCCACCGGGTCGGCATGTTGTTGAGCTTTTACGGCATGGATGCGGATCGCCGTGCGCGCCGTTTCGCGGAGGCGGCGTTGCGTCGCGCCGCGGAGGTTTTGGAGGCCTACGGTGCGCCGCCCTACACAGAGACCAGCGTGGAGGTGTTGGGCGCGGAAGACCAATTCGGACGCGCGAAAAGGACGGAGAGGCCGCGCGACGTCGTGTTGAAATTGGCCGCCAAGCACCCGCTGGAGGCGGCGGCCGGCGTATTGATCCGAGAGGCGACGGGTTTGGGCCTTGCGACGCCGCCGGGGCTTTCGATTTTCAATGGCGGGCGTCCGAAGCCGCAGCCCGTCATACGCCTTTATTCCGGCCTGTTTCCGAAACAAGAAACACAACCTTACCTCGCGGCGGACGGGGCGGACCGGCCTGTGTCATGGGCCGAGGGCGCCGCGTATGACCCTACGCGCATCGTGCGTCCAAGTCCTCCGGAGACGCCGGACTTCGCCGGCGGCCGCGTCGACGTTCCGTTGATCCGCCTGGCTTGGGCGCGCAGCGGCGACAAAGGCGATGACGCCAATGTCGGCGTGATCGCCCGGCGGCCGGAGTTCTTGCCATTTTTATGGGCTGCGCTCGACGAGGAGACGGTTGCAGTGATCTTCGCGCATGTGTTGGAGGGCGACGTGGAACGTTATCTTTTGCCCGGTCCCTCGGCGATCAATTTCGTGCTTCGCCGCAGTCTCGGCGGCGGAGGCGTGTCGAGTCTTCGCAATGATCCTCAAGGAAAAGGCTTCGCCCAGCTCATGTTGGAGCATCCCATTCCGGTAGCCGGCGCGCTCGCGGAGCGGCTGGCGTGATGCCGTTCGCGAGCAAAATTGATCTTTCATCGGAGGATTTTCTCCGCAATCGAACGGACATGTTGGGTCTGGTCGACAAACTTGACGAGTTGAACGGGCGAGCGGCCAAGGCTTCGGAACGCCGGCGTGAGCGCTTCGAAGCGCGCGGACAGCTCATGCCGCGGGACCGCCTCGCACGATTGCTCGATCCGGGCATGCCCTTTCTGACGATCGCGAACCTCGCCGGTTATCTCTTGGACACCACGGATGAGACGCGGTCGATTCCTGGCTCGACGGTGATGTCCGGCATCGGCTTCGTCGCCGGCGCCAGGTGCATGATCGTTGTGGACGACAGCGGCATTCAAGCCGGCGCGATGACCGAAGCGGGCGCCTATCGCATCCTTCGGGCCGAGGAAATCGCGCTCGAACAAAAGCTGCCGTTCATCCATCTGGTCGAGAGCGCGGGCGGCGATTTGCTCAATTACAATGTGGAGGGGTTCTCTCGGGGCGGCGCGCTCTTCGCCAATCTGGCCCGATTGAGCAAGGCTGGCGTGCCGGTGTTGGCGGTTCTGCACGGATCATCGACGGCGGGCGGCGCCTATATGCCGGGTTTGAGCGACTATGTGGTGGCGGTGAAGAGCCGGGGACGCGCCTTTTTGGCCGGCCCTCCGCTGTTGAAAGCGGCCACCGGCGAGATCGCGACGGAAGAGGATCTTGGCGGCGCGGAAATGCACGCGGACGTCTCCGGTTTGGCGGAGTATCTGGCGGAGGACGACGCAGACGCCGTGCGGATCATGCGCGCTTTGACGGAACGATTGGATTGGAACGCGGGTCTTTCTTCGACGCCGCGCCGCGCGTTTGACGAGCCCCTGTTTGATCCCGATCAGCTCGCCGGCGTTGTGCCGGTCGATTACCGCAAACCCTATGACGCCCGCGAGGCGATCGCGCGCATCGTCGACGGATCCCGTCTCCTGGATTTCAAGCCGCGTTACGGCCAGTCGACCGTATGCGTGCATGCGGACATTCATGGCCATGCGGTCGGGATCTTGGGCAATAACGGGCCGATCGACCCGGACGGCGCCACCAAGGCCGCCCAGTTCCTCCAGCTTTGCGATCAGTCCGGGTTGCCGGTCGTGTTCGTCCAAAACACCACGGGATACATGGTGGGCGCCGCCTCAGAACGCGGCGGCATGATCAAGCACGGGTCCAAAATGATCCAAGCGGTCACCAATTTGGAGGCGCCGCGCATCACCATTCTGGCCGGCGCGAGTTTCGGCGCCGGCAATTACGGCATGTGCGGCCGAGGCTTCGATCCGGACTTCATTTTTGCATGGCCGAACGCCCGCATCGGCGTGATGGGAGGCGAGCAGGCGGCGAAGACCATGGACATCGTCATGCGGCAAAAGGCGGAGGCGACCGGTCAAGCGATCGATGAGGCGGCGATGTCGGCGCAAGAGAAGGCCATCGCCGATCACTTCGACCGTCAGTCGGACGCTTTCTACGCGTCTGGTCATTTGATGGATGACGGCGTGATCGATCCCCGAGCGACCCGGCGCACGCTCGGCTTTTGTCTCGACACGGTGGATGAAGCGCGCCGCCGAACCGTGAGGCCCAACAGCTTCGGCGTGGCGCGGATGTGACGACCATGACGCCGCGCTTCTCCTCCATCCTTGTCGCCAATCGCGGTGAGATCGCGTTGCGCGTGATGCGCACCGCGAAGGATCTTGGATATCGAACCGTCGCGGTCTATTCGGACGCGGATGCGGCGGCCCCCCATGTGCGTTTCGCTGACAAAGTCGTTCGGATCGGGCCGGGCCCAGTGGGCGAATCCTATCTCGATCCGGCGCGCATTCTGGAGGCGGCGCGGGTGAGCGGGGCCGAGGCGGTCCATCCAGGTTACGGATTTTTGAGCGAGAATGCGGGCTTCGCCGAAGCCTGCATGTCGCAAGGTCTTGTGTTTATCGGTCCAACGCCCGACGCGATCGCCGCGATGGGCGACAAAGCGCGGGCCAAGCGCCGGATGATCGACGCCGGGGTGCCCTGCGTGCCTGGCTATGAGGGCGAAGATCAGAGCGACGCCGCGTTCGCGGCGGCCGCGGCGGATATCGGTTTTCCCATCATGGTGAAGGCGGCCGCCGGCGGCGGGGGGCGCGGCATGCGCCTGGTCCACGATAAAGAAGCCTTGCCGGACGCTCTGGCGATGGCGCGAACCGAGGCCGCCAGCGCGTTCGGTTCCGACGTTCTCATTTTGGAGAGAGCGATCGAACGCCCGCGCCACGTCGAGATCCAGGTCATGGCGGACGCCCTAGGCCGGATCGTCCATCTCGGCGAACGCGATTGTTCGGTGCAACGACGCCATCAAAAGGTGATCGAAGAGGCGCCATGTCCCGTCATGACGCCGGAATTGCGCGCACGGATGGGGGCGGCAGCCTGCGACGCCGCGCGGGCCGTGGATTATCGCGGCGCCGGCACGGTGGAGTTCCTGCTGGACGAGTCCGGCGCGTTTTTCTTTCTGGAGATGAACACAAGGCTGCAGGTGGAGCACCCGGTCACCGAAGTGATCACGGGCCAAGATCTCGTCGCGCTTCAGATCTTGGTCGCCCAAGGCGATCCGCTGCCATTCGCGCAAGACGAGGTTCGGCTCGACGGCCACGCGATCGAGGTCCGTCTTTATGCGGAGGATCCGGCCCGCGATTTTGCGCCGGCGACCGGGCGCGTGCGTCGTTGGTCGCCGCCCGCGCGCGCGGGCGTTCGGGTGGACGACGGCATCGCCTCGGGTTTCGAAATCTCCCCCTTCTACGATCCGATGATCGCGAAAATCATCAGTCATGGGCCCGATCGGGAGACTGCGCGCCGACGCCTGGTCGCCGCATTGGAAGAAGCGGCCTTTTTGGGTCCGGCCACCAATCGCGGCTTTCTCGCGGCGTGTCTGGAGGCGGACGCCTTCGTGAGCGGCGGCGCCACCACCGCCTTCATTGGCGAAACCTTCGGACCGCAAGGCTATCAGGACGTCGCGCCGGACGACTCTGAGGCGGCGGTTGCGGCGGTCTTGCTCCATGAGCTCGCCTGGCGGCGGGCTCAACACGCGGCGTCGGGCGTTTCGCCGGTTCTCAAAAATTGGGCGAACGCCCATTCGGTCGGCTCGCGTCGTCGGTTTCGACTTGGCGACGCGGATGTCGACATCGCCGTGCGGCCGCAGGCGGCGGACCGCTATGTCGTCGCATGGGCCGATCGCACGTTTTCGGTCGTGATTGAGGCGGTGGACGCCGGTGCGGCGCGTCTTTCGGTCGACGGCGCGCGGCGGGACGTGGCTTATGAGCTGGACGGCGAAGGCCGCATTCTCATAGCCGGCGCCCGGCGGACTTCGACTTTCGAAGACCTATCCGTCCGCCCACCCGCGGACGCCGCCGGGGAGGGGCGGATTCTTGCGCCGATGCATGGTTTGGTGACGGCGGTGAATGTGGCGGTCGGCGATCACGTCACGCGTGGACAGAAGCTCGCGGTGTTGGAGGCGATGAAGATGCAGCACGACATTCGCGCCGATGTGGACGGGGTTGTGGCGGAGACGCCCGCACGCGCTGGCGTTCAAATGGCCGCGGACGCAGTTTTGGTCGTGCTCACGCCGGATAAGGAGGTTTCGTGAGCGCGATCATCGACGCCCTGCGCGAAGAAGGCGACGCCTTGCACGCCTTTCTTGAAGACAAGTCGCCTGCGTTTTTTCGGCGGCCATCGGCGTTCAAAGCGTGGACGGCGGATGACGTGCTCGCCCATCTGCATTTTTCTGACCGCTTGGGCGTCTTGACGATGCGGGACCCGGAGGCGTTCCAGGCGCGTATGGACGCGATCATGAACGTCCTGATGGAAGGCCGTTCCCTGATGGACGAGACTTGGCGCGCGTTGGGCGATCTCCGCGGGGCGGCGCTCCTTTCCGCTTGGCGCGAGACTTTTCAAGACATGTGCGATCGCCTGGACGCCCTGCCCGATGGCGCGCGGCTGAAATGGTTCGGCCCGGATATGGGCGTCAAAATGTTCGCGAGCGCCCGGCAGATGGAGACCTGGGCCCATGGCCAAGCGCTTTACGACTTGGCTGGCGTGACGCGTGACGAGTCTGACCGGGTGCGCAACGTCGTCGTGGTCGGCGTGAAGACATATGGTTGGACATTCGCCAATCGCGGATTGGAGCCGCCGGGTCCATTGCCGCTGCTGCGCCTAACCCCCCATCCGGCGCGATTTGGGAATGGGGGGACGCGGAAGCCGGATCATTGATCGAGGGGCGCGCGGTCGAATTCGCCCAAGTGGTCGCGCAGACCCGAAATGTCGCCGATACGAATCTCAAAGTCGCCGGCGAGACCGCCGAGCGTTGGATGGGGATCGCGCAGTGCTTCGCTGGCCCGCCTGTTGATCCGCCGGCGCCGGGAACGCGCGGCCCAGCGCACGCCTGAAGGAGAGTTCCATGCGCAACCCGTTCGAGACCGAGGAACGCGCCGCTTTCCGCGAGACGGCGAGACGATTTTTCGAGAAGGACGTGCTTCCCTACGCCGATGCGTGGGACGAAGCCGGCGACTTTCCTTGGGCGCTCCATGAGAAGGCGGGCGCTTTGGGAATGTTCGGGCTTGGCATTGAGCAGCGCTTTGGCGGTCTCGGCTTCGACGACCCCTTCCTGAGAGCCATCCTTGGCGAGGAGATGGGGCGGACATCGCTCGGCGGGGCCATGGCGAGCATGGGCAGCCGCAGCATCATGACCGGACCGCTCCAGGCCTACGCCTCGGAGGAGATCAAGGCGCGCGTCCTGCCTGAGATCGTCTCCGGTAAGAAAGGCGG
Organism: uncultured Caulobacterales bacterium; assembly: GCA_964412525.1. Classification (GTDB taxonomy): domain Bacteria; phylum Pseudomonadota; class Alphaproteobacteria; order Caulobacterales; family CAYPOX01; genus CAYPOX01. The sequence goes on from CAYPOX010000004.1 coordinate 47,450, forward strand.
CGCTTTGGCGGTGACCGAGCCCTCAGGCGGTTCGGATGTGGCCAACCTCCAGACCCGTGCGCGGCGGGACGGAGACGCCTTTGTGATTGACGGCCAAAAAACCTTCATCACCGGCGGCTTGAAGGCGAGTTACTTTCTCGTCGGCGCGCGAACAGGCGAGCCGGGGCTAGGCGGCATCTCCATGTTTTTCGTCGAAGCGGACGCGCCTGGCTTGAGCCGGCAATCGGTGGGACGAAAGATGGGTTGGTGGTGCTCCGACACCGCCACGCTTTATTTCGAGAATTGCCGCATGCCGGTAGACCAACTTGTCGGTGAGGAAAACAAAGGTTTCCTCAGCATCATGCACAACTTTAACCATGAGCGCTTGACCATGGCGGCCCAATGCGTCGGCATGGCCAAGCGTTGTTTGGAAGAGAGCGTCGCTTACGCCCAAGACCGCGTGACCTTCGGCAAACCGCTGATCCGACACCAAGCGATCCGGCACAAGATCGCCGATATGTCCATGAAGATCGACGCCATGCAGGCTTACGTCCAGCAGATCTGCTGGCTGATGGAACAGGGCGAAAACCCGATCGCGGAATTGTGCAAAGCGAAGGTGTTTTGCTCGAAAGCGTTGGAGTTTTGCGCCAGCGAAGCCATGCAAATCTTCGGCGGAGCAGGGTATCTGGCCGGCAATCCGGTCGAACGGATTTATCGCGAGGTGAAGGTGATGGCGATCGGCGGCGGGTCGGAGGAGATCATGCGCGACCTCGCCGTGCGCCAGATGGGGTTGTAACCGTCGCGCGCCCCGCCACATGGGCGTGAACCGGAAAGGAACCTTGCCATGATCGAACGCGCCGCCGTTTACGCCCAGGTGGAGAAGGAAATCGCCGCCGTGCTCGAGGGCGAAACCAATGGAACCGCCCGCATGGCGACCGTGGCGGCCATGTTGCACAACGCGTTTTCCGACCGTTTTCTCTGGACAGGCTTTTATCTTGTCGACCCGGACAAGCCCGAAGAGCTGGTGGTCGGACCCTATCAAGGGACGCTGGGATGTTTGCGGATCCCCTTCGGAAAGGGGGTGTGCGGGGCTGCGGCGGCCGCCGGCGAAACCCAATTGGTCGCCGACGTGCACGCCTTTCCAGGCCACATCGCCTGCGACTCCCGATCGAACAGCGAGATCGTCGTCCCTGTGGCGGATCGGGATGGCCGGTTGATCGCCGTGCTCGACATCGACTCCGAACAACACGACGCCTTCGACGCCGAGGATCAAACAGGTTTGGAGCGCTTGGTCGGCCGCGTGTTTGGCGCCGCCTAAAAAAAAACGCCCCGCTCCGAAAATGGAGCGGGGCGTCCTAGACGGCTAAGCGCGAGTGATCAGCCCGCGGTGACAGGCGCGTGGTCCTCCAGCGCCTCTGAAAGACCCGGCACATGGCTCGCGCCTTCTTTGACGGTCAGGCTTGAGCCTTGGAAGGCGTCGCCGATCGGTTCGCTGCGACCGCCCAGGCAATCGCCTAGGAACTGCTCGGCCACCGCGAAAAAGGCGAGGCGATTGGGCGGACGGGCGAAGCCGTGGCCTTCATCCGGAAAGAGAAGATAGGTGACCGGCAGGCCGTTGGCTTTCATGGCGTCGACGATCTGCTCCGACTCGGCTTGTTTCACGCGCGGATCATTGGCCCCTTGGGCGATCAGGAGGGGTTTTGAGATCTTGTCGGCGCTGTAAAGCGGCGACCGCGCCTTCAGCAGCGCTTGGCCTTCTTCGGACTCCGGATCGCCCACGCGGATGGCGAACAGGCGTTTCAGCGGCTCCCAATAGGGCGGGATGGAGGCCAGCAGCGTGTTCAGATTGGACGGACCGACGATGTCGACGCCGCAAATGAAGGCGTCCGGCGTAAAGGCCAGCGCCGCAAGTGTGGCGTAGCCGCCATAGGAGCCCCCCATGATTGCGGTGCTGCCCGGCTTGGCGACGCCCTTCTCCTCCGCCCATGCGACCGCATCCAGCAGGTCGTCATGCATCTTCTTGCCCCATTCTTTGTTGCCGGCGTTGACGAAGTCTTTTCCGAGCCCTGTGGAGCCGCGGAAATTGACGCTCATGACCGCGTAGCCGCGATTGGCGAGCCACTGGTGGGTCGAGGCGTAGCCATAGGAATCTCGGGCCCAAGGGCCGCCATGCACGTCCAGCACCATTTCGACCGGCGCATCCGGCACGCCGTCGCCATTCGGATCAGAACCCGGCGGCAAGGTGTAATAGGCCGGCAACATCAGGCCGTCGCGCGCTTCAATGTCGACCGCGAACATGGTTTGCAGCGGCGCATCCGCCAGCGCGGAGCGCGAGGTGTAAAGTTCCTGCAAGTCGCGATCTTCACGATCGAACAGCCAAACGCGTCCCGGCGCATCGGGTTTGTCTTCGGCCACCAGCCATTGGGAATTGTCGCGCGTTTGCGAGGTGACGGACCAGTCGCCTTCCAGCGCCTTTTCGATCGCTTTGATCGCTTTTTTGCCGTCCTTGTTCAGATGGGTCCACTCCGCACGCAAGCGGTTGGTGGCGTAAGCGATCGGCTCGTTCGTCTCTGGATCAAAAATCACGTTCGAGATGTCCGCGCCCTTAGGCTCCACCAAGGTTTCGCGCACCTCGCCGGTTTCCGCATCGATTATGTTCAAAGCGGCGAAATTGCGGTCGCGGCTGTCCAGCATATAAAACGCGTCGCCTGTGTCGTTGAACTGAAGCGGTTGGCTGGATAGGGCGTCGTCGCCGGCGATGGCGAGAAACGGCTCCCACCCACCTTCCTCGGTCGGTTTGACGAGCGTTTGTCCGCCGTCGGGCGATGGCTGCGCGCCGAAACGCACATTCAGATCGTCATCAACCATCCAGCCCGCGAAGCCCGGGTTTTCGATCACCAGTTTGCGTTCGCCGGTGGTGAGGTCCACTTCATAAACGTCGAAGACGCGGGCGTCGCGGTTGTTGATGCCGACCAAGTAGCGATCTGGATGGCGGAAGGAGCCCGCGATCGGTTGCGCGCGGGCGCCGTCGAAAGGCGACAAATCGGTCTCTTCGCCGGTTTCCAAATCCACGAGATAGAGGTGGAAATTCTCGTCGCCGCCGCGATCCTGCAGGTAAAACAATTGATCGCCGTTCGGCGCCCAACCATGGATGCGTACGCCCCGGCCCGTGTCCTTCGTGATCGGCTTGGCGGCGTCGAAATCGCCGGCGGGCCCGACCCAAACGTTCAAGACGCCGTCGACCGGCGCGACGAAGCTCATTCGCGTGCCGTCGGGCGAGAGTTGACCGCCGGCGCGTTCAGGATTGCCGAACAAATCGACCCGCGGAATGATCGAGACATCCTGTTCGCCCGGGACCGTCGGCAGGTCTTGGGCGCTGGCGAATGTCGCCCCCAGAGCGACGACCGCCGCCATGGCTGAAAGTTTCGTGCGGAAAAGCATTTTGAGTTCTCCCCCCTTGTTGCGCCCCAACAACTCTACGGTTCCTTATTGATTGTCAATATGGAAATCGCGAATAGCGATAAATCACCCGATCGTCACGGTCCGACGTCGCGGTGATCGACGCCGGCGGCCACCAAGCCTTCGCGGAGGAACACCGCCGAGTCGTCGGGATGGGCCTTCTCCACGATGGCGCGCAAAAACGCTGCGGTTTCAGCGTCGCCAAGCTCGGCGACGGCGGCGAAGGCGTTCTCGGGATCATAGGGCGCGTTCGGGTTCGCGCGCGCCACGATGGCGTCCCAGACGGCGTAAACGCCTCCGTTACCCGCGCGCTCCGCGGCCGCGGCGGCCGCAAGGTGCATGTGCAAACCGCAGTCGTAATAGGTTTGAAACGCGCCAAGGCGCGCAGCGTCCCGAAGTGGATGTTTGCTGATGAATTGGGCGCATCGGTGGAAGGCCGTGCGCCGTTTCGCGCCCAGATAGCTTGGCAGGCCCGCCTGGAGATCCGCAAGCGATTGGTGCGCCAAAGCTTCCGCCGAGCCTTCGTGAATCCAGGCGTTTTCGGATTCGACGTTGTGTCGGCCTTGGAAAAGGTGGGCGGCTTCGTGGGCGAAGAACCACGCGACCCAGCCCGCGTCGCCGTCGGTCTTCCAGGAGGGACCTTGCAGATGCATCATCACCTGGTCGGGCAAGGTTCCGCCTTGGGCGTGGACGCCGCCGAGATCCAAGGCGTCCCAGGACGCGAACAGCATCGGCTTCGTCTCCAAGACGCCCATCTTGTCCGTGTAATAGGCCATCAATGTGGGGAACAAGTCGCCGAGCTGTGTGCGCGCCCAATCCGGGAAGCCAGCGTCGACAAGTGCGATGACATGCTCGCCTTCGATGGGCTTGCGCGCGCCGACATAAACGAACGTTCCGTCCTGATCGCTGGCGAAGGTCGCCGCGCCATCCGACCATCGACCCAAGGCCAAAACGCCCGCGCCATTCTCCGGCGTCACGGTGACGGGCCAGGCGGGGCAGCCGCCCTCGGTCGGGCAAGCGTGAAAGTGGCCGGAATGGATCAACAGGCCGCCGTCCGAAAACCGTGCGAACGGGGCGTAGTCCTTGGCCAGAGCTTGGTAACGCGCCTCAAGGTCGAAGGTGACCGCGTCGAAAGCCGCACCATCTTTGCGTCGGATCACGTCTTGGGGCGCGACGTCGTCTGGCAGATGTCGCAGTTCGAAGGCCTCGTCGGTGGAACGCCAGAAACGGATCCGACCGTCCCCCGGCACGCGCATCAATTGCAGCGACGTGACGGGCGCCGCCATCTCGTAGCGAACCCGCCAGTGGTCCTCATCCACATGGGACAATGCGACATCCACCGACGGCGTTTGCGCGGCGACGGACGCGGCGACGAACGTCGCCGACACGAGACTAAGCCGAAGCGGCGTCGTGCAGGCCATGGCCAATTTCCAACTGTTCCAGTCCATCGTGATGCCGGTCCTGTGCGGCTCGGACCTGCGCGACGTTCGACGCCGCCGGTTCGGCCGTCTGCCCGATCGCGCCGGCATAATGCTCCAGAGATTCCGTGCGGGCCCCATGATTCGTTAAGATCGCGAACGCCGCGTTTTGGCGTTCGCCAAGATCACACAATCGCGCCCGCGCCAAATCGTCCGCTTCGGTCTCCACCCCTCGGAGCCTAAGCCAAACCAATCGGCGCGCAACAGCGCCCGGCGACTTGCGGCGGGGCCGGGGCCGCCTTAGGTGCTGGAGCCGACCATCCAAACCCCAGGAAAAGCGAGCGGAAGCCCCATGGCGCGGCAGTACATCTACACCATGCAAGGCCTGACCAAGGCCTATGGCTCCAAGAAGGTCTTGGACGATATCCATCTGCAGTTCTTCCCGGACGCCAAGATCGGCGTGGTGGGACCGAACGGCGCCGGCAAGTCCACGCTGCTCCGCATCATGGCCGGTACGGATACGGAGTTTACGGGCGAGGCCTTCACGGCCAAGGATGCGCGTGTCGGCTATCTCGCCCAGGAGCCCCAGCTTGATCCGGCGAAGGATGTGCTGGGCAATGTCATGGAGGGCGTGGCGGAAAAAAAAGCGATGCTGGATCGCTTCAACGAACTCGCCATGAATTACTCCGAAGAAACTCAAGAAGAGATGGCGGCGCTGCAGGATCAGATCGACGCCGAAAACCTTTGGGATCTCGATTCGCAGGTGGAGATGGCCATGGACGCGCTGCGTTGCCCGCCGGGCGATGCGGACCCCAATGTTCTTTCGGGCGGGGAGCGTCGCCGGGTGGCGCTGTGCCGCCTGCTCCTGTCCAAGCCGGATCTGATCCTGCTCGACGAGCCTACGAACCATTTAGACGCGGAGTCCGTCGCCTGGCTGGAACACTTCCTGCGGGAGTTTGAAGGCGCCGTCGTGGTGATCACCCACGACCGCTCTTTCCTGGACAACATCACCGGCTGGATCTTGGAGCTCGATCGTGGCCGCGGCATTCCCTATGAGGGCAATTACTCCACCTATCTGGAGAAAAAGGAAAAGCGGCTGGAACAGGAATCGCGCGATGAGAAGGGCCGCCAACGCACCCTCCAGCGCGAGCGGGAGTGGATCGCCGCCTCGCCCAAGGCGCGCCAGGCCAAATCCAAGGCGCGCATCACCGCCTATGAAGACCTCCTGAAACAGGATGTAGGCGAGAAGCTCGCCCAGCAGCAGATCGTCATCCCTGCGGGGCCGCGCTTGGGGGGCGTGGTGATCGAGGCGGAGAATCTCTCCAAGGCTTTCGACGATCGCCTTTTGATCAAGGAGCTGAACTTCAAGCTGCCGCCCGGCGGGATCGTCGGCGTGATCGGCCCGAACGGAGCCGGCAAGACGACCCTGTTCAAAATGATCACCGGTCAAGAAAACCCCGATGACGGCGCG
>CAYPOX010000005.1:0-50611 GCA_964412525.1 uncultured Caulobacterales bacterium
CGCCCTTTAAATCTGATCGATTGGACTTGAGAATTCCGCGCATAATTTCATCAAAAAGCGGCGCAATATTCTTCCACAATTCTTGTATGTCTTTTTCACCTTTGGCGTCTCTGGAAATATCCATGGTTGTTCACACAAATGAAGATACAGCCGATACTAAACTCAATCACCAAGCGTAGCCGAGACAGGAGCGTGTCGAAATCGTTTTTGGGTTCGAGATCGTGCAGGCGACCATATGCCTCGGCGCATCGCCGCTGACCTCTGCTCGGTGAGTGTGGATAAAATGTCATTCAAAATAATCATATGAGAGGAACAAACGAACTCACCGCAAAAGATGGTGAGCCAAGTTTTTTGTTTACTTTTGTCTTGGCGCCTTTGGCTGGGGATCGTGCGTGGCGCAAATCGTGAATATTGGAATTGTGCTGAAAGCGGCGCGCCCTTGTCGGCTTGAATTGTCTCCAAATCGGATTCAGCCCACAATAGCGTTCATTTCGCGAGGAGGGACGACGTCATGAGCATTCCCAATCTGATCGGCGACGTGGAGTTCCTCATCGACGACGCCGTCATCGACGGCACCGGTTTTTTGGTCGGCCCCAACGATCTTCTGACCAATGCGCATGTGGTTTTGAACGACGACGCGACGCCGCTCGGTCAAACCTTCGACGTGCGTTTCGACAACGGCCGGGGCACGACCGCAACGATTGCGGGGTGGATTGAAGGCGACGCCGACGCTCTGGGCCAAGGCGTCGTGTTGCTGGGAGCCGACCAATATGACATCGCCCTTCTGACGTTGGCCGACCCCCTTGGCGACGAGTTCGGCTTTTTTGAGTTGTCCGCCGACGCCATCGATCGGCGCACCGATCTGACGATCTCCGGGTTTCCCGCGGTCACCCGAGACGGCGACACTCTCTTCATCGAAACGGTCGCCGACGTGGCCTATGACGCCGGCTTCCAACACATCCAATTCACCTCCCAGACGGCGGAAAGCGGCAGCAGCGGGAGCCCGTTGTTTTTTGAGGAGGACGGCGTTTTTACGGCGGTCGGCATCTACGCATCCGGAGGCGGACCGACGGAGAACTACGCCGGTTTGTTCAATCCGGACACGCTCGACATCATCAATGGGTGGATCGCAGGCAATGACGCCGGCGAACCGCCCGCGACATCCGGCACGCCGATCCCGGACCGCGACCGAGTCGAGTCGACGACATTGTCCGAGGTCACATTGACGGTCGGTCGTGACGTCACGTCAGCGGTGGATTTCGACGGAGACGAGGACTGGTACGCCGTGACCCTTGAGGCCGGCGTCGCCTATGAGATCACCCTGCGCGGGCTGCCCAGCGGAGACGGTTCGCTGCAAGATCCGCTCTTGGCGGTGTTCGATGCGACGGGCGCACTGGTCGCCGCAAATGATGACGAAGGCCTGACCCTCAACAGCGCGCTCACCTTCACGCCGTCAACCACGGGGACCTTTTATGTGTCTGCGGGCGCGTTCTCGCCGAGCCAAGGAACCTACACGTTGAGCGTTTCCACGGGCGCCGCCCTCGCCGCCAATCCCACTGCGCTCGACGTGGCGGCCTTTGACGCCTCCTACTATCTGGGCAATGGCGGCAACGCCGATCTCCAGGCGGCCGGCGTCGCCACCCGGTCTGACGGGTTTTCGCATTGGTTCACGACTGGGTTCCAGGAAGCGCGCGTCTTCGCACCGCTCGTCAGCGAAAACGGCGTGTTCGACGACAGTTTCTATTTGGCGCAAGATCCCGCCATCCAATTCGAGATCGACCAGAACCCCGCGATCCTCACGCCGCTGGATCACTATTTGCTGATCGGCTCCGCACAAGACGCCGTCAACGGGTCCGGCGGATTGCAACGCAATCCCAATGCGTTTTTCGATCCCGCAGCCTATCGGGCGGCCAACCCGGACGTCGCCGCGGCCGAGGATTTCTTCGGCAACGCCGTCGATCCTTTCGTCCATTATCTCCAATTCGGCGAACAAGAAATTATTGACGGCCTGCGGCTTCTCGACGGACTGATCGGATGGGATCCAGGCTTCTACGCGGCGACCAATCCCGACGTCGCCGGTTTCGTGGACGCGGGGCCGGGCGCAAATTTGGGATTGGTCACCTATTTCCAGCACTTCGTCACGAAAGGCGCGGAAGAAGGCCGTGCGCCGACACCTTCCGGCGTGAGCGTGGTGACGCTCGACGAGCTGTCGATGGCGAGCCCCTTCGACGCGCTGATTTAAGTCGGCCTGCGGCGAGGGTCCAAGCGCAGCTTGTGCGCGTCAATTATACTCAATTTGAGATTTGCTTAACGAAAGATCAACTTATCTAGCGTCTAAATGTCATAAAAGTTTCAATGATTCTTCGTCTCAAACTCAGCCCCCATGGAGGTGCGATTGAAGAACTTCCTGTTGGCCGCGGGCGTCGCGTTTCTCGGATCCACCGCCGCCGCCGACGAACCGATCCGCATCGCCGGATCCGCCACCGTCGCGCAAACCTTGGTGGCCCCGCGGCTTTCGGTGATCGAGGCGATCGTCGGAGGCCCCATTGCGCTCGCCGCGACGAACTCGCGCGACGGCCTCCAGGCCTTGGTCGACGGCGACGCCGACTTGGCCGTCATCTCCGCATCTTGGACCGCCGTCGCCGCGCGGGACGAGCAGTTGCGGAGCGCGTTGCGCGCCGTCTCGGCGGAACAGCACCTGATTGGCGCGTCTGAAGCGCGCATCGTGGTCAACCCTCGCCTGACCGCCCACACATTGGATCAAGAGCGCATCGCGTCCATCTTTCGCGGCGAGATCACATCTTGGGCGGAAATCGGCGGCCCGGACGTGCCGATTTTGGTGCTCGCACCGCCGGCTGGAGAAGGGGCGCGCGTCACGCTTGAGCGCCACCTCTTGGACGGCGCCTCCATGACGGACAATGTGAGAGTGTTGGCCCGATCCAAAGACGTCGCGCGCGCGGTCGAGGCGCGCATCAACGCGATCGGCATCGTCGACGCGGCCGATCTGTCCGTCGGACAAGGCGCGCGTCCCCTCACGACGCAGGCAGGCCTGGGGCAACCGGTTTTTCTTGTGGTGACCGGAGAAGCGAAACCAGCGGTGCGCCGATTGTTGGCGCGCAGCAATGAGGTCTTTTAGCAAGGACGCAGCAGAGTCCGCCGCGCATCATCCGGGCGCGGAGACATTTTCGCCGACGGCGGCCGCCTGAGGCTCCATCGGACACGCATCGTAGTTCGGCGCACGCGTCCATGTCCTCGTGCTGCCTAAAACAGAGACGCCCACATAGCCGCGGACTTTAAGAGACTGGCCGCCATCCGCCACCGTCAGCTTTGCGGCGTACACCTCGCCGCTGCGCGGATCATAAATCTCGCCGGAACGCCACCGGCCGACGCCGTCGCGTTCAAAACCGCCGAGTAGAACGCGGCACTTGCAGATCGGTTCTGTGCGCATCGCTTCATCGGGATTCATCGCATCCCGCGCCGGCATGCCGTCATCGTCATAAGGCCGATCGAGCGAGACGACTCGACCGCAAATCGTGTCGCCGCATTGCTCGATCTCGATGACTTGGCCGCTCTCCGTCCGCCAATCGCCGATCACGGGGTCGTCCAAGCGGGCGGTCGCGTCGTTCGTCGCCGGCGACCACGCGCTCAAGGGGATCACGATCACTAAGAAGGCCGCCCGCAACATCTCCGCTCCGACGCAACTCGTTCCCGGAGGCTTCTCGTCCAACAGCTGTCCGCCGCGCCTCCTGGTCTGCAAGATGGACGCAAGCCGGTCTTGCTTCAACGGCAGGCCGTCGCCGCATCGGGTTCTTCGCGCGACCGGCACGTGGTTGAAACGTTCGAGTTGATCCGCGCCGTCCCCAGGCACGCGGCCTCCCCGCCGATCCACGTCCCACGCATGACCTTGGAAAGATCGACATGGAACCGACGCAAAAGCGTTGCGATCGCGTCATGCAAATCGCGTATCCGCCGGTGCGTCTTGATGGGATGGGGGGCGACATCATGGTCAACACGGCTCAATTTGGCGTGCGCGCGGCGGTTCTTGCGGGTGCATCCGCAATGTCTTTGAACGCACATGCGCAGGAGAGTGCGGATTCGCGCGCGCTTACGATCGAAGATGAGATCATCGTCATCGGCGATGTTCCGGTGCGCAACCGTACGCTCGAGGTGAACCCGGAACTCAGCTACGACGTGCAGTTCTTCCAACGCTTCGAGCCGCTGTCCGTCGGTGATGCGCTGAAGCGCGTGCCGGGGGTCGCCTTCACCGCCGATGTCGGCGAGTTTGACGATCCGCAGTTGCGCGGTCTCGGCAACGGCTTCACGCAAATCCTGATCAATGGCGAGCCCGTGGCGGCGGCCGGCGGCGAATCCGGCACGCAACGCACGGTCTTTGTGGACCGGATCCCCGCGGAGCTGGTGGAGAAAATCGAGATCATCCGCAGCCCCAGCGCCGACATCGACTCCCAGGGCGTCGGCGGCACGATCAACATCGTGCTGAAAGAAGGCGAGAGCCTTCCGGCGGGCGGCTTCGTGCGCGGCGGCGGCGCCTATTTTCTGCCCAATGTCGACGGTGGCGACGGAGAATTTCGCGGCCTCGGCGGCGCCGGTTATTCCGGCAAAGCGATGGGCGGCAAGCTGACCTATACGGGCGTGTTCAACGTCCAAAGCCGCTACAACGCCAAGTTTCTGGTGCAAGAGGAATTTTCGGCGGATCGCGGCGACGTGGAGACGGCGCGCGGCCTGCTCGCCTTTGACGGCGAGAATTCCGTGATCGGCGACGGCGAAGTCCGTCAGGTGCAGAACGACATCCGGCGCAATCTCGACATCTCCTTCAATGGCGATATCGGCTACCGCTTCGACGGAGGTCACCAGATCCAAGTGCGCGGCTTCTACATCCGCACCGATCGCGAGGAGCGTGAAGACACGCTCGAATTCGAGGACGCGCCGGACAATCTCGTCGAAGTGGCCGCGCAGGACACCGAGTTCGACCAAGACAGCTATGGCGGACAGGTGCGTTACGAGCATCGCCTGACCAGCAACATCGACATCATCGCCCGGGCCGGCGTGTCCTTCTTCGACAACACGCAAACCCAGCTCGACCTGGTCGGCGATCCGGGCGATTTCGAAGCGATTGCGCCCACGGAACAGGAGTTCCGTGATGGTTTGAGCGTCGCGGATTTGCCCCTGGAGCGCGACGAAACCGAATTGCTGGAGACCGAAGATTTGGACGCCTTTTACGCGCTGGAATCCGAAGCGCGTTTGAACGGCGTCGCCGACGCGCTCGGCTTCGAATCCTTCAGCCTGAAAGGCGGTTTCCAGGGCCGCATCCGCGATCGGGACAATCGCTTCGTCATCGCCGGCTTCGACGACGGCGTGCAGGAAGACTTTGAACCGGGCGACACGGGCGGCGAGTTTGAAATCCGCGAAACCCGCTTTGACGGATTCTTGCTCTCGGAGATGAACGTCAATCCGGCATTGTCGGTCGAACTCGGCGTGCGGATCGAATACACCGACACGAGCCTTGACGGCTTTGCGGACGGCGAACCGCAAAGCACCGACCAAACCAACACCCAAGTGAACCCGTCCGCCCACTTGCGCTATGCGGCGACAAATTGGGCGACGCTTCGCGCGAGCTACGCCCGGACGGTGCGCCGACCGGAATTCAACCAACGCATTCCGTTTCTGTTGTCGGAAACGCCGGATGACGAGGACCAAACGCTCGGCAATCCGGATTTGGATTTTGAAACCTCAAACGGCGTCGATGCGGGCGTGGAGTTCAATCTGCCCGGCAACGGCATTATGGGATTCAACGCCTTCTACCGTAGCGTGAACGATCTCATTCAGCTGTCCGCGTTTCGCGACAATGAACTCGGCGGAAATGATTTTACGTTCCGAAATGTCGGCGACGCTGACATTTATGGTTTCGAATTCGATCTTTCAACATCGCTCCAAGGACTCGGCGCGCTGCTCAACACACGTTTTCTCGACAACACGGGCATCTTCGCCAACTATACTTACTTAGACTCAGAGCGCCGCGACGAATTCTCCGGCCGAGACGTCGAGATCAACGACCAACCGACCTTTGTGGCCAATGTCGGCTTGACTCAATCGATTCCGAGCTACGGCGTCGCCTTCGGCTTCAGCTATCAGCGTCAGGGCGAAGCGTTCTCCTACCAGCTCGATGAAATCCAGCGCACGACCTATACGGCCAATTTGGAGGCGTTCGTCGAGAAGCGTTTCGGAGAGAATTTCGCGTTGCGCCTCACCGGCAACAACATCCTGGATGCGGAGAGCTTCCAAGAGGAGGAGAATTTCGACGGCTTGGTCAGCGAGGGCGAGTTGGACGGCTTTGAGATCGAGCGCGAAGAAGCCCAACAGCGCATCCTTCTCGTTCTGCGCGCGGCGTTCTAAGGTCCGATCATGCTTCGCTCCGCCCCCGCCCCCGCCCCCGCCTTCAGCGCCGCGATCGCGCTCGCAGCCGCCGGCTGCGCCGCCGCTCCGCCTCCGCCGCCCGACTTCGCGGTCCCCGTGCTTGCCGTCACGGAGACGCAGGCGGTGGAAAGCCGTGACGACGCCGCCGACGACCCGGCTATCTGGCGCAATTCGGACGAACCTACCTCCAGCGTGGTCTTCGGCACGGACAAGCAAGCGGGCCTTTACGCCTATGATCTCGAGGGACGGATCATCGATTTCGTCCCCGTCGGTCGCGTCAACAACGCTGATCTTCGGTCGGGATGGCCCGGCGGGGACGGCCCTTTCGTGCTGATCGCCGCGACCGAACGCTCGCGAAAAGTCCTCGCCTTTCTGACCTTCGACCCGGAGACCCGCACGCTGACGCATCTGGCGGACCAGGAGCAGCCTTTGGACGTTTTGGATCCCTATGGCGTGTGCATGGGCAAGATCGACGGTCCGGACGGCGTGGAGTTCCACGTCGTCGCCAACAGCAAGGACGGCGCATTCCGACAATTCGTCCTGGAGCCCACCGCCCAAGGCGGCGTTCGCGCCCGGGAGAACCGTCGATTCGCGTTCGACTCCATCGTCGAAGGCTGCGCGGTGGACGATCGCACAGGCGAGGTGTTCATCGGTGAGGAGATGGTCGGGGTCTGGCGGATGGACATCGCGCCCGGCACGAACGACACGCGAACGCCGTTCGCGATGATCGCCGATCATCCCCAATTGGCGGCGGATGTGGAGGGGATCGCCCTGGCGGCGGCGTCGCGGGGTGGCGGAACGGTCATCGTTTCCAGCCAAGGCAATTCGACCTTCGCCGCCTTCGACATGGACACCGGCCGTTATCTGGCGAGCTTTCAGATCCGCGCCGCCGCTGACGGATCGGTGGACGCCGTTTCCGGAACGGACGGAATCGACCTGATCCTCGGCGACTTTGGACCGCGTTATCCAGGCGGCCTGTTTGTTTCTCAGGACGACGTCAATGACGGGGCGGACACCCAAAACTTCAAGTTCACGCCCTGGGCGGCGATACGCGACGCCATCGGCCTCCAGCCCTAGCATCCTGCAGGCTCTTTCCCGTTGGAGCTTGGAATTCCATAGTCGAAATGCGAGTTCGATCCGAGTCGCCGCCGCTCTGGCCGGCGCATGGGATCGGGGGGATTTTGGCGCCGTCGCGACGATCTTTGGTGCGAAGTCTGGCGCATACGCCGACCGCGCTGTTTCCGATCGCCTTAGGTTGCGCGGGGCTGGGATCCGCGATGCGCACGGTCGCCGCGCAGGAGGCATGGCCTTTCCTTGACGGCGCGGGAATCGGCTTGTTGGCGTTGGGCGGCGCGGTTTTCGCGCTCGACGTGATCCTTTACGCGGCAAAGATGGTCTATGCGCGGGACGCGTTTCGCGCGGATGACGGCGATGCGACCGACGCCAATCTTTTGGCCTCCGCCTTTATGGCCGCCATGGTTTTGTGCGCGGAAAGCTACGACGCCGCGCCAGTCTGTCGCTGGCTGTGGATCGCGGCGGCGGCGGGGCACGCGGCGCTTCTCGCGCGCTTCGTCGGACGTTGGATGACCCAGGCTTTCGATCCTCTGGATCTGAACCCCACATGGTTTCTTCCCGCCGCCGGTCTCATGACGGTCGCCATGACCGATCGCGAATTTTGGCCTGCAAGCTTGACGTGGATCTGCTACGCCGCCGGCTTCGGTCTGTGGTTGGCGCTGATGCCGCAAGTCATGCGCCGCCTGGTGTTCGAGCCGCCGCTTCCGGCGCGCTTGCGGCCCACCACCATTCTCTTGGCGGCCCCGCCGGGTCTGGCGGCCCATGGTCTTTTCACGCTTGCGCCCGAGGCCCCTGCCTATGTGGCGGGCGCGTTCGCCTATTTCGGCGCGTTTCTCTTAGCCGCGCTGTTCGCGAGACCGCGCTTTCTCGCCCATGCAGGACCGACCCTGACGTGGTGGGCGACCACGTTTCCCACCGCCACCATCGCCTCGGCCCTCTCCGCGCTCGCCGCCCGGACGGGCGCCCTCGTCGATCGGCTTCTGGCGCTCGGCGTCCTCGTGCTTGCGGTCGCGTTCGCCTTTGCGGCCGCAGGGGCGACGATGCGTTTGACGTGGAGAACGCTGCTGGGCCGGAAAGTGGACGCCGACGCCGAACTGGCGGCGATGCGGGGCGAGGCGTCCGGACCCCCGTGAGCATCGCCGCCCGGTGCAAGGCCGGGCGGCGCGCAGATCAGGCGGCGTCGCGCTTCGGCAAACGCCAGTTCGGACGCACGAAATGGCAGGTGTAGCCGTTCGGACGGTGCACCAGATAGTCCTGGTGTTCCGGCTCCGCCTCCCAAAACGGTCCAGCGGGGGCGACCTCCGTCACCACCTTGCCCGGCCAAAGGCCGGAGGCCTCCACGTCGGCGATCGTGTCTTCAGCGACCGCCTTCTGCGCCTCGCTTCCATAGAAGATCGCCGACCGGTATTGCGAACCGCGGTCATTGCCCTGTCGATCCTTCGTGGTCGGATCATGGATCTGGAAGAAGAACTCCAAGATCCGGCGATAATCCGTCTGGGTCGGATCAAACACGATTTCCACCGCCTCCGCATGACCGGTTCGGCCGGTCTTCACCTGGGTGTAGGTGGCGTTGGGCGTGGCGCCGCCGGAGTAACCGACGCGGGTGGAGATCACGCCGCGTTGATTGCGGATCAAGTCCTGGACGCCCCAAAAGCAGCCGCCCGCCAAGATCGCCGTTTCCGTATTCGTCATGCCGTCACTCCTTCGAAAAGATGCGCATAATCGACATAACCCTCCGCCTCCAGCCGATCGACGGGGATGAAACGGAGCGCCGCGGAATTGATGCAATAGCGCATGCCGGTTTGATCCGCAGGGCCGTCCGGGAACACGTGGCCCAGATGGCTGTCGCCATGCTTGGAGCGCACCTCGACGCGAACCATGCCGTGACTCGTGTCCCTATGCTCGACGACGTTTTGCGGATCCACCGGGCGGACGAAACTCGGCCAGCCGCTGTGGCTGTCGAACTTGTCGGTGGAGGCGAAAAGCGGTTCCCCGGACACCACATCGACATAAAGGCCAGGCGCCTTGTTGTCCCAAAACGCGTTGCGGAACGGCGGCTCCGTGCCGTCCTCTTGCGTGACGCGATATTGCTCCGGCGTCAGCGCGGCGACCGCGGTCTCGGATTTCGCATAAGTCTTTGTCATCGTGACCTCCTCACCGGTTTCTCGGATCCTGTGCGATCCGCATCACCGTCGAGATCGGATGTAAGGTCGCAGCGCGGAGAAAAAACCAGCCGTCCGCCTATCGGTTCGATAGGTCGCCGGCCATCGGCGGATGTCCAACGCCGCGCGCTATGCATTCCCGGCCCAAGATATGCAAAATTTGCATAGCTTTTGTCATGTGGGCGCCATGCAGCGCGGGTAGATGATCCTTTCTTCATATGGGGCGGGGGTCAGTATGAACGGGTTGCGGACGGGCGCGGCGGCGTCGGTGTTGGTTTTGGCGTGGACGGCGGGCGCGGCCGCTCAGGAACAATTGGACGACGGCCGGGTGGTGGTCGAGACGATCACCGTCACCACGCAAAAACGCGAACAATCGATCCAAGACGTTCCGATCAACGTCACGGCCTATGACGGCGATTTTCTCGACGACATCGGCGTCGAAGAGTTCGAACAGCTCGGCGACTTTGTTCCCGGCTTCGAAGTGCAAGAGCAAAGCCCGAACAATCCGGGCTTCGTCATCCGCGGCATCACCTCGGACTCCGGCGACGCGACCATTGAACCGCGCGTGTCGATCTTTCTCGACGGCGTGTCCGCCAGCCGATCGCGGGGCTCCATCGTCAATTTGTTCGACGTGGAACGCGTCGAAGTTGTGAAAGGTCCCCAATCGACGCTGTTCGGGCGCGCCGCCTTGATCGGGGCCGTCAGCGTGGTGACCAATAAGGCTCAAGGGGAATGGGCGGCGGAACTGCAAGGCGAAGTCTCGAACCTCAGCGGACATCGCGCGGAAGGCTTCGTCAACATTCCGATCGTGGGCGATCGCTTGGCGATCCGCGGCTCTTTCTACGTTCAGGAGCGCGACGGCTTCATCGACAATCGTTCGGTCGGCGAACGTGATCTGAACGGCGTGGACGTCGAGGCTTACCGCGTCTCGCTCCATGCGGAACCGCATGACCGCCTGTCGATCGACATCATCGGGAACTATCAAGTCGACACCCCGCCTGGCACCTCGTTCAAATCCGGAAGCTTGCCGCCTCCGGGCGGGACGACCGATCCGAACAGCTTCGCCACGCTTCAGACCTTCGACGATCCGAACGGCTTCGTGTTCGAAGGCGACGCCAATCTTGGTCTGGACCGTGAATTGTGGAGCGTGACCTTCCTTGGAGAGTTGGAGATCAACGAGGCCTTCACCTTAAATTCGGTGATCGGCTATCGCGAATTCGATTCCTTGGAGATCTTCGATCCGGACGGCTCGTCCTTGGAGGCGCTGTTGTTCGCCGAGGACGCGACCGGCGAGCAGTACAGCCAAGAACTTCGTCTCAGCTATGACAAAGGCGGCTTTTTCTCCGGCTTTATCGGCGGCAACTTCTTTTACGAAGACAACACCCAAAGGGTGCCGTCCTTGCTCGACGAACGGGCGATCCAGGCCTTCCTGCCGCTGATCGCGCCGGCGGCTTTCGGCACGCTTCCACAGCAATTGGCGTTCGGCCAAACGCCGCCAAGCGCGGACAGCTTGATCGGGCAAAATCTGCTGGCGATTCCGGCGGTTCTTGAACAACTCATTTTGGGCGGAGCCCTGCCGCCAACGGCGAACCCGGCGGATCCCGCGGTCTTCGCGGCGCTTCTTCCGTTCCTGCCGACGCTGAAGCCGGTGCATGCGGAAGAATTCACCAATGACGCGGAAACGACCTCCCAGAGCGTGTTCGCCGACATCACCCTGCGCCCGCTCGACCGATTGGAGTTGATCGCCGGGGCGCGATGGGTGCGTGACGACAAGACATCGGGCCTCACGCAGACGCTTCAGAACGGCCCGAGCGCGCTGACGGGCGCAGGATTGTTGATCCCGGGCACGGCGGGGCGGATTTCCGTCAGCGACGAGTTCGACGGCTTCGCATGGCGCTTCGCAGCCCGCTACGAGTTGAACGACGATCTCGATCTTTACTTCAACTATGGCCGCGGACGGCGTCCGGAAGTCTTGGCGGCGAACAATGGCGGCGTGGTCACTGGCTTTGTCCCCGCCGGCTTTGACTTCATCGACGCGGAGACCGTCGACAGCTTTGAAGGCGGTCTGAAATCAACCTGGCTGCAAGGACGGCTGCGCATTGAAGGCTCGGCGTTCTATTACGATTACGACAACTTCCAGACGGACCTCCAGGATCCGGACACAGGCAACATCCAAGTGGTGAACGCCGGCGGCGCATCCTCCTATGGCGTGGAGACGCTGATTACGGCCCAGCCGATCGACAAACTCCGTCTGTTCGCGACCTATGGTTACAATCGTTCGCGGTTTGACGACGAAGACTCCGACGGCAATCCGCAACGCTTCGCGGACAACCAGTTCCGCCTGTCGCCGGATCACGCTCTGTCGCTGGGCGCCCTGTTCCGTCAGGAATTCGCGCGCAAGTGCTTCGCGTTGGAGTTCTTGCCGACCTATGTCTGGCAATCGGAAGTGTTCTTCGAAGACACCAACGATCCCCGCTTCCGCGAAAGCTCCTATGGCGTGTTGGATTTCCGCCTTCGTTTGATGGATTTGCAAGATCGTTTCGAATTGGAGCTTTTCGTCGACAACGCTCTCGATCGCGAATTCATCATCGACGCGGGCAACACCGGCCAGTTTTTCGGTACGCCGACCTTCATCGCCGGCCCGCCGCGCTTCTTCGGCGCGTCGGTGACGGTGCGTTACTAAGGCGAAGCGCGGGGCGGCGGCGCAAGCCGACCGCCTGCGTTCAAATGAAGTCGGCGGCCGTGACGAACGCCGGATTGAGCGGAGCGCCCGCGCCGTCAACGACATAAAGGACGATCGCCGTATCAGTCCCGACGTCGAAGCCGCCGCTGGCGTCGACGTCGATCGCCAGGTAATAGGCAGCGTCGTTGGGCGGGCCGCCAACAACGTTGCCGATGTCGTCATCATAATAGACCTCGACGTCGACACCGCCTTCAAAGGTCGCAATGCCAACGAAATCCGGCACGCCGGCCATCGCGCTGATATTGAGGATTGGGTTCGCGCCGAACGTCTCGGCCACAAACAAGAACTCCAAACTATCGTCCACGGCCGTGAAGTCCATAATAACATCGGCCGCGGCGGCGAGAGAGTCCGTGTTCGTTTCGAAAGAAAACGTATCTGCGCCCGCGCCGCCGGTCAGCGTGTCTGAAGACGCAACATCCGACCCTGGCTTCAGGATGTCGTCGCCGCCGCCGCCGTCCAAAGTGTCGGCGCCGTCTCGTCCCTCGACGGTGTTGTTCGTAGCGATCGCGCCGCCGACGAACTGGTCGTCGCCGGAGCCGAAAATGACGTTCTCAAAAGAAATCACAACGCCGCCGCTCGGCCCGCCTTCAAGGTCGGCGCTGGTGAGCGACGCCAAGCTAAAGTCATAAATGTCGTTTGACGTCGAGGCGGACAGATCAAGCAGATCCTGAAGGCTTGCTCCGCCTTGAAGCCCGTTTTCGGCGACCCCGTCCGCGACGAGGATCAACGTGTCCGGCCCGCCGGGCCCGGTGTCCACCGTATCGGATCCGGCCCCATCGGTGATCACGTTGGCGTTGGCGTCGCCGGTGATCGTATCGACAAAGGCCGAGCCGATGACATTTTCGAAACCCTGTATCGCCTTGCCCGCGCCGTTACCGAGGCCGCCGTCCTTACCGCCGATCCCGAGAACCACCCCCGCGAAGCCTTGCTGCGAGAGATCCACGTCGATATCGCTGGTGGCATTGGACAGATCGAGCGTGTCCGTTCCCGCGCCGCCAAAGAGTTGCGTGTCCGTCACGGCGTCCACCGATAGGACCACCGTGTCGTCGCCGCCGTCGGCGTCGATCGTGTCCGCCCCGCCGCCATCGGTGATGACATTGTCGCTGGCGTCGCCGGTCAAAGTGTCGGCTAAAAGCGAGCCGATGACATTCTCGAAATTGAAGAAATTGGCCGTTTCACCGGCGATCGTGTTGGAAGCCATGGACAAATCGAACGTCGCGCCCACGCTGAGTGTGCTCAGATCCACCGTGTCCACATCGCCGAGCGCGTCGAAAGTCCCGCCGTCAAAGGTCGCGTTCGCAATCTCTGCATTGACATCGAAGGTGTCGGCCCCCGCCGTCCCCATAAACAAGGGCCCGGAGGCGAATGTGATGTCGCTGAACTCCGGTTGAGCTGCGCGAAAAATGACGACCAAGTCGGCCCCATCGACCTGACCAGGCGTGCCGCCCACCGGATCGTCGACGAACAATCTGAAATCCCCGCCGCCCAGATCATCGCGGATGACGATGAAGCCGTCGCCGCCTGTGTCGGTCACCGCATCTGTCAGCACCAATTGGGCAAGCCCGCTTGGGTCCGTGTCGAAGGCGCCGTCGCTCACCGTCAGATTGGTGATGTCGGCCAAATCGATAATGTCGAAGCCGAGCGCGCCCGGCTCGAAGTTGAAGACCTCGTCTGGCGCGAAGAAGGTCGAATCCGAAAAGGCGAGATAGTCGAAGACCACGGCCGTGCCGGCTTGACCTGTCAGCATATCGGCGCCGCCGCCGCCTTGCAGGGCGGACGTGAACCCCGTGGCGGCCGTCAGCATATTGGCGCTGGGGCCGCCGAGCGCGAATTCGAATCCCGGCGTGGAGAGGCCCGCCGAATTGGTTCCCGCGGCGAGATCGATGTCGAAATCGCCGGATAGGGTGTCCGTCCCGCCCGGCCCGCCATTGACGACTTCGAAATTGACCAAGGTGTTGGTGTCGGAGCGGGTCACCCCGGCGTCCACGATGGCGTAGGCTCCGCTCGCAAGGTCGAAGCTGACAATGTCGACGCCTGCGGCCAGGAGGGACGTATCCACCGTGTCCGTCCCGCCCTTGGCGTCGAAGGTCTCGCCCGTGTCCGCCGAGCTGTTGCCTTGCACCTTCAACGTGTCGTTGCCCGCGCCCGCGCCAAACAGCGTCGAACCGCCGTCGTCCAAATCCGTTTGGATGACGCTGACGCCGATCGTCACGCCGTCATAGGCGGCGCTTCCATCTAAACCCAGACCGGTTCCCGTGAATTCGATCACGAGGTCGTTCGCGTCGAGATTGTCGTCGCCGTTCGCATCCAGGAACAGGCGGGAATCGCCGCCGGACTCTTCAATCACCACGACGTCGCCAGCGAAAAAGCCCGGGGTCGCAGCGTTCGTGAACAGGCCAGGCGTATCCACCCGTGCGGAACCGGTGAACGGACCGAAGGCGGAAACGTCGATTTTGTCGCCGTCGCCAAGGGTGAAATCCGTGATGTCGTCGATATCGCCCAGCGCGCTCTCCGACGCCAAGTCATATGTGAATGTGTCCGCGCCGTTTTCGCCGGTCAGGGCGTCGCTCCCACCGCCGCCTTCGAGGACGTTGGCGTTCGCGTCGCCTGTCAGCGTGTCGTTGCCCGCACCGCCGATGACGCCTCCGAACGAATTGACGCTGGCGTCGATGAAGAGATCGCGGAACGTGCCCGTCACCGTCAGGAGATCCCCCGTCGTCAATGAGAGATTGACCGTGACGACGTCCCCCGAGGGTGCGGTGCTGTAATCGAGCGTGTCCGCGGCGTCCGTGCCCGTCACCGCCTCGAAGTCAACGAAAGCATCACTGCCGCCGCTTGTACTATTCGCGATGAAGGTGCTGCTCGACACCACGTTGATGGTTACGTTGCCGAGACCGGCATTACTCACATCGCCCGTGTCCGTGCCACCAGCACCATCAAAGAAGTCGTTGGCACCATCGGCGATCAAAGTAATCGTATCATTACCGGCCGTGCCGGTGAGAATGTCCGCAGCCACCGTATCGGCGAAAGGCGTCGGCGCCGTCTGCTCCTCAAACGCGCCGAGGTCGACGCCGGCGCCGAAGATACGGGGCTGGCCCGCGCCGCGCGCGTCGAATGCCAAGTCGCCGATCTGCGTCAGCGTGTCGGTCGTGCCGCCATTGTCGTCGAGGTCGACCTCGAAAAACGCCTCGTCGAGAAAGACCGCGAGCGTCTTGTCGCCCGCATCTTGCGCGTCGCCGCCATTGGCGATGGCGATGGATTTCAGCGTGACGGCCTCGCCCGGCAGGCCCGCGGCCGCCACGCCGGAATTGTCGGCCAATTCGCCCGTGCTCGCGACGAGACCGTTATTGACGAGATTGTCGAAGATCAGCGCCGCCGTCGGTTGTTCGGAAAGACTCGGCAGCGCGAGGCCGGTTTGCGTGGTGACGTTGTCGCCCGCGAAGGAAATCGGCCCCGCGGGATCGATGTCGTCGAACGCGGAGGTCGCGACATTGGTGGCGATGATCGAGTTTCCGATCGTCGTCGCTGCGGCGCCGGTGGGCACATAAATCCCGCCGCCCGTGGCGAAGGTTCCGCTTACGCTGTTGCCGCTGATCGTGACGTTGATCAGCTCGGCTGTCCCTTCTTGGTACAATCCGCCGCCATCGGCGTTCAGGCCCGTCGCGGCGTTGCCGGTGATCGTGGTGTTGACGGCGTAAAGCGCGCCTTCGTTCGAGATCCCCCCGCCATCCGCATTGTCGTCATTGGTGGCGTTGCCGTCGATCAGCGAGGACACGATCCGCATCGTCGCGCCGGTTTGGTTGCGCAGGCCGCCGCCATCCGCACCGTTCAACGCGGTCGCATTGTTGACGATTTCGACTTCCGCCAGTCCCAGCACGCCGGCGTTGTTGACGCCGCCGCCCTTAGAGTAGCTGCCGAGCGTGTCGTTGCCCTCGACCCGCGTGCGGAAAAGGACCGCCGTCGCGCCGGCTTCATTGAAAAGGCCGCCGCCGCCGGAACCGAACGCGCCCGTCGTGGCGTTGTCCGAAAGCTCGCTGGCGTAGGTCGACAAATCGCCCTGATTGAAGATTCCGCCGCCCAACGCATTGTCGCCGCCCGTGGCGTTGCCGGCGATCACGCTGTACAGCAAGTCGACCTGCGTCCCCGCGCCGATCGCGAGGCCGCCGCCGCTGTCGTTGTTGGCCTGAGTGCCCCCGCCGGTTATGGCGAGGCCGCTCAGCGTCACCACCGGCGCGCCGTTGACGGCCAGCACGCGGACATTGTCCCCCGGATTGCCGTTCGCCGCCGCATCCGTGAATTGCGCCTCGCTCAACAGCGTTCCGCCGTCTTCGGCGAGCTTCGTGTCGTCGCCGTTCACGTCTCCGGAAAGGATCACGTCAGGGATGTCGTCGCCGTCCGTATCCCCGTCGATGCTCAGGTTTTGGGTGATGTCGAGCTGCGTTCCTTGGGTGAGGCGGATCACCGTGCCGGGTCCGCCGCCCGGAAAGACCCCATTGTCGAAGGTGATGACTTGCGCGTCCGCATTGTCGTTCGCCCAGGCGATCGCCTCGCGTAGCGACAAGCCGCCGCCGTCGGCGGCATCCGCCGCGAATGTCGTTTGGTCTTTGATTTCGTCGGCGATAGTGTCGACCACGATGGAAAACGGCACGCCGGCTCCCGCCTCAAACGCGCCGACGTCGACGCCGGCCCCGTCGTCGCGTGGAAAGCCAGCGCCGCGGGCGTCGACGGTCAGATCCGCGACCGTGTTGAAAATGTCGAGCGTATCGCCGTCATTGTTGAAATCGACGCCGAGGATCGTTTCGTTCAAGGGCGCTGGAAACGCGACCGCGCCGGAAGCTTGGTTGACGCCGACATCGCCCGCATCAATGGCCACGGTCTCCAAGGCGCCGCCATTGTTCGCCAACTCGCCGCCGGTCGTTCCCGACGTCGCAAACAGTTCCGTGTTTGAGAAGATATTGTTGAGGTTGGCTTCAAAAATCTCCGTCCCGGCGCCGATCCCAGCCTGATCGAAGACGTTTTTGCCTGCAAAGGTCGCGACACCTCCAAAGACCGCCGGGCCGGCCCCGCCGGCCGTATTGCCCGCGACGATGGAGTTCGCGATCTCAAAGACGTTGCCGGACGCATTGATCCCGCCACCCGAATTGGTTGCGGCGTCGTTGCCTGTGATCGTGCTGTTGATGATGTAGACAGATTCGGTCCCGCCCGGATCGTCATAGACCCAAATGCCGCCGCCATCGATATTGGCGTAATTGCCGGCGAAGGTGGAGTTCACCACCGTGTGCGTGCCGATGCTGAAGGTGATGGCGCCGCCCCGACCCACGGTGCTGTTCTCCTCGAACAGGGAGTTGACGATCGTCGTCGTGCCGCGCAGTTCCGCGACGCCGCCGTTGAAACTTGATGTGTTGTCGGCGAAGCGGCTGTTGGCGATCGTGATGACGTCGGTGTTGCGGCTCCCTAGCGCGCTGCCAAGAGCGCCATTGTTGTTGGTCAGTTCGCTGTTGGTCAGGCGCAAGGTTGACGCGGCGTCGGTGTTGATCGCCGAAATCCCAGATATGGTGTTCGTAATTGAAGCCGACTCGATCGCCACGTCGGCGCCGCCAGTGACGCGGATTGCGCCGCCGCCGCCATCCGATTGGTTGTTGCTAAACGTCGCGCCGGAAATCGCGGCGGACCCATTCGCGACATAGATCGCGCCGCCTTGGCCGCCGAGAGCCGTCGCCTTATTCGAATCGAACAGGCCGCCTGTGATGGCGAGCGCGCCGGTCGAGGTGAACGCGATCGCCCCGCCTTCGCCGGTCGAACCCGTATAGTGATTGGTGAAATCGGTGTTCGTCAGCGTGACGGCCGCCGCATCTTCGGCGAAAATTCCGCCTCCCGGCCCTCCCTTGGCGTCATTGTTGTCGAAGGTTGAGTTCACGGCCACAATTGTGGCGTTGTCGCGCGCATGAATCGCGCCGCCCTTAGACGCTGAGTAGCCGTTTGAGATTTGGCTGTCGTTCAGCGTCAATGCGGACGAATCTTTGAGATAAATCGCGCCGCCATCAATGCCTGCGGTTGCGCCTGTGATTGTCGTGTCGTTCAGGATGATGACGGACGCGCCCTGCGCATCGATCAACCCGCCGCGATTGGCGTTGCTGGTGGTGAAGGACGTGTTCGCGATGTTGAAGGTCGCGTTCTTGCTGTAGATGGCGCCGCCGCTCAACGCCGACGTGTCCAGCACCGCGAGATAGGACACGTTCACCGTATAGGCGCCGTTCACGTCGAACACTTGGTGCGCGCCCGCGCCGTCGATGGTGACATTGTCGTTCACCAAATCGCCGTCGGAATCGCCGTCGATCGTCACGTCGTCAGTGACGCCTGGGAGGTCGGAGGCGAGGGTGATCGTCGCCCCGCCGCCGAACACGGCGTTGTCGAAGGTGATGGTGTTCAAGCCCGGCGCAACGTTGGCGTCGAGGATGGCTTGGCGCAGGCTGCCGGCGCCGGCGTCATTGGTGTTGGTGACCACCAAGACTGAGGCCACGTCGGTCAAACCGAAATCCGTGGCGTCGAGACCAACCGGCGCGGTGAATTTGATGACGTCGTCGGCGCCGGCCTCGTAATCGCCGCTGTTGTTGAAATCAAAGAAGACGAGGGCGTCGCCGCCGGAGGTCTCGATCACCACGCCGCCGGTCACGTCGCCGCCCGGCGAGGCTGAGAAGAAGCCCGGATCGTTCAGCGCCGTGTTGGTGAAGGCGCCGACCGGCACTTCGTCGGCCAATGAACCGAGAAGGGATAGCGCTGTAACGTCGATCGTGTCGCCGGCGCCGTCGTCGAAATCGGTGACGTTGTCGATGGACCCGTTAAGCGAATCGGCGTGGGCGAATTTGAAGACGTCCGCACCGCCTGCGCCCGTCAGCGTATCGGCGCCGGTCCCGCCGATCAGCGTGTCGGCGCCGCCGCCGCCGTTCAGGGTGTCGATTCCGGCAAGGCCGCTCAACGTGTTGGGATTGAGATCGCCGGTGAGCGAATTGGCGCCGGCCCCGCCGGTGAGATCGTCCACCGCGTTGAACGACACGCTCGCGCCGAAGATCGAACCCGAACCACCGGCGAGCGTAATGTTATCGTCCGCCTGAATAGCGGCCTGATCGCCCGGTTCGAAGTTGATCAGGGTGAAGTTTTGGAACGTATCCGGCCCGCTGCCGTCAGAACTGGAAAGCGTGAATTGCGTCGGTGAGGCGAAAAACGCCGTACGCAACACGCCGCCCGGCGAGTTTGTGGCCGCGTCTAAGCTGTCGCCGGAGTCGACCCCGTCAAAGGTCTCGGCGAACAGGTCAAATTGCGCCGTGATCGTGCTGACCTGGCCCGGAATGTCGCTCAAAGCGCCGTCATCGCCGGCCGTGTCCGCGAAAGGCGGCGGGGCCGCCGTCTGCTCCTCAAACCCGCCGAGGTCGATTTGCCCGTCGAAGATGCGGGGGAAACCGGCGCCCCGCACATCGAACAGCAAGTCATTCACCGTGGCGAACACCGTCGTCGTGGCGCCGTCATTGTCCAAATCGACGCCCAGCGCGTTCTCATCCAGGGCGACGGGAACGGCGCCGTCGCCTGCATTTTGCGCCAATCCGCCATTCAGAATCGCGACCGTGTCGATGAACGGAATGATGAAACCGCCATTGGGCGCCAGCGCGCCGCCGGTCACGCCGTTCGGATAGGTCTTGGTGGCGTCGTCGAAGATGGAGGCCGGCGACGCGCCAAAGGTCACGTTCGGCGTCGGCGGGCCCCCTTGCTCAACCAAATTGTCCCCAAGCCAAGTCACATTCGCCGCGCCGTCAAAGACGTCGGCGAACATGGCCGCGTCGTTCCCGGCGACGATCGAATTGCCCACATCCACGGTGAACACGCCGAGGGTGTCGACGAAAACCCCGCCGCCGTCCGAAACCGCTTTGTTGCCGGTGACGGTGCTGTTGATCAGGTCAGCGTTGCCGTCCGTCCAAAACCCCCCGCCCGCGACGGCCGCCGCGCTTCCCACCAATTGCGCGTTGACGAGGGTCGCCTGGCCGCCGCTATTGTAGAGGCCGCCGCCGGAGAGCGTGGTCGCCGTGTTGTCGTAGAGGATCGTGTTGACGGCGGTCAGAAGCGCGGATCCGCCAGAATTGCCGATCCCGCCGCCGCTTACGCCCGCGGTGTTTCCTTGGAACTCCGATTGGGAGATCGTCAGAACGCCTTCATTCAACACGCCGCCGCCATAGGAAGCGGCGTCATTGGTGGCGAAGACGGAGTCCACGAGGCGAAGCGTTCCCAAGCCCGCATTGAATGCGCCGCCGCCGTCGGTTCCCGCCGTGTTCAATAGGAATGTCGAGGCTCCGGTGACGGTCGTGTCGCCGCTATTGTAGACGCCGCCGCCCTTGCCGGTCGTCGCGTCGTTTGACGAAATCGTGACGCCGGCCACATCCAAGGTTCCGGAAACGCTGTTGAAGATCCCGCCGCCGTCCTGGGTGGCGACATTGTTTTGGATTGCGCCGCCCGTGATCGTCGCGACGTCGTCCAAATAGACGCCGCCGCCATACTTCGCTTGGTTGCCGTCCAAGGTGACTTTGGTGAGATTGATGGGCTGCAGGCTGTGAACCGCCCCCCCACTGGCGACGGCGTCGTTGGTCTTAAAGGTCGTGTTCTGGATGTCGGCGACGGCTGTGTTGGCGTTGGTGATCGCGCCGCCACTCACGGATGCGCTGTTGTTCTGGAAGTACGAATTGGTGACGACCAACTTGTTTTGAAAGCTGTAAACCGCGCCTGCGGTTGTGGCGCTGTTGTTCAGGAAATCACTGTTGTCGATCGTGAGGTCGCCGGAATTGAGGATCGCGCCACCCCCGAGACCCGCGGCCGTGTTGGCGTCAAAGGTGCTGTTCGTGATGACGCCATTGCTAAAGTAATGGCTCAGCGCCCCGCCCCGATCGGCGGACTGGTTGGCGATGAAGTCGGTCGCGTCGATGGTGAGGACGCCGCCGGAATTGAGAACGCCCCCGCCTTCGAGGCCAGCGTCATTGCCCTCAATCAGGCTGCGTTCGATGGTCAAATTCGGTCCCAACGCCGCGACGCCGCCGCCGCCGCTCGCGGCGCGGTTCCCCGCAAGGATCGAATCCGAAATCGTGGCGTCGGATCCGCTTGCGGCGCGTGCGTAGATCCCTGCGCCGCGTTGATCCTCAACCAGGGGACCGTCGGCGTAACCGCCCGTGATCACCAAGGATCGAATGTCCAATTCGACCGATCCCATCGTGCCGATCACCCGGCTGTTGTCCGCCGTGTTCGTGTTGCCGACCGCGTCCGTGACCGTGAATCCGGACACCGTGGTCGTCAGATCATCGCCCAGGGCGTCGCCGGTGATCACGATGTCCGCAACGTCGTCGCCGTCCACGTCGCCATCCACGATCACCTTGCCCGTGACCGTCAACTCGCCTTGTTTCAAGACGATCGTCGAACCGTTCAGGCTGGAATCGAAATCGATCCGTTGCCGCCCGGACGCCGCGTTCGTCAGTTCGATCGCTTCCCGCAGGGAGAGGCCGTCGCCATCGGCGATCTCCGCGTCGAGATCGCCCGTGACGGTCGCGTCGTCGCCGTCATCTTTGATGGTCGTGACCGTGAAGGTCGCGACCGGCGGTTCGAACAGATCGAGCGCGACGGTCCATCCTTGCGTCCAATTGCTAAGATAGGGCGTGACGGGATCAAACGGCGCGACCGAGTTCACCGCGCCGATGAAGCCGGCGTCGACGAAAAATGGATCGACCAAACTGAAATCGGTCGGTGTGACCGCCTGTTCGTTTGGGCCGTTGATGAAGGCGGCGCCGATCGCTGAATTCTGCTGGAGGCTGGTCGGGCCCACGACGCTGTTGATTTGCGCCGCAAAGATGACGTCTTCGTCGATTCCGTCGGCGTCCGTATCGGTGGGATCCCCATTGGTGGCGGAGTCGATCAAGGTCGAGGGCAGGGTGATTTGGCCCGCGCTTTCCTGAGTCGCCGTCTCAGGATCATTGATGTCCAGACCCGACGACGCCCAATTGGTGATCACCGTGTTGCCGATGTCGCCGGCGGTCCCCGCTCTCAAGAGAACGCCGCGGTCTCCTACGCTTTGATCGCCGGCGCCGATCAACGTCAGATTGGACAGAGTCGGCTCGGATCGCGGCAGCGTGTCCGGCGTGCCATTCAGATTGTCCGCTTCAATGCCGTTGTCGGATTTGGCTTGACCTGGATTCTGAACCACCAGGCCGAATTGCAGATCGCCGCGCCAACCGTCCGTCCAATCAATGGAATCATCGTTCGCCCCGGTGACGACGACATAACGCGCATCGACCGTGCCGCCGATAAACTCAATCGCGTCATCATTGGTGTTGTGGACTTGGATGAATTCGAGCGTTGTCCCGTCGCCCACGCCCTGAAGCGACAACCCGTTCAGTTCATCCAAGCCTTGGGTTTCGCCCGAATAGAGGACGCGAAAGAAGCGCAGGAGACCGCTTGAATCCGCATCGTCAGTCCCGCCGAATAAGCCGGTGCCGCCTTCGCCGAACGCCTCGTCGCCGCCGGGTGTGCTCGGATCGTTGATGGTCGCGCGACCGTTGAGATAAATGCCGCCCCAACGCGCGGTCGTCGCCAGCGGGTCGACCGGCCCGCTCAACTCGTCGATCGTGGTGAAGGTGATCGGCGCGTCTTGGCGTCCGTCCGCGATGACTTGCGAACCGCGCGTGATGACGAGGGACGACCCCGGCTCCGCATAAACCGTCGTCCCGGCCAGTATGGTCAGGACAGCAGGGTCGGCGGTCGGCAGCGGATTGGCGGGGTCGGGGCCCGCATCCACGCCGATGACGACCTGCCCGCGCAAAATGTAGGTGATCGACGGATCGAGGGTGAGATCGTCCGTATAGACGCCCTCCAGAATGACCGCCTGATTGCTTGGCGTCACCGTGACGCCCGGAAAATCCAGATCATCGAACATGATCGTGGCGCCGCCAAAGAAATTCAGCACGACGTCGGCCGCGGACAAATCGCCGTCGCCATCCGCGTCCAAGAAGAGACGCGCGTCCTCAGCGTCGCGCTCCACCACGACGCCCACGCCTGACGTCGCGAAACTGAAGAACCCCGCAACGGGAAGGTCCGCCGGCGAAGGGGCGGTCAGTTCCGTGACCGTCTGGTCATCCAACTCGAAAAGGGATCCGAAGCCCTCGAACACGATGACGTCCAAGCCGTCTTCGAAACCCGTGATTTCATCGGCGAATCCGAGCAGGGCGTCGCCGGGCGCGAAGATGAATCGGTCCGGCCCGAGGCCGCCGCTCAAAAAGTCGCGCCCGATCCCGCCGCGCAGATCATCGGCGCCGAAGCCGCCATAGAGGACGTCGTCACCGTCCCCGCCTTCCAGAACGTCGTCCCCGGAGCCGCCCAGCAAAATGTCCACGCCGGGGCCGCCCAAAATGTTGAGGTCGTCTCCAGGCCCGCCCGAAAGGAGATCGTCGCCCGCCTGGCCGAACAGACCGTCATCGTCGCCGGCGCCGGAGGCGATCACGTCATTTCCAGCGCCGCCGTCGAGATTGGTGTCCGAAGCGGCGAACGCCACGATCAGATCGTCGCCGCCCAGGCCCGTGGCGGACAGAATGGCCGCATCGAAGGCGAGAATGTCGGAGGACGCCGTGCCGATGAGCGACGCCGAGTCGCCTTGGTCCTCCACCGTCACGCCGAGTGAACTGAAATTTCGCATGGTGCCGTCTCCCCCACGGGACTATCGTGGGAGGCCGCCGTGCATGGCAACTGGCCCGTCGGCGAAAATCGAACTAGGCGGCGGCCGTGTGGGGCGCGCGCACGCCTCGGGCTTCCAAAATCGGGAGCACTTCATCGCGAAAATAGGGAAATTCGCCCGCGTAATCGACCATCGCCAAAGTCGTGCCGCCGAAGCCCGCCTCCTGGAGCGCGCAAATCCCGTCCGCGACCTTCTCTGGCGGGCCCACAAGCGGAAAGCCGCCATGTCCCGCCGCCATTCGGTCTTTGATCAGTTTCAAAAGATCATGCGGAAACGATTGGGCGTGCGCGAATTGCAAATCGACCAGATTGTCCACCGCCGCCCAGTCGGCTTCCTTCTGCGCATAGTGGTCGAGCCAATCGTCGGCCTCCTTCTGGGTCGGACGACAGACCACGGTCGCGAAGGTGAGCACGTCCACCTTTCGCCCTGCCGCCGCCGCCTTGTCGTGGATCTCCGCCACTTCGCCCTTGGAGCGTTCGAGATCGATCGCCGGGGTGAACAGGAAATTGACGTTCCGGACCGCGAAGTCTCGGCCTTGGCCGGATCCCGCCGCATTGACCAATGGCGGCATGCCATGGACGGGCTTGGGCGAGCCGACCGCCCCTTTCATCTGAAAGTATTGGCCGTCCCAATCGAACGCTTCATCCGCCGTCCAAAGCTTTTTGACGACGTCGAACCACTCCTGTGCGTAGCCGTAACGCGTTTCGTGATCGTCCGGCAGGCCGATCCCCATCGCGTCGTATTCGGGCTTGTTCCATCCGGCGACGATGTTCAGTCCCGCCCGTCCGGCGCCGATCTGATCGATGGTCGCGATCTGCTTGGCCACCACCATGGGATGATTGAAGGCCGTGTGCATGGTGGCGATGACCGAAATCCGCTCCGTCACCGACAACAGGCCCGCCGCCCAGGCCATGGTCTCCAGCACGTCGCCGTGAAAGTCCGTGTCGCCGCCATAGCCGATCCATCGAGCGATCGGCAGCATGAAGTCGATCCCAGCTTGATCCGCGAGCTGCGCCAGGCGCTTGTTGTTCTCCCAGGAATTGACCCATCGCTCAGGAACCTTCGTCACCGCCATGCCCGAGGAGCAATTGGCCGCGAAGAAGCCCAGTTTGAACTGCCTTGCGTCGAACATCGGGTTTGGTTTCATGACGGCCCCCTCACCCGCCACGCGGCGCGCCGATCGCCACGGGCCGCACCGGAGAACCGGAACCGCCTTCGATGCGCAGGGGCAGCACCATCATGCAGGACAGCCAAACCTGGTCGCGCGCCAGGTCGTCGAGCTTGCCGTTCTGGATCTGCAGCACGCCCGATTGGGTGAGATTGTGGTGATGCACGGCGAAAGGCAGCGCCTTCGGCGTGCCGTCCGGCGCGCCGGCCTCGCCGCGGAGAAATCCGTCGCGCACGGGATCGGTGAACGGGTTGTCGAGCGAAACCAAGACAACGGCTTTGTCGCCGACATATTGGACCGCGTCATAAGAAAGACCTGGCCCCATTTGATAATAGGGCGTGTCGTCGGCGGGATCGCGCCAATTCTCCGACCAGCCCGTGTGAATCAGAAGCGCATCGCCAGGGAGAACGCCGCGCCAGCCCAGGCCCTGCGCCGCGATCATGGCCTCGATATCCGTCGCCGTGACAAGCTCCCCCGGCTCCAAGGCCCGGCCCCTGAGACGCTTGGCGTCCAACAAAAGGCCCGAGGTGACGATCGGCGGCACGCGGTCGATGCCCAATTTCGCGAGCGGCGCGTCGTCGGACGGCTTCACCTCCGATTGACGAAAGCCGCCGTAATACTCGGCCGCGTCGGCCGGGAAGGGCGGCGTTCCGTCCCAAGCCTCCGGCAGAAAGGCGAAATGGCCCAGCGCGTCCATCTGCGTGCCCTGGGCCGCGGGCTCTCCCTCCAGCGTCTCGCCGTTAAAGGCGTGGGCGGCCCCTGGCAGACCCACGGTCGGCTTGAAACGATATGTCAGAGGCGCGCCGAACGGGGATCCGGGCATCGTGTTGGATCGGATGTGGGACAGCTCGTAAGCCTTCGCGCCAGGTTCGTTGAGGTGGTGCGCGCACCGCGCCCAGGTGCCCGGCCCCTGGGTGTTGGCCATGCCGCGTTCGTCGCCGGGTCCCCAGGGCGGTGTCGGCGTGGCGTCGGCGGCTTGAGCCGTCACGGTCTGCAAATCCGCAGGAGCGTTCGACGCGCATCCAGCGGCCAAGGCGAAGGCAAGCGCCGCCGCGCCCTTGGTGCAAACCGATCCCTCGACTTTCATGGCGCCGCCCCCCTGGCTTCCGTCGGTCTGGTTGACCGATTTGTCCGCTCAAAGACTGCCGCAGGGTTCCGAGCCCCTCAAGAAAAAACTTTAAGCTTGAAATAGATTCGCGCCGTGGCGAGCGTGTCTCTATGACCGATCTTTCGACCGACCCGGCGACGCCCGCCGTCGCACGTCCCCGACGCCTCTGGAAAGCGCTGGGTCCTGGCATTCTGTTCGCGGGCGCAGCCGTCGGCGTGTCGCATTTGGTGCAGTCGACCCGGGCCGGAGCCGAATTCGGGTTGGCGCTCATCGGGTTCGTGATCATCGCCAATTTGATGAAGTACCCCGCGTTCCGCATCGGCAACCAATACGCCGCGGCCACCGGCCATAATCTGTTGATCGCCTATAAGAAGCAGGGGCGGCTCGCGTTGGGGCTGTTCGTGGCGGTGACGCTCGCCACGATGTTCGTCGGCGCGGCGGCGGTCTCGATCACCGTGTCCGCCCTCGCGGTGGCCACCTTCAACCCGCCCTTTGGCGTGCTCACGGCGACCTTGATCCAATGGAGCGCGATCATCGCGCTGCTCTATTTCGGGCGTTTCAAAGCTCTGGACACGATCGTGAAAGCGCTTTTGAGCTTTCTGACCGTCAGCACGGTGATCGCCACGATCCTCGTCTTTCCGATGCTGGAGGTGTCCGGCTTCGGCGACTTTTGGCCGGCGCATTTTGATCGGGCGACCCTCCTTTTCATCGCCGCCTTGGTGGGATGGATGCCGGCGCCGCTGGACACCTCGGTCTGGCAGTCTCTTTGGAGCCAGGCGAAAACCGGATCCGACGGTGTGGCGGCCACGATGGAGGAGACCGCCTTCGATTATAATGTGGGCTTTGTGGGCACGGCCGTCCTCGCCTGTTGCTTTGTGGTGATGGGCGCCGGCGTGATGCACGGGACCGGCGAGAGCTTCGCTGGCGGCGCGGCCGGCTTCGCCGCCCAAGTCATCAGCCTCTATGAGCGCGCATTGGGGCCGACGGTCGCCACATTGGTGGGCATGGCGGCGATGGCGGTCGTATTCTCCACGGCTTTGACGGCGATCGACGCCTGGCCGCGCACCCTCGCCGGGATCGCGCTGGTGATCCAACGCGGCGAAGACGCGGAGCGAGACCACACCATCAGTCACGCGATCGGTCATCCCTACTATTGGATCGGCATGGCGGTGTTACTGGCCGGCGCCTTCGGCATCCTCGCCTTCATGATGGGCGATTTCAGCGCCCTCGTGGACGTCGCGACGACCATCTCCTTTCTTTCAGCGCCGATTTTCGCGTGGATGAATCACCGCGCCATGTTCGGCGAGGGCTTGGGGGATCACGGCCTGGGCGGCGGCTTGAAGCTGTGGAGCTTGCTGGGCGTGATCGGATTAGGGTCGTTCGCTCTGTTCTTCCTCGTCGCCCGGTTCGCGCTGGGTTGATCTCGCCGCCACGCCCGCGCTCGCATTGGCTGCGACGCATGCCTGCCCAGCCTTACAGGCTCAAATCGCCTTGAGAACTTCGTCCGCCGTCCGTGCCGCCAACGCATAGGCGGTGAATGTAGGGTTCGCCGCGCCCGCGGTCGGAAAAAGCCCCGGGCCGGCGATGATCAGATTTTCGTGGTCGTGCGTACGGCCAAAGGAGTCGCAGACGGAGGCGGCCGGATCGTCGCCCATGATCGTCCCGCCCATCATATGGGCGTGGCCGACGGGTCCGAACCAAACCTCCTCGGCCCCGGCGGCCTGCATCACCCGTTCGCCCTCCTGACGCGCCAACTCCCGAAGCGCGAGGGTGTTCTCGTCAAACCGGTGCGTGATCTTCGCCGTACGCGCCCCGTCCGGCCCCTCCACGTCAGAGAGCTCGATGCGGCTTTCCCGACGCGGCAACTCCTCCGCCATGTTCAACATATTGGCGAGGTGGTGGACCGCGCGGTCCATGAAGGCGTGGAGCGCCGGCCCAAACAGGTCTGCCCGGCTTGTTGCGACCCCGGCCAAGTCGTTCGGCTTGATGGCCGGCGCGATCAGCCATTGGTGGCTGCCGAACGGTCCTCCGTCGCCGCGGTCCTTGGGATAGCCCGCATGGCTCATCAAATGGGCGCCGGAGACGCCGAAGAAATTGTCCGTGCGGTCGGGGAACATGCCGAAGGTCGGCGTAAGCGCATGGGCCATGAAATAGGCGCCGAGGAGCCCGCTGCGATTGGCGAGGCCGTTCGGATGATCAGCGTCCGCGGAGTTGAGCAGAATGACCGGGTTATGAACGACCGACGCCGCCAGAATCACCGTGTCGGCGCGCAAGGTGCGGATCCGGCCCTCCGAATCCCCATAGCGCAGGGATGTGATCCGTCCCCTCTCGGCGACCAGTTTGGAGACATAGGCGCGCGTGCGAAACTCCGCGCCGGCCGCTTTTGCGCGCGGAATGTCCTCCACCAACGGATTCCAAAGCGCGTTGATCGGGCAGCCGGCGTCGCACCACCCGTCATAGATGCAGGGCGCGCGGCCCTTATAGGGCTCGGTCAAGATCGCCATCGGCGCCGGAAACGTCGGAATGCCGAGCGCATCAAAGCCGCGCTTCAGGACAGTCGCCTGAGTCAGCGGCGGCACCGGCCGTAACGGATAGGGATCTCCGGGCGGACGCAAGGTTTCGATCGTCGCGTCGCCGCTGACGCCAACCTCCGCTTGGATGCGGTCATAGAACGGGCGAAGATCCCCATAATCGATCGGCCAATCCAATCCGCGCCCATAAGTCGACCGGACCTTGAAGTCCGACTCCCTTAAGCGCGGCCAGGTCCCATAATGGTGCAAGGCCGCGCCGCCCAACCCCCATCCCCCATTGAAGCCGTAGCCATAGGGCCGGTCGCCGGCCGCAATCACCGGCGGACCGCCCCATCGCAAGCGGCGAGACCAGATCTGGCTGGAGACCAGATCTTCCATCTCCCAAGCGGGACCAGCCTCGAGAACCGTGACGGCTTTTCCGGCCTCGGCGAATCGGCGAGCCAGATACGCGCCGGTCGCGCCCGCGCCCACGATCGCGACCTCGGTCTCCTTCCTCACCATGGTTTGGGCGGATCGATATGATGCATGCGTTCGACCTGGAGCCGGTCAAAGCCTTCCGGAGATCCGTAATAGACGTCGACCGCGTCGCTGCGCGCGACAAAGTAGAACAACGGCGCCGGCGGACCGGCCCAACCCTCCGGCTGCGCCGCGGCGATGGCGCCGATCAGGGAGGCCGCGTCGGCGTCCGACGTCTCGGTGAAGGGCCGTCCGAAACGCATGGCCGCGAGCTGGTCCAAACCTGCAGCCCCATCACGGTAAAACGACGCCGCGTCGCCCGGCCAATCCATGTAACGGAGTATGGAAAGATTGGCCTCGCGGGGGCCGGCCGAGACCGCGTCAATGAAATGGGTGAAGCCGGCCGCCGTGGCCCCGGGAACCAGGACGTCGCCCAGACGATCCAGAACCCGGACCGTGTCCGGAGCCAGCACGCGAAAGGCCGCGCCCGCCGCGCGGGCCTCTTCCGGCGTCAAGCGCTCCGCGCAACCGCCGACGAGATAGACGAAGAGCGCGCCCGCGCCCCCGACGATCTGCCGTCGATGGGGCGCGCAGCTTTTCGCGGCCATGGATCGGCTCAATATTGGAACCGAAGCTGGAGTTGATAGGTCCGCGGCGGCTGGAAGGAGATTTCGTTGCTGCCGCTGTTGGTGGCCAAGTCAAAACCCTGCACGCCGATGCGCTCATCCGCGATGTTGTTGACCGCAAACGCAACCTGGTAGCGGTTGCCGTCGCTGGCCCACCCCAGGCGGGCGTTCACAAGCACGTAAGAATCGAACAGATCCGCATCGAAGTTACGAAGATTGTAGAAGTATTCGTCGGAATAGGAGATGACGCCGAGCGCAGAGGCGTAACCGCCGAACATGGGCCACTCATAGCGAATGAGACCGTTCGCCTGAAACTCCGGCGCGTAGACCGGATCGACGTCGCTGACCGGTGCGCCATCTCCGATCCGTAGAGGCACGTCTTCGACGGTGGCGTCGAAATAGGCGAAGCCCGCCGCAAGATCGAGGCCTTCAATCGGCGTCGCCTGGATCTCCCATTCGGTTCCGATCGTGTTCGCGTCGGCGTTGACGACGAAGCCCGCCACGCCGGTGAAAAGGAACGCCTGATAGTCCGTGTAGTCGTAGTAGAAGATGTTGCCGTTGAGGCGCATCTTCCCGTTGAACCAGTCCGACTTGAAGCCGCCTTCAAAAGATAGGAGGGCCTCGCGGTCATAGGGGATGAATTCCGCGACATTCGCCACGGGGGCGCCGCCGGCGAGTTGGGCGTTGTAGCTCGGCGCTTTCACGCCGCGATTGACGCCCGCATAGAAGAGAAGGTTGTCCGTCGGCGTGTAGTCCAATTGCACCTTACCCGACCAAAGCGTGTCGTTACGCTCGTCGGTGAAGTCCTGCGGCACGCCGTTCTCGTCAAAGATCGGGCCGATCTGGAACGGGGTCCCAACGCCGAACTGACGCGAGTCGACGGTGTTGTAGATGTTTTGTGCGAACACATAATCCTTGTTCTCGAACACGACCCGCACGCCGCCGATCAAAGTGAGATTGGAGAGCACGGACTGTTCGATTTGCCCGAACAAGGAAAACGAATTGGTTTTCAATGTGGCGTCCGATTGCAAGTCGAACGGAGCGCCGGGCACCACCGAGCCGACCGGAAATTTCAGTCCGTTCGCCGACGTGGTGTCAATGTTCAAATAGAAGAGGCCGGCCGTCCAATTTCGCGTTGGACCGTCGCCGGCGATCCGCAATTCCTGGGTGATGCTGCGCGAGTCCACGCCCGCAAAGTTCGCGGACACGTTGGCGGGCCCGGCGTCGACATCGATGAAAAGCTCTTTGAAGTAGTCTTTGTAGTCGCCGATATAGAAGATGGTCAGGTTGTCAGACAGCTCATAGGTGGCGCGCGCCGAGCCGCCGAGCGTGCGAACCCGACCGATGTCGTCAAAAGCGAAGTCGCTCGAGAAGGTGAAGTCTTCACCGTCCGGATCGCGATAACCGAAGAAATCGCCGCCTGGCGCCGCTCGGCCGATCGGCCCGTCGGCCGGCGTTCCGAACACGCCGTCATTGTCGGCGTCCCCGCCGAGATCAATCCCTGCCGGACCAATGGACGTGCGGCTTTCATTCGGCGCCACGTCGATGACGTTGATGAGCTCAAGATTTCCTTCGAACTGGGTCGAGGTGAGAATGCCTTCCGGATTCTCCTCAAACACGCCGATCGTCGGTTTGGCTTGATAGGGACCAACGCTGAGCTCCGATCGCGCGCCGTTGAAGGCGAAGCCGAACTCCAATCGATCCGTCGCTTTGTAGGCGATCTGAAAACGACCGGCGATGGTGTCGTCGTCGCCCAAATCCGCCCCGGCGTCCGGTCCCGGCGCATCGCCGAACGGCGCTTGGATAAGGCCGGCGTCCGCGAGCCCAAAGGTGGCGCCGCCAATGGCGCCCTCCGGATATCGGTTTTGCAGAAGCGGCTCTTGATAATCGTAGAGAACCGAGGCCCGGAACGCCAAGTTTTCAGAGATCGGACCGCCGATCGCGGCTTCGGTGCGGATCTGATAGGCGTCGGCTTCGGTCGCGAACCGGCTCGCTTGGATGTCGACATAGCCTTCATAGCCGTCGAAGCTGGGTTTGTTGGTGATGTATTGGACCGCGCCGCCGGTGGCGTTACGGCCGAACAGCGTGCCCTGCGGACCCTTCAGATTTTCGACGCGGTCAATGTCGAACACGCCGAAGGTTTGGGCCTGGGCCACGGCCACATAGGTGTCGTCCACATACACCGCGATCGGAGCTTCCACGATGTCGTTGAAATCGTTTTGCGCGACGCCGCGGATGGTGAACTGGGTGTTTTGGCCGGCCAAGTTGCCCGAAATGTGGACGCCTGGCGTGAAGGAGGCCACATCGAAGCTGGTTTCGACGCCCAACTGGTCAAGCTGGGTCCCGGTGAAGGTCTGGATCGCGATCCCGACATCCTGTTCGCTCTGTTCACGCCGCTGCGCCGTGACCTGGATTTCCTCGATCACGCTGGTCTGAGCGAAAGCGGGCGTCGACGCGGCGAACCCCGTGACCAACGCCGCCAAAGATGCGCCGCCGCAGAGAACCGCGCGCGGCGGCCTCCGAATGCATTTCACGTGCAACATGCCCCCGTCTCCCCTCGTTTCGGCCCCACCGAAAAAATTTTAGGCTTAAAAGATTAGGATTCGAATTTTCCCGATGTCAATTCGAACTGGGCTTCGAGTCGGGCGTCGGCGGCGACTGGTGATCAGGCTCAAACGCTTCGTGACCCAGATTGTCGCCCACGCGACGCAGCAAGGCGTTGAGGGTCTCCACGTCCTGTCCGGACAACCCCCGGACGGCGACCAAAAACAGCGACGACGCAGCGGCTTGGACGCGTTCTAAGCGTTGCCGACCACGCGGGGTCAAACAGACTTCCGTGACGCGCGCATCGCTTTCCCGACGGCGACAAACCACGTTCCCTTCCGCCTGCATGCGCTGGACGACGCGCGTGATCGTCGAGAGCTTCATCACGGCCAGCTCCGCGATTTCGCTGACGCTGGCCGGATCGCGCTCATTGAGGATCATCAGTGCGCGCCAGGTGGGTCGGTCGACGCCCACTTGGGCGAGGGCGTTCAGCAACGTTGCGTTGTACCGTTCCGCCGCGCGGTTCATCAGGAAAAACGGATAGTCGTTCAGACGAAACCTTGGCTCATCCGGGGTCGCACGCCGAATGGCGTCGCTGATCTCGTCATCTCCTGAGGTCATCCCTCATCCGGATAGTTGCATAATCACGTGATTTCAGTAGCGTTCCATGAAATTTCCGGCACGTAAATCCGAGAAATGGGGGCGCGGCATGGCCGAACGTTCGTTCGCCAAGGAGGTGCAAAAGCTGCGGGCGGGAGCCGGCGCGACCTTTGAAGGCGAGGGCATTTTGGCGGTCGCCAAAGCGCTCTTGCAGTCCGGCGTTTCTTATGTCGGCGGTTATCAGGGCTCCCCGATCTCCCATTTGATGGACGTGTTTTCGGACGCCAATCCGATCCTGACGGAATTGGGCGTCCACTTTGAAGCGAGCGCCTCCGAGGCGACGGCGGCCGCGATGTTGGCGGCGTCGGTGAACTATCCCCTGCGCGGCGCGGTCACATGGAAGTCCACGGTCGGCACGAATGTGGCGTCGGATGCGCTCGCAAATGTGGCGTCCGGCGGCGTTACAGGCGGCGCACTCGTCATCGTCGGCGAGGATTACGGCGAAGGCTCCTCGATCATGCAGGAGCGAAGCCACGCCTTCGCGATGAAGTCGCAGATGTGGCTTCTCGATCCGCGCCCCAATCTGACCAGCATTGTGGAGTCGGTGGAGACCGGGTTCGAGCTTTCCGAGGCGTCAAGCACGCCGGTCATGCTCGAACTCCGCATCCGCGCCTGCCACATGACCGGACGTTTCGAAGCCAAAGACAATGTCCGCCCCGCCTTCGGCTTGAAGGACGCGCTGGACGGACCGGTTCGGGACACCAACCGGATCGTTTTGCCGCCGGCGAATTTCCTGCACGAGGCGGAGAAGATCGAACGTCGCTGGCCGGCTGCGATCGATTTCATTCGATCTCGCAAGCTCAATGAGCTTTTCGGTCCCAAAGACGGCGAGGTGGGCCTGATCATCCAAGGCGGCCTCTACAACACCGTCATGCGTGCGCTTGAACTGCTCGGTTTCGCAGACGCTTTCGGCGAGTCGCGCATTCCCGTCTTATGCCTGAACGTGACCTACCCATTGGTCGAAGATGAGATCGTGACGTTCTGCCAAGGCAAGAAGGCCGTGTTGATGGTCGAAGAAGGCCAACCGGAATTCATCGAACAGGCGGTCAACACGAACTTGCGCCGCGCAGACGTGCAAACCCCCGTCGATGGAAAAAACCGTCTGCCCCGCGCCGGAGAATATACGGGGGACGTGTTGCGCAACGGCTTGCGCGCGTTTTTCGACGCGCACGAGGTGGCGTCGCCATTGAGCGTCGCCGCTCCCGAACCGATCGCCGATCTGAAATCGGTGGTTCCTCCAAGACCTGCCGGTTTTTGCACGGGCTGTCCGGAGCGCCCGATCTTCACGGCTATGAAACTGGTCGAGCGGGAGCTTGGGCCCAGCCATGTCTCCTGCGACATTGGTTGCCATCTTTTCTCGATTCTGCCGCCTTTCGAAATCGGCAACACCACGATGGGCTACGGACTCGGGGCCGCCGGCGCCTCCGCGTTCAAGTCCGAGGGCGGGAAGCGCGCGATCGCCGTCATGGGCGACGGCGGTTTTTGGCACAACGGCCTCACCAGCGGCGTCGGAAACGCCGTTTTCAATGAGAGCGACAATGTCCTTCTCATCGTGGACAACGGCTATTCGGCGGCCACCGGCGGGCAGGACATTCTCTCTTCGCGCAAGCCCAATCCCGTGCGCTCGACGCGCCATCGGATCGAAAAGGCCGCGCGCGGCGTGGGCGTGAAGTGGCTCCGGACGGTCAAAACCTATGATCTGAAGCGCATGACCAAAGCGCTCAAAGACGCGCTCACCACCGCGCAAAAGGGGCCGAAGGTCATCGTCGCCTATTCGGAATGCATGTTGAATCGGCAGCGCCGGGAGAAGCCGCTGCTCAAACAGGCGATCAAAGAGGGCAAACGCGTGGTGCAAGAGCGCTACGGCGTCGATGACGACACCTGCACGGGCGACCACTCATGCATCCGGCTTTCCGGCTGCCCGTCGCTGAGCATCAAAGACAATCCGGACCCGCTCCGCGACGAACCGATCGCCCATGTCGAGCAGTCCTGCGTGGGCTGCGGCCATTGCGGGGAGGTGGCCCACGCCGCGGTTCTCTGCCCGTCCTTTTATCGCGCGCAGATCGTCCATAACCCCACCCAAGTGGATCGACGCCTCGACCGTTTCCGCGCCACGATCATCGGCGCGCTGCAAGCACGCGCCGACCGCGCCCGCGCGCGCCGGGCGGCGGTCTGATCATGGCGGCGGAGGGACGCGTCTCCATCGCCGTGATGGCGTTGGGCGGCCAGGGCGGCGGCGTCCTCACCGAATGGATCGTCGAAACCCTTTCCCATGCCGGTTACCGCGTGCAGTCGACGTCGGTGCCGGGGGTCGCGCAACGCACGGGGGCCACGATCTATTACGTGGAGGCGACCCCGGAGCAGGCGGCGCGGGGCCGCGATCCCGTGCTCGCTCTGATGCCGGTTCCCGGCGACGTCGACGTGGTCATCGCCGCCGAATGGATGGAGGCCGGCCGCGCCATGGTGCGCGGCTTCGTGACGCCGGACCGCACGACATTGATCGCCTCCACGAGCCGCATGTACGCCATTAGCGAAAAGGGCGCGATGAGCGATGGCCGCGCCGACGCGGACGCGGTGCGCAAGGCTGCCGAGAAATCCGCCAAGCGGCTCATCGCATTCAACCTGCAAGCGTCGGCGGACGCCGTCGGCGGCGTGATCAGTGCGCCGCTTTTCGGCGCGCTCGCGGGCTCCGGCGCACTTCCGATCGATCGCGCGGCGTTTGAAGAGACGATCCGGCGAGGCGGCGTCGCCGTTGAGGCCAATTTGGCCGGATTCGCCGCCGGGTTCGACGGAGCCGTTTCACCACCCGACGATTCGCGCAACCGCACGGCCCAGAACGCGGAGCCGTCGTCGACGCCCCTTGGGCGCCGCATCACGGAACGGTTCCCGGCGCCGGTCGCCGAGATCGCGATGGAGGGTGCGCGGCGCTGCGCCGATTATCTGGACCGGCGCTACGCGGAAAACTATGTCACGTGGCTCGAAGGGGTGTTCGCTTCGGACCGGTCGGCGGAGAACGCCGTTACTCTCGAAACGGCCAAACGTCTTGCGCTTTGGATGTGTTATGAAGACGCCATTCGCGTGGCGGATCTCAAAACGCGGAGCGGACGTTTTGCACGCGTGCGCGACGAGGCGCGCGTCAAGGCGGACCAAATCGTGTACATTTCGGAATTCATGCATCCGCGCGTCCAGGAGATTTGCGACATCCTGCCGGCGCCTCTCGGCCGCTTCATCCTCAAATCCCACTGGGCTTCGCGCATCCTGAGCTTCTTTTTCGGACATGGCCGGCGCGTCGCGACCAGCAAGCTGCGCGGCTTCCTCCAACTCTACGCTTTGAGCCAACTGCGTCCATTGCGCCGGACGAGCATGCGTTTCCACGATGAACAAGCGCGGATCGGCGCTTGGCTCGACGCGATCAAGGCCACGTCGCAGGATCCGGCGCTCGCCAAGGAGATCGCCGCCTGCCAACGACTGGTCAAAGGTTATGGAGACACCTTTGAGCGCGGCTTGCGGAACTATCAGGCGGTCATGAACGCCCTGCCCCAAATCAAGGCGCACGAAACGCCGGCCGGAGCCTTGGCGGATCTTCGCCGCGCGGCCCTCAAGGACGAACACGGAGACGCGCTCCAATCGGCGCTTGATGCGATGGCGTTGCGCAAAGAGGCGGCCTAGCGATGCGCGACGCGTACATTGTTGATGGCGTCCGCACGCCGATCGGACGCTATGCCGGGGCGCTATCGAGCGTCCGGACCGATGACCTGGCCGCCCATATCTTGCGGGCGCTGCTTGACCGGCATTCCAATCTCGACACGAATGCACTCAGCGAGGTCGCGCTTGGCTGCGCCAACCAGGCCGGGGAAGACAACCGAAACGTCGCGCGCATGGCGTCCCTGATCGCTGGCGTCCCTGAGACCGTGCCGGGCCTCACGATCAATCGTCTATGCGCTTCCGG
Source organism: uncultured Caulobacterales bacterium (assembly GCA_964412525.1). GTDB lineage: Bacteria > Pseudomonadota > Alphaproteobacteria > Caulobacterales > CAYPOX01 > CAYPOX01. The sequence continues at coordinate 37,209 of CAYPOX010000005.1, forward strand.
ATTGGATGCGGTCATCCATGGGGCGCGCGCCTTGCGTTGCGGCGAGGCGGATCTTGTTTTGGCCGGCGGCGTGGAGAGCATGTCGCGCGCGCCTTTTGTGCTGTCCAAGGCGCCGCAGCCTTTCTCGCGCGAGGTTAGCATCGCCGACACCACGATCGGTTGGCGTTTCGTCAATGCGAAAATTGAAGAGCAGTATGGCGTGGAATCGATGGGCGAGACGGCGGAGAACGTGGCGGAGGCCCACGCGATCACGCGCGTCGACCAGGACGCTTTCGCGCTGCGTTCTCAAATGCGCGTGGCGAAAACGCTGGCGGCCGGGCTCTATGGCGATGAAATCGCGCCGACTCCAGTTCCTCAGCGCCGCGGCGACCCGATCCTTGTCGATCGCGATGAGCATCCCCGTGCGGATGCGACAGCCGAAAGCTTGGCGCATTTGAAGCCAGCCTTCCGGCGCGGCGGAACGGTCACCGCCGGCAACGCCTCAGGCGTGAATGACGGGGCCGCCGCGCTCTTGCTCGCAAGCGAGCCGAGCGCCGCACGTCACAGTCTCGAACCCCGCACGCGGATCGTGGCCGCCGCGACCGCGGGCGTGGCTCCGCGCGTCATGGGACTCGGTCCGATCCCCGCGACCGATATCGCGCTGCAGCGGGCCGATCTCAACATGGATCAGATCGACGTCATTGAGTTGAACGAAGCGTTTGCGGCTCAGGTGCTCGCCTGTACGCGCGCCTGGGGCCTCGCTGACGATGATCCGCGCGTGAACGCCGACGGCGGCGCGATCGCGCTCGGGCACCCTTTGGGCATGACCGGCGCGCGATTGGTGATCGCCGCCACGCGCCGCCTCCATGCGGAAAACGGGCGCTACGGCTTGGCGACACTGTGCGTCGGGGTCGGTCAGGGCGTGGCGGTCATCCTGGAGCGGGTCTAAGTCCGGGCCAACAAGCGCGCGCGATAAGACGTCGAGAACCAAGCGCCGTTGAACTTTTCAAGGACATAGAAGCACCGAACGCGCCATCCTGAGAACGACGTGAATTCGATGTCGACTTCCGCCCGCACGCCTTCGACGACGACATTGTAAACGTGCACGTGATCGTGCTTCGCGAAGCCTGCCGTTGACGGCTTCATCCATTGCAGCAGTTCGATATGACCTTTCTTGGAGACCGTGATCTGAATCTCACCCATATCGATGTAATTCACGCTGTGGTCCGCCATGCGGTCGATGCCGGCGTAGCGTTCGCCGCGACCGAACCGATCAAGGATATCGCGAAGCACCGCCACCGCTTCGGCTTCAATTGCTGCTTGGCTTTGAGCCATGTCCATATCGCGCCACCGTCCGGACTGTGCCCACAACGCGTTCGATTTCGCGATCCGACGCGACGTGCCGACACGCCAAGGGCGTTTGAACCTATCATGTCCAATCCAGCGCCGTTTGCAAAGCCTCGAACGCTTTACAAACATTTTTAAAGGCTTTGAGGGCGACGAAGTGATTCAATCAATCACGCATAGTGTGCGCTGGAGCGTGTTGAGCGCCACTCAACTTTTTTAAGCACAAGACGAAAAATCGCCCGCATATAGAGACCTTCGAACAAGGCCGGGGCCGAGATCACTGGTCCGCAGCTGTCATGGCGCCTTGGCGTCAAGCTCCGTCAAATATGGGCCCATGCGCGCGCGTGTGTCGTTCGGCCAGGGCGTCGGTTTGTGCCGAACTTTATCGATGTGAACGAGAACCAGGTCGGCGACGAAGCGCGTGGCGCCTTCGCCCACAGCTTCAAGACGCAGCCCGACCGACGCCCCACCGATCCGCGTCACGGCGAGGCTCACGTCCAGATCGTCGTACAAACGGCTCGGCGCTTGGAAATCGACCTCGATATGGGCGAGCGGCACGCCGCGCCCCTCCTCCAGGATCAACCGGCGCCAGTTTTGATCCAGCGCTTCCGCGAACCAGGCCTCCACCGTTTCGTTGATGATCTCGAAATAGCGCGGGTAGAAAACGATCCCGGCTGGATCGCAGTCCGCGAAGAGAATGCGCCGCGCCCGTCGGAAAACGCGCCCGTTCACGCGCCAAGCGCGGCGCGCGCGATCACCAGTTTCTGCACTTCAGAAGCGCCTTCATAGATGCGCAAGGCCCGAATCTCGCGATAAAGCGCCTCCACGGCGAAACCGCGTCGAACCCCGTCTCCGCCATGGAGCTGCACCGCCGCGTCAATGACGCGCTGCGCGGCCTCGGTCGCGTAGAGCTTGGCCATCGCCGCCTCGCGCGTGATCCGCGCTTGGCCCCGATCCTTCGCCCAGGCGGCGCGATAGATCAGGAGCGCGGAGGCGTCCACGTCGAGCGCCATATCCGCCAACTGGCTCTGCGCGACCGGAAGGTCCGCCAGAGTTCCACCGAAGAGGTGGCGCGACTTGGCCCGGCCAAGCGCCTCGTCCAAGGCCCGTCGCGCGAAGCCCAACGCGGCTGCGCCCACCGTCGGCCGAAAGATGTCGAGGGTGGCCATCGCGCATTTGAAGCCGCCGCCGGCGGTCCCCAATAAGTTTTCGATCGGAACGCGCACGTCGGTGAAGCGCAGCGTCGCAAGCGGATGGGGCGCCATCACGTCGATCCGCTCCGCCACCTCCAGACCTGGCGAATTCGCATCAACGACGATTGCGCTGACGCCTTTCGCGCCAGGCGCTTCTCCGGTGCGCGCGAACAGGGTGTAGAACGACGCGATGCCGCCGTTCGAGATGTAGGTTTTGGCGCCGTTGATCACGAACTCGTCGCCCTCGCGCCGGGCCTCGGTCGTCATATTGGCGACGTCCGAGCCGGACTCGGGCTCCGTCAACGCGAATGCCGCCACTTTGGCGCCCGAACGAACCGCCGGCAGATAAACCGCCTTAATCTCGTCCGAGCCGAATTGGCTGATTGCGCCGGAGCCGAGGCCCTGCATGGCGAACACGAAATCGGCGAGGCCGTGGCGACGACCCAAATTTTCGCGGATCAGGCACAGCGAGCGGACATCAAGGCGCTCAAAGGCGCCGCCATAGGCGGCTGGCGTCACATATTCGAGCCACCCATCAGTGGCGAGCCGATCCAGAATGACGCCGCACGCCCCATCGACGCCTTCGGCCTCCTCCAACTCGTGGACGTCGGCCAATTTACGCTCCGCCCATTCATCGATCGCGCGAGCCAGATCCCGATGGCGATCTTCAAAGAAAGGCCAGTCTAAAAACGACTCGTCAACCATGGCTCAATCTCCTTGAAAGATGGGCTTTTCTTTCGCCACGAAGGCGCGATAGGCGCGCTCGAAATCCTTGGTCTGCATGCAAATCGCCTGGGCCTGCGCTTCCGCCTCGATCGCGGCTTCCAGGCTCATCGCCCACTCCATGTGGAGGGCGTTCTTGGTCATGCCGTTGGCGAATGCGGGTCCGCGGGCGATCGCTTCGGCGAGGGCGTGCGCCTCGTCCAAAAGCGCGTCGGCCGCGATCAGGCGATTGTAGAATCCCCAGCGTTCGCCTTCCTCGGCGCTCATGAAGCGCCCGGTGTAAAGAAGCTCCGACGCGCGCCCTTGACCGATGATGCGGGGCAGGACGGCGCACGCGCCCATATCGCAACCCGCGAGACCGACACGATTGAACAGGAACGCGGTCTTCGCGGCGGGCGTCGCGAGCCTCAAATCGGACGCCATCGCCATGATCGCACCCGCCCCGGCGCATATTCCATCCACCGCCGCCACGATCGGTTGCGGACAGGCGCGCATCGCTTTCACGAGATCGCCGGTCATGCGCGTGAAGTCGACCAGCTCCGGCATGTCCATCGCCACCAGGGGACCGATGATCTCATGCACGTCTCCGCCGGACGAGAAATCGCCGCCGGCTCCGGACACGACCAGGGCCTTGACCTCTTTCCGGTAGACCAGCGCGCGGAACCAGTCCCGCAACTCGGCGTAGGACTCGAAGGTCAGCGGGTTCTTTTTCTCCGGACGGTTCAGGGTAATCCGTCCGACGCCGTCCGCGAAGGACCAGTTGAAATGCTCGGGGCGAAACGTGCGCGCGTCGGTCATGCGGCTTCCCGCTCGGCCTTATCCATGGCGTCGACCTCGTCCCGCACGACGCCTAGGGCGTCGGCCAACCGCGCCAGACCCGATTGGCTCAGGCTCGAAAAAACGTCGGTGATCCACTCTTCATGGGCCATCGCCATTTCGTCGAAGACCGCGCGCCCGGATTCGGTGAGACGCACGCGCACGCTGCGGCGGTCCTTCGGGTCCACTTCGCGTGTCAGATGGCCGTCTTCGGCGAGCCGGTTCACCAGGCCGGTGACGTTGCCGTTCGACACCAAGAGCCGCCGTGACAGCGCGCTCATGGTCATCGGTTCGTCGGATCGGCTCAGCGCCGCCAACACGTCGAAACGCGGCAAGGTCGTGCCGAACTGCTCTTGCAGCTGCGTTTGCAATCGCTTCTCGATCAGCGTCGTGCAAGCCAGCATTTTCAGCCAGGTCTTGAGACTATCCTTGCCGCGTCCCCTTTGAAGTTCGATCGCACGCTCGAACGTTCCGCTCATGTCACCTCTCCGCCTGCGACGGCGATCGCTTGGCCGGTCACGCCCCGCGCCTGATCGCCGCATAACCACAACACCGTATCGGCGACTTCTTCGGGCGCGATCAAGCGGCCCTGGGGATTGTGGCGGGTGAACTCTTCGAGAGCGGCGTCGCGGTCGCGCCCGGTCATGGCGGTGACGGCGTCGAGCGCATCAGCCACGAGGTCGGTGTCGGTGAAGCCCGGACACACCGCATTGAAGGTGATCCCGCCCGCCGCCCGCTCGGCCGCGAGCGCGCGCATCAAACCGATCGCGCCATGCTTCGCGGCGCAATAGGCCGCGCAATAGGCGTAACCTTTGAGGCCGGCGGTCGAAGCAACCGTGATGACGCGCCCATAGGCTTGGGGATGCATACGCCGCAGCGCTTCGCGCGCGCACAAAAATGGCCCGGTCAGATTCACCGCCGTCATTCTGTCAAAGAGATCGATGTCCGTTTTGGCGAACGGCGCGGTCTCGGCTGCGCCGGCGTTGTTCACCAGGATCGCGATCGGAGCGCGTTCATGCGCCGCCTCGAAGGCCTCTATCACGCTCGCCTCGTCGGTGACGTCGCAGGCGATGGCGGAACCGTCGCGTAGGCTGGCCGCCACCGCCTGAAGCGGCTCAAGGCGACGCCCCATCACCGTCACGCAGGCGCCGGCCCGGTCGAGAGCACGGGCGGTTGCGGCCCCGATGCCGGAACCGCCGCCGGTCACAACGGCATGACGTCCCGCCAGATTCACGCGCGCATCGCCTCCGCTTCGGCTGCGGCGCGCGCCATATTGCGCTTCAGCTGGCTGAATCCATTGAGATAGGGCGGCGGCACGGCGACGCCGTCATACTGCATTTGCGCCGCCGCGCGGATTGACCAAGACGGATCGACCAAATGCGGCCGCGCAAGCGCGACCAAATCCGCGCGACCCGCCGCCAAGATCGAATTGGCGTGATCCACTTCATAAATGTTGCCCACGGCCATGGTGGCGCATCCAAGCGAATTGCGGATCTGGTCGGAGAAGGGCGTTTGGAACATTCGCCCATAGACCGGCTTGGCGTCCCTTGTGGTCTGTCCCGCCGACACGTCGATCAAATCCGCCCCGGCCGACTTGAAGGCGCGCGCGATCTCCGTCGCCTCCTCCGGCGTCACTCCAGCGTCGCCGACCCAATCGGTCGCGGAAATGCGCACGGACATCGGTTTCTCATCCGGCCAAACATCGCGCATCGCATGGAACACCTCGAGCGGATAGCGCAGCCGGTTTTCGAGCGACCCGCCATATTCGTCCGTGCGCGTGTTCTGCACCGGCGTCAGAAAGGCGGACAGGAGATAGCCATGGGCGCAGTGCAGCTCGACCATGTCGAAACCTGCCTGTTGGGCCATGTCCGTCGCGCGCACGAACTGGTCGCGCACCTCATCCATGTCCGCTCGGGTCATCGGGCGGGGCGTCTTGTTCTCAGGCGACCACGCCACGTCGGACGGAGCGATCAGATCCCAGCCGCCGCTCTCCAGCGGTTCGTCCATGCCCTCCCAACCGATCTTGGTGGCGCCCTTGGCGCCGGCATGGCCCAATTGAAGACAGATCTTCGCATTCGATCTCGCATGGACGAAATCGACGACCCGCCGCCAGGCGTCGACATGGTCCGGCGCATACATGCCCGTACAGCCAGGGGTGATGCGCGCGGTCGGCGACACGCAGGTCATCTCCGTAAAGACCAGGCCCGCCCCGCCCATGGCCCGAGAACCGTAGTGGACCAGGTGAAAATCGTCGGGGGTCCCGTCGGTCGCGCTGTAGGTCGCCATCGGCGACACGACCACGCGATTCTCCAGCGTCATGGCGCGCAGATGGAACGGCGTGAACATGGGCGGCGTCGGCGTATTGGCGGCGCGGCCGGTCGCTTCCTCCGCGTACCAATTCTCCACCTCGCGAAGCCAACCTGCATCGCGCAGCCGCAAGTTTTCATGGCTGATCCGTTGGCTGCGCGTGAGGAGCGAGTAGGCGAACTGCATCGGCGCGAATTGGAGATAGCGCTCGACATTCTCGAACCACTCGGTCGAGTTTCGCGCGGCGTTCTGAATCTTCAGGACTTCGACGCTGCGCTCGTCCTCATAGCTTTGCAAACGGTCGTCCAAGGGCAGGTCGGCGGCCGCCAGATGCTCGGAAAGGGAGATCGCATCCTCAAGCGCGAGCTTGGTGCCCGAGCCGATCGAGAAGTGCGCCGTATGAGCGGCGTCGCCGAGCAGGACGACATTGCCGCGCCGCCAACGGTCGCAAAGGATGCGCGGAAAGTTCAGCCACGCTGATGACCGCAAATGGCGGGCGTTCGAAATCAACTCATGCCCGCCCAAATGATCGGCGAAGATGCGCTCCAGGGTCCGGCAGGATTCGTCCTGGGTCATGTCGCCGAAGCCCCACTTCTCCCAGGTCTCCGGCGAACACTCGCAGATGAAGGTCGCGGTGTCGGCGTCGAATTTATAGGCGTGCGCCCAGATCCAACCGTGTTCCGTCTCTTCGAAGATGAAGGTGAATGCGTCGAACTTCTGTTGGGTGCCTAGCCATACGAACTTGTTCCGGCGCACGTCTCGGTCGACGCCGAAATCCTCTTCGTGGAGCGACCGGATCTTGCTGTTCACTCCGTCGGAGGCGACGACGAGATCGTAGCCCTCAAACTGGTCCAAATTCGGCTCCAACTCGACCTCGAAACGCAGATCGACGTCGAGCTCCCGCGCCCGGTCCTGCAAAATGTTCAACAGGCGTTTCCGGCCGATGCCGCAAAAACCGTGTCCGGACGAGCGAACCCGCGCACCGTTCACGACCACTTCCACATCGTCCCAATGGGCGAACTCTTCGAGAATGGCCCGCGCGCTTTTCGGGTCTTTGTCCTCCAGATGATCCATCGTTTGGTCGGAGAACACGACGCCCCACCCAAAGGTGTCGCCGGGGCGATTGCGTTCGAACACCGTCACCTCATGGGACGGGTCCTGAAGCTTCATGAGATTGGCGAAATAGAGCCCGGCGGGTCCCCCGCCCACGCATGCGATCCTCATGTCTGCCTCCTATCCTCGAATTATTTTAAGTATAAAATAATGACCCCGTCCATGGAGGCCCGCCGCCGCGTCACTGCGACGCGCGTTCGTTGAGCCAAGGGGGCGGCGTCCACCAACGCGGCCCGAAACGATCGGCATAGGCGGCGACGGCGCGTTTGGTCTCCGCCCATCCCCGCGCCTCGGCCTGAAACATCGGGCCGCCCTTGGCGCGGGGGAAGCCATAGCCATGGACCAAAACGACATCGACATCTTCGGGCGATCGGGCGACGCCGTCCTGGAGGACGCCCGCCGCCTCGACCGTCATGGCCAACAGACATCGTTCCACGATCTCGTCGTCGTCGAGCAGCCGCGGCGGCGCGTTTTGGCGGTCGGCTTCCGCAGCGATGATGTCGAGCGCCGCCTCATGGCGGGACGCGGCCGCACCCTCATGGCGATAGAAACCGGCGCCGACTTTCCGGCCCAGCATGCCCGCGGCGACCAAGGCGTCGTGCACGTGAAAAGCGCGCGGTTCAAAATCGGCTTCATCGCGCGCCTCCCGCATCGCGTGGCCGATGTCGAGCCCCGCGAGGTCCAGGGCTTGGAAAGGTCCCATGGGCAGGCCAAAGGCGCGCATCGCCGCGTCGATCGGCTCCGGATCGCGGGTTTCTAAAAGCATGAGTCCGGCCTCGCGCTGATAGCCTTGCCAGATTCGGTTCCCAATAAAGCCCCAGCCGACTCCGCTGATCACCGGGATCTTTCTCAGCGCTTTCGCGAAGGCGAGGCCCGTGGCCAGCGTGTCCGGATGGGTCGCGGCGCCGTCAACCACCTCCACCAACCGCATGACGTGCGCCGGATTGAAAAAATGCAGTCCGATCACATCTTGCGGACGCCCCGAGGCCGCGGCGATCGCATCCACGTCGAGATAGGACGTGTTCGTGGCGAGCACGGCGTCGTCTTTGATGATGCGGCTCAATTCCTCAAACAGAAGGCGCTTGGCGTCCATACGCTCGACGATCGCCTCGACCACGAGATCGGCGTTTGATGCGGCGCGAAGGTCCGATGCGGCGGAGAGTCGTTGCAGGGCGTCCGCCGCCGTCCCGGAGAGGCGGCCCTTCGCCGCGTCCCGCTGCAGGATGCTCTCGATCGCATCGCGCGCCGCGGTCCGCGCGCCTTGATCCACATCGCACAGCACCACCTGTCGACCGGCGCGCAGCGCGGCGGCGGCGATGCCGCGCCCCATGGCTCCGGCCCCCACGACGGCGACCACATTGACCCCGCGCGCCGCGCCTTTGCGATCCTCAGTCGGCTTCCCAGAGGCGCGTTCTGCGAAAAACATCCGGCGCAGCGCGCGCGCTTCCGGCGAAGCCTTCAAATCGAGGAAGCGCCGCCGCTCCTCTTTCAAACCGGCCTCAAGACCGTGCGCCACGCCGTAATCGACCGCATCGACCGCGGCGGAACGCGCGGGCTCCAGCGGATAGCGGGCGGCGATCTCCGTCTTCAGCGAGGCGAGATCCTCACGGTTCAAGCAGACTTCAGGGCGTGCGGCGGGCGGCGTCATCGCGAGCGCGCAGGCGGCGTCCAGCAATTCCTCTTGGCGAACCACCGCGTCGATCACGCCGAGGCGCGCGCCGGCGCCGGCGTCGACAGTTTCGGCGTGGGCGATCATACGGGCGGCCTGGGCCGCGCCGATCATGCGCGGCAAGCGCTGCGTCCCTCCGGCCCCTGGGATCAGTCCGAGCGTGGTCTCCGGAAGCCCGATCACGCAACCGATCGCCGCCGCACGCGATCGGCAGGCCAGCGCCACCTCCAACCCGCCGCCGAGCACGGCGCCATGCATCGCCGCAACCACAGGAATCGGGAAATCGGCGATCCGCGCGCAAAGATCCGTAAGGATTGGATCTTCCGGCGGCTTGTCGAATTCGCGAATGTCCGCACCCGAAAAGAACGTCTTGCCGCGACAGGCGAGCACGACGCCGCGAGCCGTAGCGTCCGCCTCAATAGCGTCCAGCGCCTCAGCCACGCCGCGCCGGACGTCGATTGACAAAGCGTTGACCGGCGGGTGGTCGATCCAGATGATCCGAACCGTGTCACGGTTTTCAATGGTGATCGTGGTCAAGTGAGGTCCTCCGCCCATGCGTCGGGATAACGCTTGCCCAAAAATGTTTGAAGCCTAAAATAATTTTTCGAGTCCGAGCGAGGAGTCTGACGATGACGACGGCGAAAAGCTTCGATTGGCGTGATCCCCTGCACCTGTTGGACATGCTGACGGAAGAGGAGCGCCTCACGATGGAGGCGGCGCGCGGTTTTTGCGAGGAACGGCTCATGCCCGGCGTGGTGCGGGCGAACCGAGAAGAGAGCTTCGACCCCGCGATGATGCGGGAATTCGGAGATATGGGTTTTCTCGGCGCAACGATCCCGGACGCCTATGGCGGGGCCGGCGCCAGCCATGTCGCCTATGGTTTGATCGCGCGCGAATTCGAACGTGTCGATTCCGGCTATCGCTCGGCGGTCTCGGTGCAATCCTCGCTCGTCATGCACCCGATTTTTGCGTTCGGAACCGAAGAGCAGAAGAAAAAGTACCTTCCCAAACTCGCGACCGGCGAGTTCATCGGCTGCTTCGGCCTGACGGAAGCCGATGGCGGCTCCGACCCCGGCGCCATGCGTACGACGGCGCGGAAGACCGCGGGCGGCTACCGATTGAACGGCTCCAAAATGTGGATCACCAATTCGCCGCTGGCGCATTTGGCGGTGGTTTGGGCGAAGGCGGACGACGCCGGCGACGCCATTCGCGGCTTCATCGTGGAGCGTGACGCGAATGGCTTTTCGACGCCGAAGATCGAGGGGAAGCTGTCCCTGCGCGCCAGCGTCACGGGCGAGATCGTGTTGGACGACGTGTTTGTCCCGGATGAAGCCCTGTTGCCGGAAGTCAAAGGTTTGCGCGGCCCCTTCTCATGCTTGAACAAGGCTCGCTACGGGATTTCGTGGGGCGGGATGGGCTCGGCGGAGTTCTGCTGGATGGCCGCGCGGGATTACGCGATGGAGCGGACGACGTTCGGCAAGCCGATCGCAAGCACCCAACTCGTCCAGAAAAAACTCGCCGACATGCAAACGGAGATCACGCTGGGCCTGATCGGGGCTCACCGCCTGGGCCAGCTGCTTGACGAAGGCGCGTTCGTGCCGGAGGCGATTTCGCTCCTGAAGCGCAACAATTGCGGAAAAGCGCTGGAGATTGCGCGCATCGCCCGCGATGTTTTGGGCGGAAACGGCATTTCCGAGGATTATCACGTCTTGCGCCACGCGATGAATCTAGAGACCGTCAACACCTATGAAGGCACGCACGACATTCACGCATTGATTTTAGGACGTGCGCAGACCGGGTTGAACGCGTTCGGTTGACGGCGGTCGCGTCCGCCCCGCCTTCGCGGAAAGGGACGGTCGATGGAGTTTTTGCAGCCGCCGGGTTGGCCGCGTCCGAAGGGCTACGCCAACGGCGTCGCCGCGCAGGGGCGCATGGTGTTTGTGGCCGGCCAAGTCGGCTGGGACACGGACGGGCGATTTCCGGAAGGTTTCGCCGCTCAGTTTCGTCAGACGCTGGAGAACACCTTGGCGGTGTTGCGCGAAGGCGGCGCGGCGCCTGAGCATGTGGCGCGCATGACCTGGTATGTGACGGACAGGGAGGCTTATCTGGCCGCCGCGCGCGACGTCGGCGCGATTTATCGCGACCTTATGGGACGGCATTTTCCCGCCATGGCCGTCATACAAGTGACTGCGCTGATGGAGCCGGAGGCGATGGTGGAAATTGAAACCACGGCCGTTGTTCCAGAGGACGGGCCTGCCTCCTAACAATAAGGAAACGTTTACGAAATCGCCCCAAGGTTGTGCCATAATATGGCCGATCAGGAGGGGTCGTCATGCATGTGGTTAAGTCGTTGATCGTTGCGGTTTCCGCCCTTTCAGGCGCGACTTGGGCCGACCTGCCGTGTCAGCCGCCATCCGAACCGAATGTGCGCCTCAATGTCGAGACGGCCACGCCGCAAGACTTCAAATCCATGTATTTGGCGGTGAAGGCGTATCAGCGCGACGCCGCCACTTATCGCGAGTGTTTGGACGTCAACGTTCCCGCCAAACAGACCCGCAACCGATTGTTCAACGAATCCGTAGACGCCGAGCAGGCCTTGGCCGAGGCGTTCAACGCGTCGTTCGTGGCGTTCAAACAAAAAATGCAGGAGCGTTCGCGCTAGGAGCCCGATCGGCGTTTGGCGCATCCGTCAGCTTCAGGCGTCGCCGACGGTCATTCATATGGGGATGACAAATCTGCGACGCCGGCTTATATCCACCGTACATCGCTAATCCGAGAGGATGGCGGCCCTCCGGGGCCGCTTTTTTGTTTGGGAGACCGGATGCTCGCCGCGACCGCTTTGGAGCGCCGCATCGCCGCCATGATCGAACCCGCCGTCCAGGGCATGGGCTTTGATTTGGTGCGCGTGAAGACGATCGGGTCCGGCAAGACGATGACGCTTCAAATCATGGCGGAGCGTCCCGACGGCACGATGGAGGTGGAGGATTGCGCGGAGCTTTCACGCGCGCTTTCCGCCTTGCTCGACGTCGAGGATCCAATCCCGAACGAGTACACGCTGGAGATCTCTTCGCCTGGCCTGGACCGCCCGCTGACCCGCGAACAGGATTTTGACGCCTTTGCTGGGCGCCCGGCGTTTCTTGAGACAATTGCGCTGATCGACGGCCGCAAACGTTTCAAAGGCGTGTTGAAGGGGCGCGACGAAGCCGGCGACGTTCTGATTGAGGGCGCGGATTTCGGCTTGAAAGCCTTGCCTTTGACCGAACTCGCCGGCGCCAAGTTGATGATCGATGAGGACGTCTTGCGCGCGGATTTGCGGGCGGCGAAAGGCGAGGCGTCGTGATCCGCGCCGGCTTGACCAACCGAGGCGCCGAAGCGCCTGCGACGAAAAGAGGGAAATGAACGATGGCCATCAGCGCCAATCGCCTGGAACTGATCCAAATCGCCGACGCGGTCGCGCGCGAAAAGAACATCGAGCGCGAGATCGTGATCGGAGCTATGGAGGAAGCCATGGCCCGGGCCGCCCGGCAACGCTATGGGCAGGAACACGACATCCACGTTCTGATCGACCCGAAAACGGGCGAGAGCCATACCGAGCGGCGCATCCATGTGGTGGCGACGCTTGAGGACATTGAAGACGAGGTCACGCAGATCACGCTTGAGGAGGCGCGGGACCGCGGCTTTGAGGGCGAGGCGGGCGGCTACATCGCGGAAGCGTTGCCGCCGATCGAATTCGGGCGGGTCTCGGCGCAGACGGCCAAACAGGTCATCATGCAGCGCGTGCGCGAGGCTGAGCGCGACCGCCAGTTTGAAGAGTACAAAGACCGGATCGGCGAGATCATTCATGGCCTCGTGAAACGGGTCGAGTATGGCAACGTCATCGTGGACATCGGCCGGGGCGAGGGCGTGATCCGCCGCGACCAGAGCATCCCCCGCGAGGCGTTCCGTCCGGGCGACCGGGTGCGCGCCTATGTGATGGACGTCCGGCGTGAACAGCGCGGCCCGCAAATTTTTCTGTCGCGCGCCCACCCGCTCTTTATGGAGCGCCTGTTCGCCCAGGAAGTGCCGGAGGTCTATGAAGGCGCGGTCGAGATTAAAGCGGTCGCTCGGGATCCTGGAAGCCGCGCGAAGATCGGCGTCATGAGCCATGATCCCTCGATCGATCCGGTCGGCGCCTGCGTCGGCATGCGCGGCTCCCGCGTGCAAGCCGTGGTGAATGAGCTTCAAGGCGAGAAGATCGACATCATCCAGTGGTCTCC